>CANCFT010000031.1 GCA_947377285.1 Bacteriovoracaceae bacterium
ACCAGAAGAAAATCATAAGCGCGACCTACTTCAAGAAGCTCAAGAATTATTAGGTCCGGCCATAGATTCAATTCAAAGAATTAGTGCAAAACCACGTAAAATTGAAGCCCTAAATAAAGAATTATCTTCTCTGCAAGAAAAAATCACCCTCACGGATATTGCTTTAAATAATATAGAAACAGTTACGAAATCTTCTGATTTTAAAGCTCTTGTACCTGATATTGGTTCTTATATAGAGGAAGCAAAATTTAATGTAAATGATTTAAGACAAGAGCTGATCATTAAATTTGAAAGAGTAAATCGTGATTTATTAGACCTCACTAAAGATGATGAGAGTATGTTAGATGCTACAACGGCCATTGTTCGTGATTTTTTCTCTAAAAAGGGAAAGAATCTTATCATCTCGACGATTACATTTTTCCTAACAATTTTTTTCATCAGTCGAATGAGAAAGCGAATCTTACTTCCATTGGTTGAAAAAAATCCAGACATTGTATTTTATAAAACATTAAATGCCATGTATGGAATTATTTGTTTTTTTTCAGCCTTTGGAGTGGCGATTTTAACTCTCTATTTACTCGGTGATTGGGTATTAGTGACATTTTCGGTTTTGGTTATTGCTGGATCAATTTGGGCTTTTAAAGATTATTTAAGAAAGTTGGCTGAAGAAGGAAGGCTTATTTTAAATTTAGGAAGTGTAAAAGAAGGTGACCTCATTGTTTTTAATAATCTGTCGTGGAAAGTTAAAAATATAAGTTTTATAACGACATTTGAGAACCCTTACCTAGATACACCCATATTAAAAGTTGAAATTTCAAAAATTTTAAAAATGCATTCTCGAAAAATTATTAGCAATGAGCCATGGTTTCCTTCAAAGTCAGGGGACTGGGTCTTGCTCTCAGATGGTACTTTTGGAGAAGTAAAGATTCAAACCGTAGAGCAGATTGTATTGATGATTGGTGAGTCTCAGCTGAAATATTTTTTAGTTCCTCAATACCTGGAATTGCACCCCATAAATCTAAGTCAGGGTTTTACTATTGATTTTATTTGGGGTTTTGATTATGAAATGCAATCAGAATTTTTGACGTATTTAATTCCAAAAATAGAAACCTTAATGAATCAACTTTTAGAGCATTACCCTCAAAAGCCTTTAAAATTTAATATAGATTTTCACAGCGCAGGAGCATCAACACTTAATTTGAATATAGTTGCTATTTTTTCAGGTAATCACGCCAGACTTAGATTTAAAATTTTAAAAGATTTACAGAAAATGTTATTAGAAATTTGTAATAACGAAAAATTTAAAATTCCATTTAATCAACTAGTCATTCATCTACCTGATCGAGATGTATTGACTGAATTAAAAAAGTAGCTGGATAGGAATACTCAGGCTTATTGCTTATTTTGTTGATAAAATCTAGTGTGAAATATAAATATTAGGTTAATATTTACCAATGAAAGATAACGATTTTTTAATTGAATTACAGATAGGTTTTTGTGAGAATTTAGAATCACGATTGGGTGATATCGTTGACTCGATTTTAAAATTAGAAAAAGATGATTCCCCTGAAAAAAAGAACCAAGTTTTAAGATATTTAATCGGTGAGTTTCATTCAATTAAAGGAAGTGCTGGAGCACTCCAGTTTAAAATTATTAAAACAATATGTCATAAAGTTGAAGATATAATTATAAGCCATCAAGAAGAAAGTGGTAATTTAAAAATTGACCAGTTACTAAAGTATTGTGATGCAATGAGTGAATATTCTCAGATGTTTAAAATTGATAAAATAGTTAATGACCAATTATTTTTAAAAATTCGAAATTTAACATTTGATGAAGTAAAAGCTGAGGCAGACGGATTGAATTCAGGCTCAATTAATATTGAGCCACCAATTAATATTTTAGCCGTGGGTATCCCACAATCACTAATCTCTAATTTGAAAAAGTTTTCCTCAAGATACAACTTTAATTTTTCATTTGTAAATAATTCTTCAGATGCCTTATTTCGAATTTCATCTGAAAATTTTGAAATTATTATATCGTCTTATTTTACTGAACCGATAGATGGTCTAAGTTTCTGTATGGCCGTTAAAAATCAATGGAAAGACAGAGGAATAAAATTTATACTTTTTCCTTCACAAGATATAAGTAATGTATGTTCTTTAATCGATCAAAAATTATTGCCAGATAAAATCATAATAAAAGATCAAAGAATGTATAAAGAATTTTTTAATTATATTCATGAATTAAAAAAAACTAAAATAGAGAAAATTCTATTTATCGATGATGAAGATTCAATTTTAAATATCTATAAAATGATTATGGAAGAAAATTCAAACTGTGAAATTGATTTTTATAATCCTAAAGGTGATTATTTAAGTCAGGTTTTAAGTTATTCTCCAGACCTAATTGTTTCAGATATAAATATGCCTGGAGTTAACTTACTTGAATTAATCGCTGATCTTAAATTAGTTTCACTTAAAAAAATTAATTATATTTTTTTGACAGGTGATACTGAGGCAGAAATTTGTCAGCATTTGATAAAATTAGGTGCAATGGGTATTTATGACAAGACAACGATATTAGATAACCTTTTAGGCTATCTCACTGAATGTGGTGTTACATTAATCAAAACCTAGAATTGAATTCTAATAAAAAATTAAATCGATCAAGTTAAATATTTAAATCTTTAGGTACAATTTATTTAAAAACAAAAATTATATGACGATAATCATATAATGGTAATGAGTTTAATAGGTGGCCATAGTATATGAATATTAGAACAGCTCAAAAGCTTAACTTTGATCTTAACAAATTGAGTCTTTTTCAAGTTAAACATATTGTACTTGGCTCAACCGAGCAAATCTATACACTTTATCAAATGCTTGAATTGCTTCCTATGGCCGTTATTGAATTTGACCTTAATGGGAATTGTACCTATTTAAATAAACGCTGGAGCTTGTTAAGTGGAAAGTCAATTCAAGAGAGTCTAGGTTCAGGTTGGGTACAGTCCATTTATTCTAAAGATAGAGAATTATTTTTTGATAATTGGAATAAACTTATTAAAGACAATTTATTATTTGAATTAGATTTCAGACTTCTTGGATTAGAAGATACTATTCACCATCTAAAAATTGAAACCATTGCTCTACAATCGTATGATGGTGAAGTAGTTAAATATCTTTGTGTCTTAGAAAATATGACTAATCAGTATTTAGCCTATGAAAAACTGGCAACCAAAACTAAAAAATTAAATGAATTTTTCGAGCTATCAACAGACATTTTTTGTATTTGTGATCTTAACGCTCGTTTTCTTATATTAAATACATCATTTTATAAAATATTTGGCTTCAATGAAAATGAAGTTATTAATCGGTCATTTTTTGACTTTATTCATCCCAAAGATTTGTTGGAATTTAGCCAAGAGATTGAAAAACTCAAACATGGACACTCTTCATTTAATTTTGAGTTCCGAGTACGTAGTCGTGATGGAAAATTTAAATTAATGGTATGGAATGCGTCTAGTGATCCAAGCACAAATAAAATTTTTTTAACGATTAGGGATGTTTCAGAAATTAGAAAGCAAGAAATACTTATTAAGCAAGTAATGGATGCCCTGAATCGAAGTGCTATTGTTGTTATTTCGGACAAAAGCGGAAATGTCATTGAAGTAAATGCAAAATTTGAAGAAATGACGGGTTATAGTAAAAGTGAACTTTTGCAGAATAATCATAATATTATTTCTTCTAATATTGATCCAGAAGAGAATATCGCGCCAATTTGGGAAACAATTCAAGCAGGGAAGGTATGGTCTGGTGAAATAAGGAAGAAAACCAAAAATGGTAAATACTATGTAGCTCAAAATGTAATTTCTCCACTTTTTAATATTGAAGGGCAGATTGATCGATTTCTTGCAATTAAATTTGATATTACAAAAACAAAGGAATCAGAGAGACTTTTAGAAAATACAGAAAGAGTTGGTAAAGTTGGGAGTTGGAAATGGGATTTATTATCAGATAAATTTCAATTTTCAAAACAATTTCTTAAGAATTTTAAAGTTGATAAAAATTCTGAAGAAGTAACGAGAGAATATTTACGACAACTCATTCATCCTGATGATCAATTTGAGATCCAAAATTTATTCAATGATTTTCTTATTAATAAAAAAAATCAAAAGTTTAGGTTTAGAATTATAGTTAATTCAAAAACGTACTGGCTGAGTTCAACAAGAGAAGCTTTATTAAACAACCTAGGCCAAATAAATGCCATCTGTGGAACATGTCAGGATATAAGTGAATTAGTTGAAGCAGAAGAAAAGTCATTTTTAGAGCATTCGATAGCATTAAGAAATTCTAGATTAGCAACACTTGGAGAAATGTCAGCAGGTATTGCACATGAAATTAATAATCCACTTATGATTATTAAGGGGATGTTATCTTCTTTTAAAAAAACTATTCAAAATGACCAGAAAATTAATTCTAAGTTAAAGTCTTGTGAGACTGCTTTGAAAAGAATTGAAGATATTGCGAATGGTTTAAAGAAATTTTCAAAGTTAGAAGAATCTAGTGATTTTCAATTAAATAATTTAAGTACAATTATTCGAGATAGTTTTTTATTTTTTAATGAAATATTAAAAAATCACCAAATAAAATTAATCTTATCTCTTAGTACAAATGCCTCAATACAGTGTTCTGTTTTGGATATGGAGCAGGTTCTTTTAAATTTAATAAATAATAGTATTTATTTTATCAATCTTGATATTAGTAAGTCAGAAAAATGGATTCGAGTAAATTTATTTGAAGAGAAAAATGAACTAATTCTTCAAGTCGTTGATTCGGGAGCTGGAATTCCTAAGGAATTAGAGCAAAAATTATTTCAACCATTTTTTACTACAAAAAAAATAGGTGAGGGGGCGGGGCTTGGATTGTCTATAATTCAAGGAATATTAACCAATCATAATGCAACTATTAAAGTAAATAATAATTTCAAAAATACTTGCTTTGAGGTTAAATTTTCTAAATTTACAAATCATTAATATTTAGGCAATCCAAATTTTAAAAAATTGACTATTTAATTCATTGAAAAACAAAAATAAGACACAATTTATTTTCATTTAATCCGATAAATAATAATAAATTGGGATTTTGAATGAAGCTAACTTATACAAAATTAATTAAGTCTTTAAGTAATTTGAATCTTCTAATCGTGGGATTCATTATTGCCATATTTCAAGGATTATTAGGATATATTTTATCTAAATTACAATTTAAAATACCATTTATTGATGGTTCTTTTGGGGTTGTAATTATATCTCTAATTACAAGTTTTGGAATTTGGTCAATAGTATTTATACCTATTAAAAATAAATTAAAGTCATTATTTTTAATGGAACAAGAGTTAGAAGCAATTGACAATATTTCAATCATATCTGCAAGCGACTTAAGTGGGAAGATAACCTTTGCGAACAAAAACTTTTGTCAAATTTCAGGGTATTCAAAAGATGAATTACTACATAAAGACCATCGGATTTTAAGTTCAGGTTTTCATTCCAAAAGTTTTTTTAAAAATATGTGGCAGACAATATCTTCAGGGAAAACTTGGCAAGGGAAAATTTGTAATAAGAAAAAAAATGGAGAAATATATTGGGTTGATTCATATATAGTCCCGATTTTTGATTCATTAGGAAAACCAAAGCTCTATATTTCTTTTCGTTTTGATATAACAGCTGAAAAAATAGCCGAGGAAGCTCTTGAACAAGAGAAATTTAAAATGATTCACTTGAGTCGTCTTTCTGCTATAGGTGAAATGTCAGGAGGGATTGCCCATGAAATTAATAATCCATTAACAATTGTTAAAAGTTCACTTCAATTAATAGCCAAGAAGCTTCAAGTAGAAAATCAATTAGGAGAAATTCCAAAAGTTTTAGAATCTATTGAAAAAGCACAAAGCCAAATTTCGAGAATTTCAAAAATTGTCAACGGGTTACGTGAATTTTCACGAACTGGTGATAAACTTCAAAATGAAAAAGTGACTACATTGAAAATCATTGAATCAGTGACTGATTTATGTTTTGAAAAGTTAAAAAAGCAAAATGTGAACTTAGAAATAACTACGAGTGAAATTGAGTTTGAATGTAATATAGTTCAAATAGAACAAGTATTGGTAAATTTAATAAATAATTCAATAGATGCGATTTCTCATTTAACTGAAAAATGGATCAAAGTTGAAGCTACTGTTATTGGCAATAATCTAGAGTTTTATATTATAGATTCTGGAAATGGCATTACAGATGAAATGGCACAAAAAATTATGCAACCATTTTTTACGACAAAAGATGTTGGAAAAGGAACTGGGTTAGGTTTAAGTATATCTCGTGGAATTCTTGAAAAGCATGGTGGTGAGCTTTTTCCAGATACACAGTCTAAAAATACTCGTTTTGTTATCAGGTTGCCATTAATTAAATCGCCACCGAAAGCAATTTAGTTATCCCATAATATCACAATATGCATTAATTCTAAATTTTGAAATTACTAAATTCTATGTTTAAATGAAGTTAGACGTTATTTTTTTTAGGGGTAAATATGTTTTCAAAATTATCTACAGTTTCTCGTTATGTATTAGGTGTAATGTTCTCCATATTTGGATTAAATGGAGTAATGATGAGCTTTCTAGGTCATGGTTTTATTCCAATGCCTCCACAGCCTCAAGTAATGCAAACCATAATGGCCGGATTTACAGCTACAGGTTATCTTTTAGCCTTAGCAATGTTATTAGAACTAATTTCAGGTTTATTATTATTAAGTGGGTTTTATATAAATGTAGCAATTGTATTTCTCGGTCCAATTATTGTAAATATTCTAGGTATTCACTTATTTGCTGAACCAAGTGGATTACCAATGGCAATAGTTGTGCTAGTTTTATATGTTATTTTAGTCAAGTCGAGATGGTCTGATTTTAAACAACTTATAAAGAAATAAAATTCATCTTTTAGATTAAAAATTTTTGCTATGGATTTAAGAAATCAAATTCACTTCTGGAGCTTTACAAAAGATTATTGGTTTGAAAAACTTCATTCTGGTGAACTTGGGTTAATGCGGCCAGAAGTTGAACTTGGTATTAAATTAAAATCTTTAAATATACGAAAAAAATCTAATTTTAAATCTAATTTAATTCTTTTTTTTAAACAATATAAAAACCCACTGATGCTCCTATTAATAGTGGCAATTTTTCTTTCATTTTTTCTCGGTGATTCAACCGATGGACTAATTATTCTTTTAATCGTTCTGACTTCAGGTATATTAAGTTTTTCACAAGAAAGAAAAGCCAAATTAATTGTCAAGAAATTGCAAGACTTGATTTCGGTTAAGTGCAATGTTAAAAGAAATGGCGTAATAGTAGAAATACCAAATTCTGAAATTCAATCGGGAGATTTGTTAATTTTTCATGCTGGAGATTTAGTCCCTGCAGATTGCTTAGTTATATTTTCTAACGAGATGCATTCGAATGAAGCCAGCATAACTGGTGAATCTTTCCCGGTTCGGAAAATTTCAGGAATCATTGATGAGAATAGTGAACTATCTAAAAGGATTAATTGTCTTTGGGAAGGATCAAGTATTGTGAGTGGTGATGGGATAGCCTTGGCCATTAATACTGGAGAAAATACGTTATATGGTAAGATTTCAAAAAGTGCTTCTAAAGATGTTGAAACAGAATTTGAAAAAAATATAAATGAGTTTGGCTTTTTTTTAATGAGAATTACCATCTTTCTTTCGATGTTTATATTGTTTGTAAATTTAATTGAGCATAAGGGAGTTATCGAATCTGCATTGTTTGCATTGGCATTAGCAGTAGGAATGGCACCAGAATTATTGCCGGCGATAACGACAATTGCAATGAGTGAGGGGGCAAGTCGATTGCTCAAAAAAAAAGTAATAGTAAAAAAATTATCTTCAATTCAAAACCTGGGAGAAATAAATCTGCTCTGTACTGATAAAACAGGAACAATAACTGAAGGGAATATAAATGTATTCAGTGTAATCGATAGTGAAGGGCATTCAAGTGAATATGTAAAAAATCAAGTCTATTGGAATGCTTTTTTTGAAACTGGATATATAAATCCAATAGATATAGCAATTAGAAATTTTAAAATTGAGAATAAGTTAAATTTAAAAAAAATATCAGAGATCCCTTACGATTTTAATCGAAAACGAGTTTCTATATTAATTAGCAATGGGATTGAGAATACGATTATTAGCAAAGGAGCTTTTGATCAAATTATAAATATTTGCAATAAGGTACGATTGAGTGATGGAAGTGTTGAGGATATTAAAAACTATAGTTCTATTTTGAAGAGGAGTTATGAAAAGTTCGGTATTGATGGTTTTAGGACAATTGGAGTTTGTGAAAAAATTTTCAATAAAAATTGTATTTCAGTAGAAAATGAAATTGACATGATATTTATTGGTTTTGCACTTTTAAATGATTCAATAAAAGAAGGAATAATAAACACAATTGAAGAGTTAAATAATTTACATGTTGAATTAAAAATTATAACTGGTGATAATCAAAATGTGGCCAGATCGATTGCAAATAGTATTGGAATTAAAGATTCTAAAATTTTAACAGGTAAAGAATTAACATTGATGAGTTCTGAGGCTTTGGTAAATAAAGTAAAAGATACAGTAATATTTGCTGAAATTGAGCCTCTTCAAAAAGAACTAATAATTTTATCATTAAGAAAGTCGTTTACGGTCGCATACCTAGGTGATGGAATTAATGATGTCGCAGCAATTAATGCAGCTGATGTTGGTATATCAGTTGAAAATGCTGTTGATATAGCTCGGTCTTCAGCAGATATTGTTTTGTTGGAAAAGGACCTAATGGTTTTAATTGAAGGGATAAAAGAAGGTCGAAAAACTTTTGCTAATACCCTAAAATATATTCTTATCAATACTGGCTCAACATTTGGTAACATGTTTAGTGTTGCAATTGCTTCATTATTCCTGCCCTTTTTGCCAATGCTACCAAAGCAAATATTATTAACTAATTTCATTACAGACTTCCCGTATTTAAGTATTGCTTCAGATAATGTGGATAAAGAGCAGATATTAAAACCTGGCAAATGGGATTTAAAATTAATTAGAAATTTTATGATATTATTTGGTATTCATAGTTCTTTATTTGATCTTTTAACTTATTGGGTACTTCTTAAAATTGTAAAAGCACCAGAAGGAAGATTTCAAACAGCTTGGTTTATTGAATCAATTTTGACTGAGTTATTTATTTTGTTCATTATTCGAACAAGGATTAATTTTTTTAAAAGCAAGCCGAGCAAATCACTTTTTAAGTTAAGTGTTTTAGCTTGTATGATAACTTTGATACTACCTTATTCGGCTTTCGCTCAAAAAATTGGATTAATGCCAATGCCATTAATAAATATTTTGTTTATTATAATTATTGTTTTTTTATATGTGTTAACCGCTGATTATTTAAAAGTTTGGTTTTTTAATAGTAGAACTTTTAGGACTAGGTAATTAAGATCAAACTTTCAACAGTCTGTCTTTTGTATTGGTTTAGATAATTCTTTTAATTTTTTTTGTTGTTCAAGAATATTGGCTAACTCTTGCTTTAAGCTTTTTCGATGTGAATCTTTTCCGGTTTCCTTTAGGTAAAGATCTAAGTCAGAAAATTGATAGAGAATATAATTGATACTTTTATGGAGTAGTTTTTGTATTCGAACTTTCGAAATAGCATTATTGCAAATGGATTTTAAGTGGACTTCATTAAATGGTTTTTCTATAAATCCATAAGCACCATTTTCAAGCGCTTCTAGCATAACTTCTTTTGAAATATAGCCCGAGATAAAAATGACAGGAATTTCATTATCATTTTCGCGTAGTTTTTTTAAGAGTTGGATACCATCCATTTCAGGCATTCTTATATCTGATAACAGAACATCTGGAGAATCATTATCAATTTCTTTTAGTAAATCATGAGCATTATCAAAAGTTTTAACATCAAACCCAAGTGCTGTGATTAATTCTTTTAACATAAATAAAACAGCGCTCTCGTCGTCTACAATATAAAATAAGCCATTTTTACTTTTAGATTCAATTTCTTTATGTTTTTCTCTAACTATTGATGAGATTTTCTGAGATGGTGCAAGGTTGGTTTGGTTCTCATTCTTAGTTTGTTTCTCAGGACTTAATTCTTTAAACTCTTCAATTGAATAATATTTAAAATTCGTATTTTTTCCCTCAAGGAAAGATTTCGCACAATCGATTCCCAATAAAAAATAATCAATTTGCGTCTTATTCAATTTGTTATAATTTTTTTGATCTTCAAAAAGAGTTTCAAGCTTATGCATATGTGATTGAAGAGCCAAGAGTCCAAACATTCCAGCGGCGCCCTTGAGTGAATGGAAAGCTCTAAATATTAAATTATAATTCGTTGTAAAATCTTCACCTTTTTCTATGCTTAAGAATCCAGCTTCAGAGTTTTCAAACATCTCTTGAGCTTCAATTTTAAATTCATCAATTAATGTTTTATCTTCCATGTTTCCTCTAGCTATTAATGATTATGAGATTCTTTTAATTTCTAATTCTTTTTCTAGTATATCGATAAAAGTATTAAACATTGCTCCACCAGAATAGTGCTTACGTAGTCTTTCAAAGGCCAATTTCGATTTATCAAAGTTAAAGTTCACTTTGCACAATTCTATAGATAGCTGATGAGCAACATTAAATAAACAATTTGGAGGTGAGAGTTGAATACTGGAGTTCTCATTCGGATAGCTGTTTCCTTTTGAACCAAGATGGTGTTTAGCAATTAAATTAATTGCATCATCTGGGATAGAGCTGTTTTTTGATAGAACTTCAGCTAAGTGAGTTCCGTGTTCTTTGAACTTAGATGCTGATTTTGAATCAAGTTTATTTATTTCTTCAAGCGATTTAAATTCATGCATATAAAATGGAGAGGTCGTTAATTCAATGTCATGTAAAATTGAAGCCAAGCAAATGTTTTTTCTCACCTGAATTGTGGCCCAATTAGTACGAGTGCAAATTAAAGTTGCAAAAACTGCTGTTAAGTATGAGTGATTAGCAATGATTGATCCTTCAGCTTCCTTAATCATTTTCAAGATGACTTCAAGTTTCTTTTCGTCAGCTAAGTCATTAGAAACTTCAAGAAAAGTATCATTTATTCCTTCAACTATAAAGTCTGATATTCCAAAATCCCTTGCAACTCCAATTACCGATTCAGTGATTAGTATTTTTTGGGCAACTTGATTTTTTTCTGGATTGATTGTAAATATTTCGCTCTTGATTTTTTCTTTAAATTTACCAATATCATTACTTTTTATATATAAGTCGACAATACCTTTTACTGTGTATTTATTAATGACTTGTGATGGTTGTTGGTCATCACCATCAGTGAGGATTTTTACATATTTAGTATCAGAAAGTTTGATGAAAATATCACATGGTGCTTTTGATATATTTGAAAATATTTTAAAATCCATTGCGAGATAGACTGGAGTTGTATTTACTTTTAAATCATTTGCAATTAAATCTGAAATTTTTCCAGCAATATCAATCAAACTACTTTCAAGATTTAAAGTTGTACACGATTTGAAATTTTCTGAATATCTTGAGAATTCAATTTCTGAAATACTTAAATCATTTTCTATAATTGCTAATAAATTAACAGTTAAAAAAAAGGCGTTGTTTTTTAAAATAAATTCTAAATCTGCATTTTTGGTTTTGCTATATTTTAGAATAAGAAAACTGAGTTTTCTATCATGAATTATTTGAGATATTTCAGGTAAAGATTTAATTGATTCTGCTTTAATTAACTTATTTTGCTCTAAAATTGAATTAATTTTTAAAGTATTTTTCTCATTTAAATCCAATAGATAAATTATATTTTCAGATTTCATATTTCGCTTTTTTTATTAAGTATTAATTAAAGATATTTCATCATTAAGATTACTAAGTTATTAAAAATTCTTCACCTTTTTTTAAAAAGAGACATTTTAAGCCACAAATAACCGACCAATGCAGTAATGAATGTTGTTGTTAGAGAAACCCTTAAATAAAGTGACTCATTTCTATATTAATAATAACCGATAAAGGAATGATGGATTTTTGAAATTTGCAGAGGCTAACTTGAATGATTTTGTTTACTAATTTATTTGTAACTATCTTTTTTGTTTTTTCAAGTGTGGCCTATTCTATGGGGGGAGGTGGAAATCATTATAAATCTCCTTTGAAAGAAAAAGAGTCTTCATTTAAATCATGCAGAGATCAAAATATTCGACTTTCTGAGGATGGAACCCAAAATAGCAAATGCTTGCAAGGTTCTTCACATTCTTTTGAATCTTTAAATAAAATACTAAAAATAGGTCAAGTCATTTCCTTTCAAAATAAATTAAAAGATCGAGTACATACTAAAATTGAATTTAAAATTTTTGAAACTGAAATGCTTGAGGCATGTTCTAATAATGATTCATCATGGTTTAAAGCTAGGTATATAAGTGAGTTAGTTCAAAAACAAAATTGTGAAAAGCAATTAAGTCAAATTCGACTTGGCGTAAGAGAGCGATTTTTTTTAATGAGAAAACATCTTGCTTTATCTAGTTCTCATCTACTAGAAGACAGCTTCTTAAACGATAAGTCGAGCTGGTACGAAAATAAAATTACTCATGGAATGTTTTCTGATTTTTCAACAATCCAACCCTTAAGTGAAAAAGAAGATTTAGTCATAAAAAATAATTATATTGAAGAAATTTCTCAATTGATGTTGGATGCTGACGATAAAAAGCCTGGCTCTATAAGGCTTTCTTCAATTGGTACAAATATTCATAATCTAAAAGATATTTATGAAACAGGTAGTAAAAACAAAACAAAAAAAGAGCGATTAGAAGAATACCTAAAAAACAATAAAAACGTATATTCATTTACACAAATGAATGATCTAAGAAATCAAATCCAAGAAAAACATAAATTAGAATATTTTAAATTGATGAATCAATTGCCTTTGATGGGATATATCGATGATGTAAATTTAGATAATCCTGATTCACCATCTGATAAACAATTAGCATCATCTCTACTAAAAACTAAAAATAAATTAACAAAATATTTAAAAAAAGTTAAAGCTAATTCAAACGAGACAAAATGGGCCGAATACGCACAGTTTACTCCAGAAATTGAAAGCTTGTTAAATAGTAATCCTGAATTTTGTGGTGCAGCTGAAACTTTATTAATAGTTAAGTCTAAAGAAGAAAAAAAAGAATTATATGAGGATCTTGCAATTGCAGCAGCAGCTTCAATTCCTTGCTTCATTGGTGGTCCAATTAGTGAAACGATTTGTATCGGAGCTGGGGTTGGAATTGGGGGCAAAGGTGTTGTAAAGGCCATGAGTGAAGAAGAGATGGCCGGAAGTCGAAATCTTACTGATTTTTTAGGGGAAGATGGTTTCTCAGATTTTCAAGCTCTTGATCTCAAAAGTCGAGAAATTAAAATACAAGCATTTTTATTGCCTATGGGGGCATGGGGGAAAGGTGCTGTTAAAGGTAAAGCAGTTGCAGGTTCCATTGGAGCCTATAAAGAAGCAGGTGCTTTCATCACTAAGGGGGAAGGTCTTGATTTAGCTAACCAAGCAATGACAAAATTAATTTCAATTAAAAACTTTGATAAATTATCTGTCACTGATCGTGAAATTGTTTTTGACAAAATTTTAGCTGATAAAGTTTTACCCAAACATATATTATCTTTTTTAGAAAATAAAAATGGTGGCTTTAAATTAATAGACACAAACTATGATATGGATTCAATTCCTTTAGATATAATTAATAGTCTTACTCAAAAACTAGGATCTAAAGAAGCGGCCTTAAAGTTTGTGAAAGAAACCTATCATCGTCATGTATTAGATCATCACGGTTCACTCGGAAATGTACAGAATGCCACTCAACAAGTTTTATCTGAATTTTCAAACAAAGGTTTAGAAGTTACAAGTAAATGTTCAAATTTGTTATGCAAGAAGGCAGCTTTGAAGTTAGCAGAGAGAAATTTACAAAAAGAATTTTTTAAAGTTAGTACAGATAATTTGGGCGATGGACAATTAGCAACCTATTTAATTAAATATAATGCTAAAGAAATGCTCACAGACCCTAATTTTGTAAAATTTATGGATAGAGTCGCAAATATCGAAGACTTCGAATCATTTGGACCTGGTATTTATAAAAAATATAAAAATTACCAAAGTAAATTAGCGAAAGGCACTCAATTAAATTCTGAAGATGTTCAAGAATTAAATGCTATTAATGTATCAATGGCCCGTCAAAAAGCAATTAACGATACATTAACTAAGTATGGTGCCGATGAAAGTTTAGGGTCAGCACGTTTTAGTTTGTTTTATGCTGATCGCTTTCATACTTTATCTCCAGAGGTTCAAAAAAAATTAGTTCAAGAAGTAGATGAGTTAACAAAAAAAATTTTAAACGATAAAATATTTAGAGATAAAATGTCTAATGAATATGTAAATAAAGTTTTTGAATTATCCGGAACAATTGAGAATCCAGGATTAATTAGACAATCTGAAGTTGCAGTTAAAAGCACTTATGAAGGACTTGATTCAAAGTCCATTTTAAGTGCAAAGGATGAAATTTTTGCCTTTAACTCAACTAAATTAAGAACTGATTTTCAAAAAGCAAATAATGGCAAGGTACTGGGGGCATTTGAAGCATTTCATGGACCATCCCCTATACTAGGTGGGGATAAAAAAATTCTTGTGTCCATTTCAGATACAGGAGAAAAAAGAACATTTGTTGTTGCTTTTGGAAATGGACTTAGACAAAATGATGATTCACTGAAGCTGATTGCAAAAGAAATTCATCTTGTCGAAAAACGAACATTAGAAAATTTAATAAATATAAGCCAAGATCCTGAAAAAGTGATTATTCTAAAAAAAGAATTAGAAACCATTATTAGCTCTATAGCTGATCCAAAAATCGAAAAATTTGGAGGTCCAGCGTCTTTTATGAGATCTGCTGCTGATGATAAAAATATTAAAGATCTAGTTTTTAATTTTAATGGAGTCAGAAGTTCAGAAGCAGATATTCTTGAAGCTGTAATCAGAGGAAGAGCAGCTCAAGCTAAATTATCCCTCCAAGGATCAAATAAAGTTGTAAGGACTAAAATATTTAATGAAAAATAAAATATTTAATAACATGCCAATTGTCTTGGATCGGCTTCACAGGATTTTGCAATAATCTTTTTCAATTCTTTTTTTCTTTTTTCTGCTCTATTTTTTAATGTTTGAATATCAACTCTTAACTGAGTTGTTTCATCTGGAGTTAAAATAATTCCTACTTCAGAAGCAACGAATGCAGTCCCACTAATTAGGGTTAAAATACCGCTCCCAAGGGCAACTTCATATGGAAATGGTGTGAACATAAACATTATGCCTGAGGTTGCAGCAATTATAGTTGTCAAACCAGAAATATGCCTAGTTTTAAATAAAAATTCATGTCCAATATGTTTTTTTGAGGCAATTATTAAATCTCGCTCAAGCATCTCTAACTCTTTTTGTCCTGCAATCATTTCTGATTGTAAGCGTTGAAATTCTTTCATTTGCTCTTGAGAGACTTCAATTAAGACAGCATCAGTTCGGGAATTGGCCATTGCCATTTCTGTGAATAGGCAAGTTACCATAAGCAAGAGTGAAATCAATTTTTTCATATATTTCTCCAAAATACCTACTTATCAATATGTATAAATATTATCTTATTTTAAGCTTGAGGTGTAAGGAGTTGAAAAATATTCAATGGGAAATGGGTCCTGTCTAATTATTTGACAGCGCTCATTTCCTTTAAGAAACATTAAAGACTTATCTGAATACTAACTTTGTTTGTAGAGCAATATTAACTCCTTTTAGACATCCTACCTCTACTCGTATTGGATCTAAGATTAGCAGAACATTATGAGGGTTGTGTCCAATTTCAACTAAATTAATGCAATTATCAATTAAAGAATTAATTTTTTCATTATATGCAGCTTTGCATTCACTTGGTGTAGGATTTGGATTACCTGAAATCACTTCTTTGCAAACTCTAAAATTAGAAGTGCGTAAATAGTCGGCCCGATTTTTAATAGATTTTTGTAAATCAACTTTTTCTTTTGTTAATTTACATAACTCAATTGCATAGGGACGTATTTGGTCAGTTGGCCATTCTACTACTTCTTGAAGAATTGGTATATAGATTGTGTTAATTTCAGTATTAGTGCAGGTGTAATTGAAGTTTTCCTTCTGCTCAGCATTTGCAATAAATGATAAAAGTGTAAAAATTGAAATTATTAAAATATATTTTTTTAGTTTATTCATTGTAACTCCTAAGTAATTATGTTTTATGAAAACAATACAATTATTTCATCACAATTTTTGGTGTTTAAAACATATAAAAAAATATTTTATTTATAAAATTATATTAACTTATTCATTGAAAAAATGTCCTATTTTAGCTTTATATAATTAGGTAAATTAAAGGCTCAGAATTGAATAATAATTAACAAGTTAGAACCAATGAAAATGTTAAGTTTAGTTTTTTTTATTTCGATGATAACTCAATCTGTGTATTCAATGCCTTGTGATACTGGATATAGCTGCATTTCTAAAACTGGAATATATAAAATTGAGTTACAGCGATGCCGCTATCGAAATCATTTAAATTATTTAAGCACAAAAATAAATAATATTGAAGTTTCTGGTGCCAGCTTAAATGTTGGTTGGGATTCTGATACATTTATAGCATTTGAAATCAATTTACCTTCCAATCCAGACGGTTCAGTAAAAATACTTACATCTGAGATATCTAAGCAAACAAAAAAAGGTAATATAAAAATAAAATTTGCAGAGTCAGGGCCGGGACCTTTAACAACTCTTCAAACTGAGAATATCCATTGTATGATTACGGAATAATTTTTCTTTCATTTTAGTAGTATTCTATTACAATTTTTATAATTAGTTTTTTAATAAAATTATTTATAAAAATGAGTAGTTCATGCCGTTAATTCCTGAACCTAAAACTTACCCAATAATCGGGCATATACCTTATTTATCAAAAGGTTTTGGTGGCTGTTTAATTGACTCTTTCGACAAATTACATGCTCAATTTGGATCAATCTTTAGTCTGAATATTGTCGGTCGTAAATGGATTGTTTGTAGCGATCCTCTGATAATGAAAAAAGCATTGATTGAAAATTTAGCTATTTTCCCCAAAGGTTCAACTTTAGAGGCGGCCCATTCTTTGGAAATAGGAAAATCAGGATTGACTGAAACAGAAGGTCCAGATTGGATAAATCAACATAAATTATTAAAACCGTTTTTTATGCAGAAGTCTGTTCACTCAACTTTTATACAAATTCAACAGGTAATGGACAAATCTATAATTTATTTAAATATAAATAAGGAATTGGAGATTTTAGATTTTTGTAATAGAGTTTCTTTTTGTTTTATGACAAAAATGAGTAGCTCTTATGAGTCGAATTGTTTAAATAATATAAAAAACATAGATCCATTGTTTAAATTGCAAAGTCATGTTGTAAGTCAATTTTTAAATAGAGTTAAATATAGCAAATATTCAAAATACATTCCAACAATTTCTAATATCTTATTTGAAAAACGATTGTCTGAATATCGAAAATTTTTTAAAAAAATCATTCACAATTTCGAACAGAATAATTCTCATTCTGAAGATGTCATATTATATCATTTGATTAATGGTAAATATGGAGAAAGAAAACTTACAGAGAATGAGATAATAGACCAACTGTATACTGTGATTGGAGCAGGCTATGAGTCTACAGGAGCGACTTTACACTGGCTTCTTTATGAATTATCAAAACGACAGGACTTGATTAAAGAATTGCGCAATGAAATAGCTATTTATGGACATTATAGTAATTGGAATTCAGAAATAATTTCTAAATGTGAATTACTTCAAATAACTTTATTAGAAATTTTTCGTTTGCACCCAGTTTTTCCAGTCCTCGTAAGAGAAGTGGCGAGTGATATTGAAATAAATAATTTTATGTTTACAGAAAAGGCGTTTGTTTTTTTTAATACAGGCCAAATGCATACTGATAGCTTTTGGGGGGAAGATGCCAAATTGTTTAGACCCGAAAGATTTTTAGAAAAAAATAATATTGAAGGTTATAAAGAACATTTTTTTCCATTCGGAATAGGACCTCGGAAATGTATTGGTGAAAAAATGGCAAAGTCTGAGCTTGCCGTCATGATCATGAGAATATTAATAGAATATGACTTAGAGCTTATTCCCGGTCAAAAAATAATTCCTTTTCAATCACTGACTCGAGTATCTAAGAATGGTATCAAGATGAAATTTACAAAGAGATCAATTAGTTAGTAACAATTGATTTAATCATATAATACTTTATTTTCTGCAATTTTACTGAATGCTCTTTCAAATATGCCGCCAATTCTCACATAAGTGACTCCAGGCCCTACGGTAATTGTCCGATACTGATTTACTTATTCCAAGTGTCGTTTCTATGATCATCGAAACATCCTTTTTTTTAATAATCTTGAATTAGTATGATCTTTAAAAAAAATGTATTTAATTAAGACTCGGAGTTGACGACATAAAGTGTCCGCTACTGTCCGCTAAAGCTGATTATGAATTGATTTTAGAGTTGGATAGTTTGACAAATGGTATTTAGCTGGCTTTTATCTTTGAAAACTAATTCAACTACTCGTTGATTTCTTTAGAGCAGCTTGCACTTAAAAGTTTAGTCATATTATTTTTTTTAGAAAGTTGAATTGTACAAGTCCAATTTTGAAGATCAGCAGCATCTAGGCAGCTAGTTGAAGAGTATTTAGTGTACACAATATATTCTTTAGAATTCCATTCAGTACATATGGCCCCTGGTAGTGTTTTATACATTTGATAGGCTTGCTCACCTTCAAGGGTTTGGGTTTCAGATGCCAAAACATTAAATGTGTAGACAACTATAATTAATAAAAAAAATGTTTTCATTAGAAAATAGTATCAATTTTAAAACAATTTTCAAGCAGGTGAGGTGAATGTTACACAGTTTATGTAAAGATAGAATCAAAAATAGTTATTCAATAGAATATTTTAGATTTACGATTATCTTTTATAGAATAAAAAAATAGATTCAAATAATAGATATGTTGTATTTAAGTCTGATGGAAAAGCACATAATCAATACGTTTTTTAAAATATTCAAATTTCTTAATTAACTAAGGGAGCCCGTCTAATTTTTTGACAGGGCATGCATTATATTCACGGACCTTTCTTAATCACAGTGAACTCTTATGGGATCGCTATAATAAGCTTCAAAGAGGAATATTATGAAAATCAATAAAATATTATTTGTTTTAGCTTTAATTTTTTCAATCAATTCAGGCTTAATCGCAACTTCTGAAGCAATTGATTTTAATCTCGAGACAGGTAAGGCCAAATTAGCAAAAGCAATTGCAGATGCCAAAAAAGCTGTTGAAAATGAATACGATAAAAATAAATCTAAAACCAATACCAGCACATCAAATGATGTATACAAAGAACCTGCATCAAAAGTTGTATTAGAAAATAAAACGAGTACTAATAATGACTTCATTGTTGATAATAGTCAGTTTAGCTCAGATCAAGTTTTCCCGATCAATACAACTTGGGCATTAGTAAAAATTTCTAAAGATCAATTTCTTGAAGACCAAATTTTACCTGTAAAAAATGGGTTTTTAGTCAGACCAATTTTTCTAAGAAATGGTGATGGGGATTATCACGTTAAGGTTTACGCAACTTCTAATAATAAAAAATATGGAATTAGTTATACTTATATTAATAAATTAACAATTCAAAATCGAGATGACCGGGATTTGTCATTTTTGCTTCCCTCTGAAGAAGTCCAATCAGATAATCTCTATATTATAAAATTAGCACTTAAACTTACTGAAAGTTTAGATAATGATTCTGATAAGGTTAAAAAAATTCATGATTATGTTGCTTATAAAGTTACATACAATATGCAAGGATATTTAGATGGAACTTATATCAATAATCCAACTGATGCTCTTTCTGTGCTAAATAATCCAGTTACAGTTTGTGCTGGTTATGCCAATTTGTTTGCAGCTTTATCTAGGGCCGCTCATATCAGAACATCAATTGTTTTTGGAAAAGCAACAGTTGGTATTGGCACTGGAGATCATGCGTGGAATGAGGTACTAATTGATGGAGAATGGAAAATAATAGATGTCACATGGGATGATGTTGAAACTTTAAGATATGACTATTTTTTTCCAACACTTGAAGATTTTTCTAAAGACCACCAAAAGATTGAAGTAAAAAATGACCTATAGTGATTTAGTCTGATAATTGCTTTTAATTACAAATTCTCAGGCTCTAAACACTTATTCTTCTGTTCGTAATTCATTTCTAATTGATTAAACATCTAAAATTGTCAGATCGTTTTAGTTTTATATTCTGGTAATATATACCACTAGAAATCGTGCTCACGAATCAATATAATTAACTATCTACTTAGATTTAGGAGCCCTATGACTATTAAAATTATAAATGGAATTTCTAAAAAGAGTAATAGTGCCCTTGCCCTTGCTGAAATCAGGGACCTTCTAAATATTGATTCTCCAAACATTGTAATGCTTTTTATTTCGAATAAATATGACTTTTCATTACTAGGAAAAAAAATAAAAGAACTCTTTGGAAATACACAAGTTATTGCTTGTTCTACCGCCGGAGAGATTAGCGCTGAAGGTTATTCTGAACATTCAATATCAGGTTTTTCTTTGAAAAGTGATCACTATCTTATTAAGAATATATTTATTAAAAAATTAAGTGAGCTTAATATAGACGACCTTAGTCTTTACCAGCAACAAATTAAAAGCTTTACTGATAACTATAAAACTAAAAAAAATTATAAAGCTTTTTCGACAATCCTGATCGACGGGCTTTCCGTTAAAGAGGAAACTGTTTTGGGATTATTGGACACAGTACTTCAGGGAATTCCTCTTGCCGGAGGGTCAGCTGGAGATGGGTTAAGATTTATAGAAACATTTGTTTATTACGAGGGTAAGTTTTATAAAAATGCCGCATGTTTAACTCTATTTGCAACTGATTTACCTTTTAAAATATTTAAATCCCAACATTTTTCAAAAACAGAGTCCAAACTTGTTATCACTGAAGCAATTCCAGAAGAACGAATAGTCACAGAAATTAACGGAGAGCCGGCGGCAGAAGCTTATGCAAAAATTTTGGGAGTAGATATCGAAAAATTTGATGCTATGGTTTTTTCAAAATATCCTTTAATGTTAAATGTGGGTGGAGAGTTCTATGTTCGAAGTATTCAAAAAGTAAATGCTGATAAAAGCTTAACATTTTATTGTGCTATCGATGTTGGATTAGTTTTAACGTTAGCGACAAAAGAGAATATCTTAAATTCAATTCAAGAAAATTTTGACAATATAAAAAAAGACATAAATGAACTTGAAGGCTGCTTATTATTTGAATGCATTTTACGACAACTTGAAATTTCTGACATGCCTGAAGTAGATAAAAAGAAAATATTTTCAATCTATGCAGAAAACAAATCCATCGGCTTTCATACTTATGGAGAGCAATTTGGGCCTCTTCATATCAATCAGACATTAACTGGGGTTGCTTTTGGAAAATAAGCAAAAAACGTCTGAAGAATATGAATTAGAAATAACTAAACTTAAGCGAATCAATAAAGCACTTATGGATAGAGTGGAAAGAAGTACGTCTTTGCAAGGAGGCGCATTTTCCCTATTTGAATCAAATGTTTTACTAAGTAAAGAAGTAATGAATCGGACCAAAGATTTAAATCAAATTAATGAAATTCTTAAAGAAGACAAACATAAATTGACTCAAGTACTGATTGCCTTACCTGGAAATAGTATTATTTTTAACAATGATTTTGTGATTCAGGAATATTTTTATGGCACTAGAGCTGATAATTATAATATTCATATCGGTGATAAACTTGATAAATACTTTTCTATAGATTTTGTGAGTTGGATTTCTAAATGCATTGATCAAAAAAAGATTTTTAGCTATTTCGAATTTAAAGATATAATTAAAGAAAAATATTTTCATTTGACTTTCTCTAAAATCAACGATCAAAGCTTTATTATTTTTGTCCGAGATATTACTGAAGATATTAATGCCCAAAAACTTATTAAGGAAAAAGATTCAATTATTATTCAAGCCTCTAAGCTTTCAGCTTTAGGGGAAATGGCCGGAGGTATTGCTCATGAGATTAACAATCCGCTTGGCATAATAGATGGCTATGCCAAAAGAATTTTAAGAACAATTGAAAAAAAAGAAATTCAAGCCCCGGAAATAGTAAATTATACTGATAAAATAGTCGATACAGTAATAAGAATTGCAAAAATTGTTAATGGGCTTAGACAAGTTTCACGAGACGGATCAAATGATGAAATTGAACAAGTTCTTATTCAAGAATTAATTGCAGACTCATTGGCCATGTCTACTGAAAAATTTAAAGCAAATGGCGTAACCTACAGTATTTCATGTGATGATCATTTATATATTAATTGTAAGCGTATTCAACTCTCGCAAGTTTTAATAAATCTTTTAAATAATTCTTACTATGTTGCGAAAGACTTACCTGAAAAATGGATAAAAATTATTGTTAAAAAAATAGATAATAATAAATGTAGAATTTATGTCATAGATTCAGGAAAGGGGATTAAGCCAGAAATTCTTCTAAAAGTTTTCAATCCATTTTTTACCACTAAAAAAGTTGGAGATGGTACAGGGCTTGGAATGAGCATTTCTAAAAATATAGTTAATGATCATAAGGGAATTTTAGATTATGAGCTATTTGAAGGGAATACTTCATTTTATATCGAACTAACACTCGCAAATATTTAATACATTTTAAGTATTAATACTATCTTTACACTGACCATCGTTTAAAGAATAAACTCACCCCCATTAGATCTTTAATTTTTATTCAATTTTACTTGTTAATAGATTTTCAATTCTAATATACTAATAAATATCATAATTTATTACTATATTAAAAATTAATTTAAGAGTAGTCTTTAATTAACTTTATTAGGAAATTAAATGCAAAATTTAGCAAAAACTTTTTTCACAGAAAATAATATCTCAGTCGAGATGATTGAATTAATGCCAATCAATATTATGTATTGTGACCTTGATCTAAAATTACGTTTTTTTAATAAAAAATCTTTTGAAACTTTAAAAAAAATTGAACATTTATTACCGATAAAAGTAGAGCAATTGATCAATGTTTCTATTGATCAATTTCATAAAAATCCGGCCCATCAGCGTAAACTTCTAAGTGATCCTAAAAACCTACCTATACGATCAATTATAAATCTAGGGGATCAATACTTAGATTTATTTGTTAATGCAGTTTACACAAATGGACAATATTCAGGTGTGATGGTGACGTGGGATATAATCACGGAAAAACAAAATATGGATTTTGTAATATCTGCGCTTGATAAATCTCAAGCGATGATTGAATTTTCCCCATCTGGAGAAATCATTACTGCTAATGAGAATTTTCTAAAAGCTATGGGGTATAGTTTAAAAGATATTATCGGTAAACATCACCGACTTTTCTGTGAACCAAATTATGTCAAATCTTCTGAATATGAAATGTTTTGGAAACAACTTAATCTTGGGATTTATTCAACAAGTACATTTTTAAGAATTGATAAAAATGGCAAAAATATTTGGCTTCAGGCCACTTATAATCCCATTATGAATAAAGATGGAAAAGTTATTAAAGTTATCAAGTTTGCAACAGATGTTTCTAAAACAAAAAATGATTATATTCAATTAACCCAAATCCTGACAGAGTCTTCTCATCAATTAGCTGCCGCTTCGGAAGAATTTACAGCTACTGCAAATCAACTATTTTCTAATGCTAAAAAAACCAATGAACAATCTCTTGGAGCTTCAACGGCAACTGAAGAAGTTGATTCAGGTGTTCGTTCAGTTGCGGCAAATATGGAAGAAATGACAGCTTCTATTCGTGAAATTACCAAGACAACAAATGAAGCTTCTTTGATGGCCAGTGATACATTAAAAAAATCAGAGGCAACTAATAAAATTATTAATCAATTGGGAGCTTCTAGCTTAGATATTGGCAATGTGGTCAAAGTTATTAACTCTATAGCTCAACAAACCAATCTTCTTGCCTTAAACGCTACAATTGAAGCTGCTCGAGCAGGTGATTCTGGTCGAGGATTTGCTGTAGTCGCAAGTGAAGTAAAAGAACTCGCTAAGCAAACGGCAAAGGCCACAAATGATATTTCAAAAAAAATAGAAGCCATTCAAAAAGAAACAACAAGTGCAGTTTCGGCAATTGGTGAAATTTCATTGAGTATTTCAAAAGTAAACGGTCACGCCGGAAATATTGCTGCAGCTGTAGAAGAACAAGCTGCCACTACAAATGAAATATCACGAATTATATTTGAATCAAGCTCTGCAATTGGAGGCGTTTCTAATTTAATTAGAGAAGTTTCTTCAACTGCGAGTGTCAATTCATCGGATGCAACTCAATTAATTGATGCCTCTAAAGGACTCAGTATTCTTGCACTTGAATTAAAGGATTTAGTAAAACGATTGAATGATTAATAAAAGGTAAGTAAGTTTAATGTTTGTCTATGAAAAAGAAAATACCGACTAAAAAATCGACTACTACTAAGCCCAACGTTACAAATCAAAAGTTATAAAAGTTGCCATGACCAAATTCAACTTCAAGTGAGTCAACGCCTAGAAGAAGCTAAAGTACTCAATGAAATGTTGACTCAAAAGCAATATAGTTTTTTTCGCACGATGATATCACTAAAGCACTTGCCGCGATCTGCTCCTGAATTGATGCTCATTTAACAAAATTTACTGTATTTTCTACTGAAGATATCAAATATATCTTTACTGTTATCTGTCATAAGTAGTATTTTCTGCTCATGACACCTGACAAATCAATTTATGAATTATCTCTTGAAGAGCTTAAAACTTTTCTATTGAGTAAAGATCTATCGACTGAATTGTCCTCAACAATTTTTAGAAATCTTTATAAAAATAACAAACACGAGCAACCTATCGGTAAAAAGCTTTTAGCTGTTTTGTCAAAATCATATAACTTTGATCTTCCGGCCATCGAAACTGTTTCTAAGTCGCCTGATGGAACGGTAAAATTTTTGATGGCCTTTGCTGATGGCAAATCAGTTGAAACAGTGCTTATACCTTTTCATAAACGTTTTACAGTTTGCCTTTCCTCTCAAGTCGGCTGTGCCATGAAATGTAGTTTTTGTTATACTGGTACGATGGGGCTTTCAAGGCATTTAAAAAGTAGCGAAATTATCGGTCAATATATCGTAGCTGCTGATTACCTTGAAAATGTTTTAGGTTTAAAAACTATGGCGCCAAATATTGTTTTTATGGGTCAAGGTGAACCACTTCATAATGCTGAGGAAGTTTTAACCGCTATCAATGTCATGATGGAACCATTGGGTCTTGGTATGGGCCCTCGCCAGATGACTCTTTCAACCGCAGGTTATTTGCCAGGGATTAAAAAACTTAACAATTTTCCTAAAATAAATATTGCCCTTTCTTTGCATTCGCCTTTTAACGATATTAGAAAAGAGTTAATTCCTATTAACCAACACTTTCCCCTAGAAGATATTTTTGCTGCTCTCGATGGACTAGATTTGATGAAGCGGCAATTTATCGTTTACGAATACTTATTAATTGATGGCCTAAATGATCGATTAGAAGACGCTGACAAGCTCGAAGAGCTACTGGGAGAGCGAAAGGCAGCCATTAATATAATTCCATTTAATCCCTTCCCTGGAAGTAAGTATAAGCGGCCGAGTGATGAAAAAGTTGAGCATTTCAAAGAAATGCTGGTAGAAAGAAAACTTAGAACCATGATCAGGACGACAAAGGGGAGTGATATCCTCGCGGCCTGTGGTCAATTAAAGTCTTAAATAGCGGGCCTTCTATAAATGAGTAAATTTAAATCTGCTGAACTACTTGTCTGGACACCTTTTAAAATTGGAACCTCAATAAAGCCGCGTCCTTTGAGTTCGACCGAGGGGATCGTAGATCGCATAAGAATAGCAGCCTTTGCTGAAAGACAGGCCCATTATGCTTTTTTAGAAGCAGCAAGAATATTTGCTGATGTTGTTCCTTATGAATTAGTTCTTGCTTGGAAGACAATAGCAGAAGAAGAAGCCAAGCATGAAAAATGGCTGCTAGGAAGGCTCGTTGAGCTCAACCAAGATGTCGCTGAATTGCCCGTAGGTCTTGGGTTGTATAATTCTTTTTGTAAATGTGAAACTGCTCGAGATTTTACGATATACATTTCTGACTCAGAGGAAAAAGGTCGACTTGCAGGGGTAAAATTTGTAGAAGCTTTAAAGTATCGAGACCCATTGAGCGCTAAGATTTTTTTAGATATTGCTAATGAAGAAGTGGAACATATTTCATTAGCGTCTAAGTATTTTTAGAAGCTTAATTGTTGATTATGCCATTGATGGCACTATAGCAGTCAATTTTAGAATGAAGATTTAAAAAAAGTTCCGGACATTTTTCACCAGTAAGAGTTTTTAATTCTCCATTCATACAATTGGCAAAGTGAGTGTAGTTCTTCCATGCAACTGATGTCGTTGGATACATTTTTCTAGTGTAAGAATATAAAATTTCTTTTGAATCAGTTTTTATAAGTTCATTTATTGGGACTCCAGAAATATCTGAAAATCTTTTTTCAAACGTTCTATAAAAATTCCAACCGTATTCTTTGTATTCTAGTCCCTTAAGCCAACTGTTAGATTCGTTACCGTGTAAAAATCCAATTCCAGTATTTATTTTTCCCGAGATGACTTTTCCATCTTCCCAGTCTTTTATAATCCATGCAAAGTTTGTATTTTTCACAAAATCTTCCAGAAGATAAGAGTCACCAAGATCTCTAAGGACAACTCTTCCTGTTGGCTTCATTTCAGAATCCATTTCAACCAGGAAATTCTGAGCGTGTGGAGAGTCATACCAGGCACCAGTCATTGCAAAATACTCGGCCATAGCATTGCCAAGTGGCTGCACTAAATGTTTATCCCAATATTTCACAGGATCATCTGAACCATTAAGTTTAGCAATTCGAACTCCTTCTTTTTCATGCATGATAGAAAAAGCAGGAATATAAAAATGTGTATCATTTGGTAGGTCATTAAGGGATCTCATAATTAAGCCCTGGTCGAGTTCAGCTATCCCCATGGCCAGAGGCTCATCCATTATCACTAAATGCTCCGTTTGCATTTTATGTATCACGGATTTTACATATTTACTCATGCGTCTTACTTGACGAGCATCTTTCCATGTTTGTTTTTTATCACTCCACTTTCCACCGGTAAGATTAGTTGAAACTTTAAGTGAAAAAGTTGCACCATTGATCGGATTGACAAGAATCATAGAACGAGAGGCAGTCAAGTATCCATCAAAGAATTTTTTTGCTTCACTATCTACACCATTCTTTTGTAAAAAAGTTTTAACCTCTAGATGCCATTTTGAATCTTCAGGATTAATTAACCAACGGACATAAGTTTCACCATTTTTTACAAAAAGAATTGAATCTTTAATGTTTTGATCCAAAGTCTCTTCAAAGTCGGCCTCTAAAATCCGAAGGGGGATCTCATAGTGTTCTACTCGAGTAAGTGAGTTAGATCTGGTTGAGACGGCATTGGCCTTAGTCTCCCATGTCACTAATTGAAGTGTATTATTTGATATGTGATACTGAGAGGCGACGTTTCTGGTGGCCAGGTTCTGACAGGCGGTCAAAGGTAGTAGAATTAAAAATAAGTTGAACAAGGAATTGAATTTCATCATTTATCAATTCGGACTTTTAATCGTAATCTTTAGATTAATATTTAGAGTAAAGTTCGAGGTTTTTCTTCTAGTGATTTTACCCATAACCGAGTGTCAAATTCTCGATTAAATTCAACTGCAGCAGGTACATCAAATTTAAGATTTTGAATGGATATTAAATTTTCATCATTGCTGTCATTACCGCCACTACTCCAATTTTGAGAACCAATAATAATTTGTTCGGCCTTCATTGAACCATCAAGTTGTCTGCGGTTTAGCGAGCCTACTTTATAATGATTTTTTCCCTTCCATGAAGACAAACGAACAGAGATCGAACCAACTTGTTGGTCTTTTTCTAAATTCACCTTACCCAAATATGGATTTTTCATAAAGACATTTAAAACGCGATCACGAATCCAAGATGTTAATCCGTGTCCTAGTTTTGAATCAAAAACGATTCTGATATTGGCCCCCTTTGCAGCAGCGTATTGCATGGCCCTAACAATTTCATAACCTGTTCCACCAAACATCGAAATGCGAATTTCATCCCCAGCTTTAGCAGATAACAACATAGGTAGAATAACTCGATGTTCAGCATCATCAGTTGGTGCAAAATGAACTCTCAGATTAGTACCGTCATTAAATTTAAAAAAACGATTTGATACAGGATATTTATTTCTGTGAAATCTTCCAACTTGAACAGGATGATTATCGTCGGCGTTTACGACAAGTTTACTTTTAACAGGAATACTAGGATCAAAATTAAACATCAAATTAAACTCATCTAAAAATGCTTTTGAAATTAAATCATTTTTTATGTAAATAGACATATTCGAATTGGCTTCTGTTCCCATACAATGATTAGAAAAATTGGCCGTTCCAGACCAGACAGATTTTATCCCTTCATGATTTTCTAATACAGCAAATTTATTATGCATAATATGAGAAGTAGACCATTCAATTCGAACCCGAGATTCTTCAGGTTTTTTAATTCCATCATTCATGAGATGAATAAAACTTGGTGTGCCATCGTATTGAAAAGTTGTATGCATACCTTCACTTATTTTTGAAGGGCCAAACAACCACTTATCTGTTTGAGTCGGTTGTAAATAATCAAAAATCCAAGCTGTACCTTTTTCAAATCCAGAAACGTCAATGACTGCACGAACATCCGTTGAAAGAGTTTGCGAATGACTTTTAATTGATTCATAAATATCTTTCATACTTCCATTGATGTCGTCTATACCGTACATAGCAAGTGATAAACTTTTACCAACATCAGAATTTAATTTTTCAGCAAAATGTTTTGCCACTTCGCCACTGGGGCTGCCATCCCAAGCTTGAGTGAAGTAAACTTCCATGTCTAATTTTTCTCCGGCCAATATAGGTCGACCTAAATTTTCAACTTTTGGAATTCTGAAATCAGCTATTGGATTAAGTATTGGTTTTTTCTCCAAACATTCCCAGTCCACTAAATTTTGACAATCTAGAAACTGAGTACTGGAAATTAATAATCTTTGAATGGCTTTTAAATTTGAAGGAGTCTTCTCATCTTCATCTCCAGTGTCTTCTACTTCTTTTTTGTCTGGTGCAATTACAGTTGTTGCAGGAATCACTTCTCCATCTGGAGTAACGATAGAAGTTTCAACTTCCGCTTTTTTAAAATCGCGAGCAGTAAGACCCAAAAACATAAAATAATGGCGCAAGCGTTCTGTAATTTTTGCAATATCGTCTTCACTCATACCTTTTGTAGATTTTTTAAGTGCTATTTTTAAAGCCGTGACCAGTTCACCTTTATCTGTAGAAATTTCTGGAAAATCTGTTGGCGCTAAATTTTGTGTAACCGTTATTGCTGCGATATCTCTTTTCGAATGAGGATTACTGACAATATAATTTCTTGAACATGAATTGATTAAAAGAACTAAAAGTGAAAGTAAAAAATTTTTCATAGATTTCCCTTACGTTGCAAAAGGCAGCGTAAGAGAAATTTTATCATGGTGAAAAGGTGTAAGATTAATTATGTTTTGAGGTAAAAACTTCCATTAGATTAGTTGTCACTGCCACAATTAGTGTTAGAGAAAACGGCCATTTCATTATTTACTAAATCGTAAAATCCCAAAATTGTTCCAGAAGTATTGTTTCCACTTGCACTCCCACTGTATAATTCTACAGTTGGTATCTTATTAGCAGCAGTTATAGATTTCAGTAGAGTGTTATACTCAGGATCACCTGAATTAATGTTTGAAGAATCAGCTAAATCAGAAACTGCTCGCATTGATCCTTTGTCATCTTTTGTATTCAAAGTTATCGCCACTCCATCATCAAAAAAAGGACAAATGGTATGAGCAGCTTGAGCTAAAGTGTTTTGTCTAATTTCTTGAGCTGTTTTACCTTTTCCTTTTAAGACGACTACTTTTTTACGAGTTGAATGTGTTACCAGCTCAGTTCCAATTATCTTATTAGTTACAGACTCTAATAGAGTGTTTGAAAGTGAGTTAATATTTGTAATTTGGGATGCATAGATGTTTGAAGAAATAGTGAAAGCAGTTAAAAATAGTAAATTTTTCATTGAAAAAATCCTCGGTATAATTTGGGATTGATTTACCTAATGAGTAAAAGTGAGTAAAGATCTATATAAGTACACTGTAATGTTTACAAAACTTTACGCATTCTAAATAATGAGTTGACACAGATTCGAGGCTAATGGCTTTAAAAGATTCAATCTAAATTCATACACTTATCAGTTTAACTTCGAAATAAATAATTTACCAATGGTATATCGTTATACTCTACTTAGGTTTTATTTAACCGAAAGGTGTTCTATGAAAAAATTAATCATTCAAATAAATGAACTAGAGTACTCTTACCCAGGATTTCAAGAGCGAATCTTGAATAAATTTTCTCAAGATGTTTATCAAGGAGAAATCTTAGGAGTTGTTGGAAAAAATGGCGTTGGTAAATCGACACTGATGAGATTGATTGCAGGAATCAATCAGCCATTTAGCGGAGATATAACCATTAATGGCACTCAATCACTAGATTTTAAAAATCGCAGAGACTATTTTTTGAATTTTGTTTACCTATCTCATGATAAGACAATTCAAGGTGATTTAACACTACAAGAATATTGTGACATTCACTCTTGTCTCTATCCGAATTATTCAAAAAATACTGAAGTACAATTAACAAAATATTTCGAGCTAAATCCTAAATTTAAAATATCAGCTTTATCTACTGGAAATAGAATGAAGTCATTTTTATTATTTGCACTTTCGTCTAGAGTTCCTTTAATACTCATTGATGAAGTGACGGCGGTTTTGGATCCAGAAAATAGAGAATATTTTTTTGAGACAATTAAGCAATATGCTGATGCGGGTGTAACGTTTGTCATGGCCACTAATATAGTTGAAGATCTTGAAGGGTTTGCTGATAGAGTGTGGATAATAGACAAAGGAAATTTAACTCAATCAAATTCGCATAATATAAGAGACCATTTTAAAAAGAAGGTGGCATAATGAATTCATATTTTAAAAAATATATTTTTGAATTAATTAAAAAGCATGCTCTTGATCATTTGCTTGCCTTTGCTCTTTTTGGAGTCACTCTTTCGTTTTGTTTAATGAATAGTCGCTTCGATTTAATTGTTGGAATGTCGACACTTTTTATTTTCATTTCCCTTAGAACTAATAAGATTCAAATAACTCAAAATCTTATGTTAAATTATAAATCAACCGAATATTTGTTGCTTCCGTTAACAGATAAAGAATTATATATTTTGGGTGGTTTAAATTACTACTTATCCAGCTTTCCTATGATTCTTATCATTCTAAGTTTGATAATGCCATTCGTGAAAATTGAGTTTAAAACCATTTCAACAGATTGGTTTAATTATTCATTAGTCATATTGATTTGGATAATCCTCATGGGTGCAAATGCTAATTTTAGAATTAATTTTAAAAAAATTAAATTTCAACATAAACTAATTTCTGTGTCTAGGTTTATAAGTATCTGGTTCATTTGTTTGTTTCTATTTATTATTTCATTTGAAATTGCTCATTATTTTAAATCAACAACTGCTAATATATTGATGTTTATTTCAATGACAATACTCTACTTAATTTATATATTTTTTAATATTGGAAATAAATATTTAAATGAACATAAGGTATATTCAAATAAAAATTTTAAATGGTTTGATTTAATTAGTATACTTATAACTGTTTCTGTTATCTTCGTATTAATGTCTGGAGGTAATGTAAGAACTCGTTCTCCGGCATCAGCTTCAATTCATAAATTTCACCGGAATTAAGAAGAAACTGTTTAATTACTTTTAGTTCAACTCAAATTTTTGATTGAGATGATTTTCTAATGGGCCATTATAATATCAACTACATTATTATAACAATCTATCTTCTTTTGTTTCTTTAAGTAAAATTCGGGGCAATCTAGCCCGGCCAAAGTTTTAGCTTCTCCATTAAGACAATTGGCATATTTTAAGTAATTTTTCCAACTCTCAGAAGTAGTTGGATAAATCTTAGTAGCGTAAGAAAAGGGATTTACATTGAGAGGTGTTTTTCTTAATTCAACTTCAGGGATATTACTTATTTCCGAAAATTTCTTTTCAAAAGTTGCATAGAAATTTTTTGCATAACTTTGATATTCACTATCAGACATCCATGATGGTGCACTATTTCCATGCAAAAGACCTACTGCTGAATTAAGTTTTCCTTTGTGAACATTTCCATCTTCCCAAAGTGCAGTGAGTTTTGCATACTTTGTATTAATCGCAAAGTCTTCAAGCAAATATGTATCTCCTAAATCTCTTAAAATAATTCGCCCAGTTGGTTTCATATTTTTATCAAGTTCTACTAAAAAGTTTTGTGAGTGAGGTGAATCATACCATGCCCCTGTATAAGCAAAAAATTCGGCCAAAGCTTTTGCGAGAGGTTGATTATAGTGCTTATCCCAAAATTCTGACACATTTGTTGCACCATTCAACTTTGCAATTCTTGCTCCTTCGACTTCGTGTAAAACAGAAAAACCAGGCAAATAAAAATGTTCATCTTTTGGGACATCATTTAGAGATCGCATGATCATCCCATGATCTATTTCTTTAATCCCCATAGCAAAGGGTTCATTCATAATGACTAAATTTTCAGTCTTCATACTTGAAGTAACTTCACTGATCCATTTATCCATATTCCGAACTTGCTGAGCATCAACCCAAGTTTGTTTCTTATTCGTCCAATTTCCTCCAGTCTTATTTGTAGAAACTTTCAACGAAAAAGTAGCCCCATTATCAGGATTTACTAGAATCATAGATCTTGAAGCTGTTAAGTAAGCATCAAAAAATTTTTTTGGTTCACTGTCTAAATTATGCTTTTCTAAGAAATTTTTAACATCAAAATGCCATTTTGTATCTTCGGGATTTATTACCCAGCGAACATACTTCTCTCCGTTCTTTTCAAAAATTAATGAATCTTTCATACTCTGATCAAGTGTTTCTTCTACATCTTGTTGTAATAATTTTAGGGGGATTTCATAATGCTCTAATCTAATGACTTGATTTGATCTCGTTGATACAGCATTTGCTTTAGTTTCCCACGTAACAAGTTGTTGAGCATTTTGCGAAATATGATGGTCTGATGCTAAATCTCGCTTAAGTACACTCTGGCAAGAAAGGAGTACGGATAGAGAAAAAACCAAGAGTAATTTAGTTAAATTTGCCATGATGATATCCTATTCAAAATTGTTAATTTAATTTCTTATTTAAAAAAACATCTTTTTAGTTTAATTAATTTATATTTACTTACTAGCAATTCATTTCCTTCAGACTTTTCTTTTAAAATTTTATAAAATGCTTCTTCTGGACTAATTTTTTCTTTATCTGCGCGAAGACTGACCTCATTGAGAGTTTTTGTCCAAGATTCAATTTCTTCTGGTGACATGTCATTGATGACAACTTTCCAAAATTTATTTGGATTAGATGAATCAATCAAATTTACTTTTCCATTTTTTGTTGAAATTTTTTTAACAGATTCTGTTAGTTTTTTAATATCCGGGCTTCCATTTTCTATTAATCCTAGAAATAAGGCGAAAGACTTTTCTTCTTCTGGAGCGACTATAACAGGGGTAACTTTTGAATAATCTCCCAATCCAAGCCGTCTCATTCTTGAGGAAATATAATTTTGAAGATCGCTCGGGTTATTTGGGATTACTTCATCTAAAATTTTTTTTGTTGAAATCTTTTTTATATTTTCAACTGTAAATTTAAAACCATTTTTAGTAAGATTTTCATTCACACATTCAGTGCAAGTGATGACTATAGATTTTCCGTGTCTATTGGCGAGATAAATAATATGATTGACTGCCGTTACGATATCTTCTTTTTTAAGTTCTGCTTCACTTTTGTCTAAAAGAACTTGAAGTTCTTTTCTGACTTTGGCGTCTTGACCTGTGACTGGAAGTTTACTTATTACGTCTAATAGTTCAGATTTAGTTATAGACTTTTTAGATCCAAGTGCAGTTAATGAAGTTGATAAGTAACTTTCAACTAATTTTGCATCTTTACTTTTTATTCCATATTTAGATAAGACTTCTACAGTTCCTGAACTGCTAATCATAAAATCAATAAGTTTACTTGTGCCTGATGCGTTGGCAAATTCAATTGTAAAAATAAGAATTATAATTATAATAAACTTAGTCATTTAACAGCTCCTATGCTGAATCATATCTAAGTTTTTTTCGGATTAATGCTTATAGAGCTTGATAGAAATAAAAATGTATTAAATTAGTTTTGAAAATATTTTTCTAATTTTTAACAAACTGGTTATGTCGGTTAATTAATTCCGCGAATTAACTTATTCATTAACTTGGCAAGTTGATGACTTACTCCCCAATTCTTAATTTTGAAATAGATTAAAATTTTAACAAATTATTAAATTGTAACATCAGTGCTAGCATTGTTCTTTTTTAGTTTCTAATAAATGCCTTTAAAAGCTAATCATGATCATTTTTGAATTGTATCCTGACTGGAACTATCGGAAATGGCGGCTTCTATATTTATATTGATGAATTATTTAAAAAAATATTTTAAAATAAATAAACTTAAAATAATGGAGACTTCAGATGAAAACACAGACTTACAATAATGGTGATTTAAAAGAATTAAAAGTCAAGATTGATAAAGAAATCGTTGAAGCTTTTGAAAGAATGGCAAATCATACAAAAACACCAATTGAAGATCTTTTAGTTATCGCAATGAAAAGATTTAGAAGTGCACATGGAGACTTTGATCCAAAATCTTCACATAATAAAAATTAATTTTTATTAATTTAGAATAATAAATTTGCATATGAAAATTGTAGTCTCTAAAAGAGATGAATGAGATATTTAATATTTGTTTTTTTGAGCCTTACCTTTAATGAAGGCAATGCTTCTTTAATTTGTAATAATTATCAAGTGCCTAAAATCTATTCCTTGATGAGAACTGAAGTTGAAAGTGATATAGAAAAATTTTCTAATAAAAAGATTATTTCTGAATACGCTGGCACTATATTCTCGAAGCTGATCGCGGCGAAAAGTCCATTTATCACCTCATGGTATCAAAATGGAAATTTTTCAGGTAAATCTGAAATTGAAGTTGCAAATGCTTGGCGACAATATTACGCGCGCAATTTTCTACTAATGAAAATGAAGCTATAAGAAATTTTAAAAAACATATTGGATCTTTTGATAGCTATGCATGAAAACTTAAGGGCAAGCCGTAAATACAAAGTAATTTTCAGCGCTCTCGCTGATGAATTGAAACGTCAGTTCTAAAAATATTTATGAGAAGATCGTTCGAACCAGGCTGGGAAGAAACTAAATAATGAGTTAGAATCTTTCCATGCTTAATACAAATATTATCTTTTTCTTTGGTGTTTCTCTTTTGTTGGCCTTGATGCCAGGTCCAGACAATATTTTTCTGGTCACCCAGTCAACGATTCAAGGCAAGAAATCGGGCCTAATATTGGCCGCAGGTCTCTGTTCAGGTTTGCTCTTTCACACTGCAGCTGTAGCTTTAGGTGTTTCAGCAGTTTTAAAAACATACCCACTGGCCTTTACACTCATCAAGCTTAGTGGAGCATCTTATTTATTATATTTGGCATGGAAGTCTTTTAGGCCATCATCTCATAGCAGTAGTGGCGAAGGTAAGCATATAGAAGCTTCTAAGCTATTTTCTCGTGGTGTGATTATGAATATCACTAACCCTAAAGTTTCTATATTTTTTCTTGCGTTCTTGCCTCAATTTGTTGTGCCTTCTGATGGTGCCGTTAGTTGGCAAATGATAAAACTTGGACTGATTTTCATCCTGGCCACAGCTATCATATTTTCGATTTTATCCGCAATCGCAGGGGCAATAGGAAAGAGGATTTTAAATTCAAACAAATCATTAAGGCTTATGAACAAGGTTGGTGGAGTTGTATTTGTTTTACTGGCCGTTAAGCTTTTTATATAACCCAAATACTTCACTATCTTTTTTAATCCCATTTTTTTATATAGTGACTACGTAGCTAGTCATTAAGCTAATAAAGAATAGTTTTGATAAAAATAAATAACTATTGATAATAGAGAAGAGAAAAAATGGTGCCCGAGACGAGAACTACTAGGGCACCAAATGCGCTTAATCACCATTAACAACCCATAACTGAATATCACAATATTATTAATAGTTTAACTTAAAATTCTAAGGCTTTCTTTGTTGTCCATTATGTTCAATTGTTAGGTGCTTTTAAGGGTTTTATCCCTGTTTTAGACCTCAGGAATTTAAACCCAATTCTCTAATTGAAGACCTTCGACTCTTTTAAATTCATTTGTATTATTTGTAACTAAAACAAAATCGTGAGCAAGTGCTACTGAAGCTATTTGCAAATCGTATGGCCCAATAACAGTTCCTCTTTTTTCGAGATTTGCTCTGACTTGTCCGAATATCACAGCACTTTTAAGATCAAAGTCGACGACCTGAAAAGGTGTTAAAAATCCTTTTAGGGCCTCTAGATTTTTATCAACCTGAGTACTTTTTTCTACACCATAATATAGTTCTGAAACTGTAATAGAAGAGAGATAGATCTCATTTTTAACTTCAGCCTTTATAATGGCCTCTAATTTTTTTATGACCTTCTCTGGAGATTTTTTAATGATATAAATACAGATGTTAGTGTCGAGTAGATAGTTCATTAAAAATCGTCCCTCTTTTGCATTTCAGGTTGATTTCTCTCATTCATAAAATCATCAGAAAATTTTTTAATACTGCTTCTGAATGCGAACAGTGATTTGGCAATTGGTAGGATTAAAATACCATCACCATATTTTTGGACACTCACTTCATCTTCATTAAATCTAAATTCTTTTGGCAGGCGGACTGCTTGGCTCTGTCCATTCATAAAAATTTTTGCTTTTTTCATATGAGCCTCCTTACTTGATAGTATATGTTTAAAAGTATATATTATCAAGGTGCTTTTAAATAATGTGAATTATAGCGATTTTATGCGCAAGCATTTAAGCTAATCTGCTGCTGACCTTTAATAATTGGCTACTAATAAGCTACTTTGTATTTAAATCTGGCGATTACAAGTGCGTACGCATTGAGGTACACTAGTGTTAACAGAGGAGTTCCTATGGATAATACAAACTCAAGAACATTTAGAACGAAGCTTAGTGAGTTTTTTGATATTGCGGCCAAAAAGCCTGTGGCCATCGCACGTGGAAGTGATCGCTTTGTATTAATGAATGAAAATGAATATCTAAATTTAAAAGCTGAAGTGCTTTCACTTCAGCGAAATCTTATCTCTATGCTTGAAGTTCGGAGTGGCAAGTCAGAGACATTTACTAACTCTGAAGAACATTTTGGAGAGATATTTGATAACATTTCTGCTAAAGCAAAAAAGAAACACAAAGTGAAAAAAGCAGCAAAGTGAATGATCAAACTTAGAGCGGCAGAAGAGGGAAGAGATCCTGATCAACTTGAAAAAGACTTCAAGAAAGATTTTCTAAAAGCTATCTCACATATTCAGACCAATCCTTTTATCTATTCGTCTTATGGCCTTAATAATCCCACAAGAAGAGCTGTTTTTTTTCATGGGAATTATATTATCGATTATCAATTGATTCCTACTCAATTAAATTCTAAAGAAGATGTTGAAGAAGTTATTTTTACTTCATTAGTGCCGGCCCTTTCTGATCGTTTTCATGGAGCTTATGAAGGTTTAGAGGTCTATGAGTTGGATGATGACAAAGAGTAATGGTGCCATCACTTCTTGAGTGTAACATTCAGGTTGTTTTAGGTTCTAGCGTCACCTGAAAGTAACATTAGCGAAGTTTAGATCGAGTCGCTATGTTAATGATCAACAAAGCTAAGAGATTCAAAATATTGGACAGTTATAAAGTTTAAATTAAAAATTCAGTTGAGCCTCGATCATCTTTGATAGTTGATCTTTTGTTTTAGGTATTTTGTATTCCAGTTATATCATTGAAAATCCGATAAAATATCATTGGAGACTTCATGAATCAAATGATGATTTTTTGTTCAATATTTTTAAGTTTGTTTGCTACGAACGCTATTGCAAATGATAAATATCTTTTTTTACTTGGTGGTAGTGGTGAACCTGCTGGAGATCAAACTATTTTTGATGAAGATGTAAAAATTATGAGTAATTTTGTAGAAAATTCTAATTGGAAGTCTGAGGCATTGTTTGATGGTGGCCATAAGGGTACAGAGGATCTTGTTAACTCTACCTTCAAGAATCATTCTAAAGAATTCAGCAAGAAAAACATCGATGATCTTTTAAAAAAACTAATCCTCGATATTAATACTGGAAAAATTAAAAAAGATGACCAATTACTTATAGCAATAAGCAACCATGGATGGCCTAAAGAACCAACAGAGAAAAGTCATTCATTATCTTTAACTAAGGATGAAAAGTATTCTATGGATAATTTCTCATCGCTTGCAAAATTGGCCGACAAAAAAGGCATCAAGTTGGCATTTATTGATAGCAGTTGTTACTCTGGAGCGACTCAATATTTTAAAAATATTAGCTCAAATGTATGTGCTATAAGTGTTACTGGTCCAGATAAGCTCAGTCAGGGAAGTGTGATGTGGAAGAAATTTTTTACAAATACTGCTCACAGTGATAAAAACCTAGAAGAATAACATCTAGACGGTGTTCGTACTGAATTTGCTTCAAACTTCCCGATGATTTCTACAAAAGAGAGCGAAATCGCTGCAGGAAAATTACAAGAATTAATCACTCCATATTTGTACTCTAATCATGTAGACGCAATAGATGCTTTAAATTATGGAGTAACAGATCTGGGGTACAAAGATCCCGGACTCGATTTATTTATAAAATTAAATGATGATTGTGTTAGTTGCTTTGTAGAAAAACAGGATAAAAATTTTAAAGTTTTAGTAGATCAGCTAAATAGCTTGTCAAAAGTTGCTAAGGATCAAGTCAATATAAAAAACCTAATCACACTACTTCGTGAATACAATGAATATTTAAAGGACTACTACCGTATACGTAAAGGCTATATCTCGGCCAAAAATGAAATTACTAAAATTATAAAAAAAGACTTCCCTGATTATGAAAAAAAAATACAACCATTCGATATACTGATTGATGACTTTGATGTTGTATCTAAAAATATTAAATTCCAACAATCAATAGCAAAAACTGATGAAGATAAAAAAAACTGGGAAGAATCCGAGAAATGGTTAAACAATTTAAAAACTGTCCAGTCGCAAATAAAAAGTAAATTATCAGTAGATTCTCAAGAAAAGTTAAATGTACTCAAATTATTCTATGATAATGATAAAATAAATAAGAGTGAAGATTATGCTTTCGAAATAAGAAATAATATTAGAGACATTTATACTAATTCTTATGAAGAAGTAATGGAAAAATCTAAAAAAACGAATCCATGTAGAGACTTTAAACTTTAAAAGGAACTATGAAATTATTTATTTTGATATTCTCAATATTCTGTCTATCATCGAACACCAATGCTGCTGATCCATGTGGCATTTAGATATTACATGGTATTTTCAATAAATCTGCTGATCCAATAACTAACTCTATATACATCGTTAATAAAGGTACTAAATCAGAAATAAATTTTAGAGTTAAGAAGCCCCTCGATTTAGTTAAATTATCACTAAGTGATTCAAAGCCAACCTCTATCAAGGTTAAAATTTTAACAAAAATGGACAATACGTATGGTGAAATTGATGAAGTGCAGGCGACTGATCCAAGATTTATAAATCCCTTAAATAAAGGAACTTTAAATATGATTTTAGTAGAACCACTTAAATGCTTAACGGAACCATGACTCTAAACCACTGATCAAGATCTCGGCACTCAAATTAAAACGCAAAGACTTACGATAGCAGGCTCCATTTTTGGAGCCTTTTTCTTTTTTGTGATGAATGGCTAAGACTTTCCATTCAAACCTCAAAAAATGAGGTTTTTCAGCCATTTGAACTGAATCGCAAGCAATTGGCAACACATGAGTCAGAATTTATCTATTAATTTGTTGAACAATTTTTTAGTAATACTATGATTTAATTATGCATGAGTTAGAACTTTATTTGTTAGAAATCTCAGTTAATACTTGGTGTGAGTTTTTAGAGAAAAATGGCTATAATAACTTTTCTAATATTATTAAAAAATCCTTTCAATCTTCGATTAATTCTTTTGGTGGCAGTCCTAAAGTAAGATATGAAGGTCTACTAAAATTCCAAGATAATTTTAATGGTGGTATGGGATCGATTAATGACTTATTAATTGATGACGCCTTACTTCGAAAAGTCGTCGAAACTGAGAGAGATTTATTAATTAAGAAATATTATAGTATTCTCTATCCACGCAGATAGTGATCACTAAGATTTATTAGATTTTTGGGCCACAATCTTTAATAAAAATTAAAATATACATTGATGAAGATTCGCAATACAAAAATGCTCCTAAGTTCATTAAAGTCTCCGGGTATTATGTAATTGGTAATGGGTTGCTAGATCTTTAAGGTACAAAATGCGAAGAAATCATGAAGCTTCAAGCACTTATTAATCGTTAGATTTTAATTTTGGGAAATATGTTGAAAAATGATGGGTTCTACCCAATCAATAAAAGCTTTAACTCTTTTTGCAACAAATCTTTTTTGTGGAAAGACAATTTTAATACTCATTGATTGAGGTTTGTATTTCGGAAGTAGTTCAACTAATTCTCCTGATTTAATTTGATTTCTAATTCCAGGGAGAGGATTTTGACAAATCCCTAATCCCGCGACACAGGCAGCCTTGTATGCATCAACGCTTGCAACAGTGATAATACTTTTCATTTTTATTTCTTTATTTTTTTCGCCATCAAAATATTCGAAGCCCTCAGGCTTGCTTCCGAAAGTATGAACGTATTGGATAAGACGATGATTTTTTAAATCATCTAAGTTTTTAGGTTTTCCAAATGCTTTTATATATGATGGACTGGCCAAATTCACTATTGGTAATTCACCAATTATTTGTTCGATTAATCCAGGATCGGAATTTCCTCCTGCACGAATAGAGCAATCAATACCTTCCCGAATTAAATCTAATTTACGATCAGAGCCGACTAGTTCAATTTCAACTTCTGGGTAGAGCTTTAAAAAAGTTGGGAGTCTTGGAATGACGATTTCACGGGCCATGCCGTTGGTCATATCAACTCTTATTTTTCCTTTGATATGACTTTTCCCAACTTGAAACATTGATTCCATTTCATCGACGTCACTTAGGATGTCTTTACAACGTTCAAAAAAAGAAAGCCCTTCAGTTGTAAGCTCAACTGATCTTGTCGTTCGATTTAATAATTTCACCTGTGCAACATACTCTAATTCCTGAATTGCCGTCGTCGCCGTGGCCTTTGGTATATTTAAAACTTCTGCTGCTTTTGTAAAGCTTTGAAGCTCGGCTACTTTAACAAATATTTTCATTGAATTGTACTTATCCATCTCATTCTCGATTGTTCGTAAATAACGAATAGTGAGTTCACTTAATCGTTATTTATCTATATTTATAAACAGTCTAAAATAGTCTTTATGAAACAACAAGTAGGAGTAAATATGAAAATTGCAATTGTTACTGGAGCCAGTCGAGGAATTGGAAAAAGTATCGCTTTAAATATAGCAAAGCGTGGAGTTGGAGTCATCCTAACATATAATGGGCATAGCGAGGAAGGGCAAGCAGTTGCTGAAGAAATAAAAAAACTTGGCGGCAAGGCGGTTGCTTTAAAGTTTGATTCTTCAATGACTAATACTTGTAATGAATTTGCTAATGAAGTGAAAAAAAACTTAGAGCAGTATTTTGGAAGTAATTCATTTGATTATTTAGTAAACAATGCTGGTATCTCAGGGGCAAGAGGTCCGATATTAGAAACGACTGAAGAACAGTTTGATGAATTAGTTAATATTAATTTAAAAGGGCCATATTTTTTAACTCAAAAATTAGTTCCGCTAATGGCCGATGGTGGACATATTATCAATATCTCTTCTGGACTCACTCGTTTTTCTTACCCGAATGTTGCTGTTTATGGATCATTGAAATGTGCCCTTGAAGGATTCACTCGCTATTTTGCAAAAGAATTTGCCAGCCGAAAAATTCGAGCAAATTCCGTTGCTCCAGGTGCAATTGATACTGACTTTGGAGGGGGCAAAGATCCCATGATGAAAAAAGGCATTGCTGAAATAACAGCTCTTGGAAAAATAGGCGAAGCAGAAGATGTTGGTGTCTTTGTCGCTAGTCTTTTAAGTGACGATAGTCGTTTTTTAAATGGACAACGAATTGAAGTATCAGGTGGGATTTATATTTAATAAGATCTTTAATTATTCAAGTCTTAAAATCTCTAGAATAAATATTTAATTTAGATTCGATACCTATATTTCAAACGAACAAGGGCCAAATTTCTGGCCCTTGTTTTTAATTCTTCGCGATTATTTTTAAACTTTTATTCGATGATCAGTGATTTTGACTAGCTTTCTGAAACTGGGGAGGCGCTCACCTTTATCTCTCACATACAAACCTAGCTTTAGTTTCTACTTTTATCCAAGTTTTTGCCCCCTCAGTAATTTCAGAGGTCACTGCCGCCTTCCAATCGGAGTTTCGAATATTTTTGAATCCGCAGTGTCTATCTCTATTGGCGGCTTGTTGTGCGTTTGACTGTGCCTGATCTACCATCTCTTCATAACTTTGGTTGCAAGTCTTAAGGCAGTAAGCTATTCCGCTATTATATGAAAACTGACCAACGGGGGAATCGTCTGAACAGTAGCCCCACTTATCATATTCGTCAGATTGGCATTTTGGCTGAAATGCTGCGAAAGACGTCGACGAGGCCATAAGAATTAAAGCAAAAAATAGATTTTTCATAAAGATCTCCTATTGAGTTGGGACCAATTTAATAGTATTGATACCTAGAAGCAAATAGAAAGATAAAAGGATCATTAGTAGATACTTTTAAATGAAAAAGAGGCTAAAATGAAAATGAAGTTCGCTCCACAAGACAATGACCTCAGAAACAACAAGGACTTAAAATCCATCTTAATAGTACTCAAAGGACAACTTAAGGCCAAAGGATTTACCTACGCTGATCTTGCCATGTACTTGGAAGTTTCCGAAGTTACAGTGAAGCGTATCCTAACGGGGAGAAGTCTTTCGCTAAGATCTATCATGGCCATTTGTGACTTTCTAAATATAACGTTCCTAGATATGGCGAGTTTGGCAAAAATGCAAAGTGGTCATGAAGTTTATGTTCTGAATTCTGAACAAGATAAATTTTTTGCAGCCAATCCTCATTGCTACATCATTTTTATCAACTTGTACCGTCGCACATCGGTTGAAAAAGTTATGGCCGACTGGAATTTAACTGAAAAAAGTTTTTTTAATCTTTTACGTACTTTTGAAAAACTAAAATTGATCGATCTCTATTCAAATAACTATTTTAAATTTAAGATGTCTGGATTAGTGCGCGTACCACAAGGATATCTTAGCAAAGTTCTAGTGAAATATGATCAGAAGTTTCTACAGTATATTCATGAATCTTCGGGCAATAATAAAAATCGTATTTTCCAAAGTTCTGAAGTACTACTTTCCCCCAATCACATTGAAGAATTTAAAGCTGTCATGATTAAAACCATAAAGGAATTTAACGACAATGCTTACTTTGATGAGACGATGATACCTCAAAGTAAAACTCAATCAGTTCGTCTTCTTGTTGCTTTTTCCCCTTACGAAAGTGATTGGAAACAGAATTAAGTCTTTTGATCAAAAACTAAAAAAGGGCAAGCTTTTTAAGCTTGGCTATCGATATTGTATTTAAATTCTTGGCTCTAAATTTTATCGGTAGTGGTCTTTTTTAGTGTTTTAGAGAAAGCTTCCTTTTAGGATTTTGTAAATTTGCATTCTTCCACTACTTAGTAAGAAAGGAAAATGTCCTGCATTTGGAATTTGATAATCCATTATAGCACTATTATAAGAACTAAATGTTTTAGATACACGAGCAGGGAAACGTACATCTTTTTCTCCAAAAATATTGAAGACAGGTATTTTTAGCGACTTTAATAATGGCGTTACATCATATTTTTCTAGATAGCTGTGCTTAATACTATTAAAAGTTTCTTCTGAAAAAGTGTCCCATGTTTTATCTAGAATAGTTTCTCCTAGATCAACTTCTTCTGGTGTAAGAAAAATTTGTTCAGGTTCAGCGTTCTCTAATCCAAGGGCTTCCAATTCTTTGTAATATTCATCTTTCCAATGCTTATCACTAAGCCCGGTGCTCATAATAACTAGTCCGGATAATTTAGACTGATTTCTTCCTGCATATTCTGTAGCAAGAACAGCTCCCCATGAATGCCCAAGAAGAATAATTTTACCAGAAATGGAACTGACAATTTCATCTAGTTGAAAAAGCATATTTTCAATTTTTATTTCAGGTCCACGTACTTGATCATAAAATATGCATTCAAAGTCGTTTTTAAGTTCTTCAAAAAACGGTTTTAGATAGTCCTGAAATCCCGGACCTCCATGTAAAAAAATTATAGTAGGTTTCATTAGCTAAACTTAAACTATCAGCAAATGTTTAGCAAGTTATCGAGTATTCATGGGTAATACCTGCGGAACTCTTGAAATCATATAAAGTCTTAGCTTTTAAGCGCAAAACTAATAAAAAGGGCCTGAGAAATCAGGCCCATATGGTAATTGCTTGCGTTTAGAAATTTTGTCCGCGAGTTTTAGAAGTTCTTAAAATGTTGCTTCACAATTCCCTTTGGCAACTGCAGCACAAAAGCCTACATTTTGAGTGCTCGATTTATTTTGAATAAAAAGATAAATTTGGACGTCTTTTATCTTTCCTTCGATTTGATCACATCCACCTTCCAATTTTTGCTGTGCTTGTTTGGATGCGTCTTCACAAGTTAACTTCATTGTAATTCCATTGGCATAAGCCATAGTTGAGGGAGTACTCATAGAGTAGCTTCCTGCAAATGCGCTAATTGAAAATGCAGATAAAAACATTACAATGCCAAAACTTTTCATAGATACTCCAATTAAA
>CANCFT010000032.1 GCA_947377285.1 Bacteriovoracaceae bacterium
AAGAAAGGCCAGCGTCACTGAAATAGAAATTAATTTCCCTAGATCCATTTAATCTTCTCCCGTTCCTCTTTAGTCAGATTGGCTTCTCTAAAGTCATCTTTAATCAATCGATCAAGCGATTGATGGATACAAGTCTTTGATCGACCAAAGTGTTTTGCCAGTTCTCGTTCCGATTTACCATGAATAAAGCGAAGGAGTGCCAGCTCCCTATGATTCAATCTTGGCGCATACCACTCAACCTTATGAATTCTTGTTACGGTGAGGGGTTCGTTTACTTTAGTACGGGGGGCGCCATTTTATTTCCAGTACTTATCTTCTCACTTCATTTAACCGTTTTTTTAAGCTAAAATGTAATTATGAATTCATCAATTGAATCAACATTGAGTCCTGAACAATTAAGTCATATCGAAATGAATTTAGAACTTTCGATTGATGAAAGAATTGATCAACTCCAAAGTGCAGTTAATTTCATTGAAGAAATGAGGTCATCATTAGATTCTTCTAATGAAAACTGATTTCAAACTTCTGCTTTCTAAACTTTCTGAAAATGATTTTGATTTTATTGTTATCGGTGGTTTTGCAGCTGCTGCTTATGGTTCAAGTTTTGTAACAAGTGATTTGGATGTCTGTGCGATTTTAACACCAGATAATATTGAAAAGCTTCGTAATGCATTAGCCGGAATTCATCCGTTACATAGAATTGCTATCAACAAACCTTCATTTTTAGATACGCCTAAATCTATTGAAGGAATTAATAATCTTTATCTTCAAACTGATGCTGGAATTTTAGATCTCCTTTCAAACGTAACAGGCGTTGGTGATTTTAAAGAGCTTAGTAAGTCGTGCATTGAAATTAAAATTTATGGGCACAAGTGCAAAATAATTTCCATCGAAGATCTCATTAAAGCGAAGCTTGCTCTCACAAGACCAAAAGATTTAGAAGTTGCTCGTGAGCTTGAACTTATTCATAGAAAAACTGAGAATAAATTAGTACCAACATTTTATACAGACAGATTGATATTAAAAGCTGTGAGCTTACAAGACACTTCCTCATATAAAAAATATTTTGTTAATTACGCTGTTATTTCACAACTTTCTTCGTCTGTTCCATGGCCATATCCAGAAGATGGCGTTGAATGGTTTATAAATAATATAATTCTTCCAAACCAAGGTAAGGATCGTTGGGTATGGGGAATTTATCTTAAAGAGAATCCTGATGAATTAATCGGAGTTGTTGATCTATGGAGAAAGGGAGTTCCTGAACATAGAGGTTTTTGGTTAGGAGAACCATTCTGGGGAAAAGGGCTAATGACTGAAGCTGTTGAGCCGATTACAGAGTTTGCATTTAATCATTTAGGATTTGAAGAATTAATTTTATCAAATGCACTTGGTAACTTGAAATCTCGAAGAATAAAAGAGAAAGCTGGAGCTGAGATGATCGGAACTCGTGAGGCTAGTTTTGTAGATCCAAATTTGACTCAAGCTGAGACTTGGAGATTAACAAAAGACAATTGGCTAAAATCTAAAAAAGCTCCTAAGTCATAAATTCAAGCAAGCAGTTCGAAAGTTATCCACTTGGGTGCGCCTTTAAAAAATCACTACAATTTCTGATCAGCCAACAGTTGAAGAAATAATCGATCAAGGTTTCTCCGCTATGGAAGAAACTCGCATTTCAAATTGGTTTAACCGCCAAATTTTAAAAAGCAATCGAACTAATGGCGATGTCAGTCAAGATTTGGATAAATCTTTTAAAGATACTTTTGATAAAGTTATTTTACCTTCGATTCTTGCAGTTAATACATGCGCTTCAGGAAATAAGGCCCTTAAAAGTTTATTTACCTGGACACGCCAGATTGAACTCGTTGCTGGAAGTCCGGAAAGTTATTACCCACCAGGTTTAAAAGAATTTGACTTCAAAACTGGATTTTATAAAATGCCTAAATAGCAAATTCGGCACGACACAAAGTATGCAGAGAAAGATTATTCGCTTACGGTTCAGGGTTCTTTAAATGAGAATTCGACATTCATTATATATCATACACCCGATCCGATGTAGGTGTTGCTAGACTATGGATTACAAATTTCGATTTCTTTAACAATTGGGGTAACTTGACTTGCCCATAAGAGTTGTGAGTAAAAGATGAATGGTAAAAGGATTCGTTTCATTGTTCTTTCTAGTATATTTTAGGGTCTTGCTTTATGAAACTAACTTTGTCTTTTGGCAATTCCTGCCTTATTTGTTTTTATATTTGCTAAATTTAGGAAATTAAAGTTTATTCAAGGGCAGGTAATTTCAATTTTTTCATTTTTTCGCGGTCCTTTACTAAATCATTTCCCCATCTATTTAAGAGATCTGCTTCACGATCACTCAAGCTGTTCATGTCGAGTTGTTGAAATTTATTTGGGTATTTTATAGAGTAGTAATCATTAGCTAAGCTTTGTCGCAGTTCTTTAGCCCGATAAATTTTAAATTCGATTGATGCAGATGCACTTCCATTTTTAGAATTTAACATTTCTTCATATTCTTTGATAGAAGCATTGATGTCTGACAATGCACTTTTATAAGCATCAGCACTTTTTTCTATAGATCCACCAAAATTACGTTTAAAAATTTCAGCTGATTCTTTCGCCGTTAGACCGTATTCATTCGCCCGCTTAATATTGGAAAATCCATCTTTATCATTAGTAAAAAGTTTCTTAGAATCACTGCCATTTAAGTATTTTTTATAAAATTTTCTTGTTTCTTCAAGACCCTCGTTTAGTTTTGAGCGATCACCTGTTTGTGAGAATTTACTTATAATTGATTCTCCCTTTATTCTTTGGGACTGATCTATCAGATTATTCGAAGTACTTGCCAAAGCTTTCTCTGATTTCATTGCCATTTGTATTTTTTCAATATCTTTTGGCGCAAATGACTTACCACTTAAAGAAAATAAGTCTCCACTTTCAATAGCTTTTGTCAGCGCTATTTTTTGTTCAGAAGTCAAAGCTCGACCTAAATAATAATCAGCGGCTTGAACTTTTTCAGCAGTTGAAAAAGTACTTGCAGTTCCAGCAAGCTTTGATTGCAAAAGTTCTGCCGTTGCAAGATCTTTCTCACTTAATGCTTTTTCAATTCCTACTTGAGCCGAATACATTCGCTCTGATGGGCTTATTACACCATCAACTCCCTTTATTATTTTTATTTGTTCAGATCTGGCCTCTACATTCAAAGCTTGCTTTGACATGTAGAGATGAGAGTAATAATCATTCTCTTTTCCGGTAATTCCATTTTCCATTAGCTTTCGACGTTCTACTTTTGAAAATCCAGCATCATCTAAAATTTTTGTTTTTTTGGCGATGTCTTCTTGAGTATATGTATAAAATCCTCTTCCTTCTTTTAAGCCAATTTGATGAGCATCTTCTATCGCTTTAGCTTCTGAGTTAGAAAGTGATCTACCTATAACTGATTCACCGGCCTTTATTCGATCAGCCGGCTTCAATAATGAAGAATCTGATAAATTTGCTTTTTCTCCAGAAGCGACAGCACGATTAATTCCATTAAGAGCTTTTTTTGATTTAGCAATGGCACGAACTGCACTTATTGCTTTAGCAAAACCAACTCCCAGTGCCACATCGGCCAATAAACTTGTAACACCAGCACAAATCATTTCAGCTTTTGCTTTTGGTGTATAACAATTATAGGTAACTCCTGCTTCTTTAAAAATGCCGTCTAAACTTTGAAGTAGATCACTATTTTTCGCTACCAAATGATCAGGAATTTTATAAGTTTTGCCAGTATTTTTTGCAGCAATCAATTCTCGCATGACTTGAGTATTGTAATTTTCAAAGCGATCATGGGTCCGTTTTTCTAATTCCGCACAACTCATATCAGTAAAACTACTTCCTAAAAAACTTTCTTCTAGTTTATATCGCTTGTCTGTAACTGATAGATTGAATGCATTTAAAATTTCTCTTTTTTTATCAAGACTTTTATTACACTCTTGAGTTTCTTTAAATCCTTGCATAGCCGCCTCTGCAATGATCCCTGGAAGCTTGGCTAAATTTACTAAATTTTCACCAGAAATTTTAAGTCCATTCCAAACACATGAAAATCCATTAGTATTTGAAAGTGAGTTTGATTTTAAAGAATTTTGATCACAGTGAATCACTTTGTTTTTTTCTTCACCTTCAAGGTCAGCTTCCATTTTTTCGCATTGGTAACTTTGTCTGGCACTTATGCAGGCCATTTGTTCAGCGCTATTAAACATTGATTGTAAATTCGTGTCCAAGCTAGAAAGCCCAAGGCCTTTACAACTAGCATTTATGTTATGATCACTAACCGCAGAAGCATTAAAACAAAAAAATGAAAAAATCATAATTAAGTATGAATACAATAAATTTATTTTCATTTAATTTTTTCCATAATATTTAAAATCTTTAATATATTCTAAGTTCATTTTGTTAAAAGTTTTAATACAAATCCTTTATATATATAAAGACTTAACGACTTATCTGCATTTTTATTGAGTTACTTTAGCTGATTTAAAGCGAATGACTTTTCTTGTTGAAAATAGACTGCCCATTAATATGGGCAGTATCCCAAATGGACTAATTTTCATACATAGCCTACATGATCTCTGGCCAAGAAATAAAAGGTGAGGGCAAGAAGTGAAAACATAACGCTTAAAATTGAAATATTATTTGGAGTGATATAACTTTTTAATAATAAAGTGGTTTAGTTGGTTGATAACTTGATAGTTGTTGATTGCTTATAAAAGTCGGGATTAATGTCCTTGAAATAAAGAAAGAGTAAGATAGGAGAGTATTTTTTAGAAAATATTATAAAATTAAGCCCTAAGATTCATAAGCGCCTTGGATAGGCATTTCAGGATGAACTTTAATAATTTTTTTAGTCATTACATTTCTTGCTTCAATCATATATTTCTCCACGTCGGTTTAGAAATAATATACATCTGAATTATGAAGAAAAAGATGATTTGAATCACAAAAAACTATTAAAATGGAAAAAATAAGAGTTTATAATGCATATAAAAATTTTTATATAAATTCAAATCTTGAAAGTTACTCTTTCCGTCAATTTGAATAAATATTGTCCTGAACATACTATTTCTAGAACTTTTAAGTCTTTTTGGTATCTTTTGAGAGAATTGTTTTTCATGTAAGAAGAGAGAGACATATGAATAAATTTTTTCTCGTATTTTTGTTTTCTATATTTTCAATTAAAGGCCATACAAACGAGGCTTCACAAGTAACTTCTTTAATCCTTAATCAAATAAAGGAAAAATTAATTCCTCCATCCTCTAGTCTAAATGAAGTGGAAGCTAATTTAAAAAATCTTCATCCAGTTAAAGGTTTTAAAGTAAATGTTTATGCACTTGCACCGGGGGCCCGCTCAATGGCCCTAAGTTCTGATGGAACTTTGTTTGTTGGAACTGGTGGTCTAAATGAAGTTTATAAACGTATTTATGCCATTCGAGATTTAAATCATGATGGAATAGCTGATGAAGTAAAAATCATTGCAGATGGACTTAATGTGCCTAATGGTGTGGCCTATAAAGATGGTGATCTTTATGTGGCGGAACTTTCGAGGATCTTGCGTTTTCGAAATATAGAAAAACATTTAGATCAACCTAAGTTTGATGTTTTTTATTCAGGTTTGCCAAGTGATTCGTACCATGGATGGAAATATATAAAGTTTGCACCAGATGGATCCCTGATCGTCCCTCAGGGGGCACCATGCAATGTATGCGAAGTTGATGATAAACATGCTGGGATTTATAAAATTTCGCCTGATGGTAAAAAGTTTTCAATGATTGCAAAGGGTGTGAGAAATACCGTTGGTTTTGATTTTGATCCAAAAACTAGTGATATGATTTTTTCAGATAATGGTCGAGATATGTTAGGAGATAATACTCCTCCTTGTGAGATTAATAAATTACCATTAAAAAATTGGCAAGAGTCAACTCCCTTGGATTATGGCTTTCCATATTGCCATTCAGATAATATTAAAGATCCTAAGTATTTTGATAAGCTCGCCGGAAAAAAAACGTGTGAAGAGTTTAGAAAACCTATTCTTAATCTGGGGGCTCACGTTGCCCCTTTAGGAGTAAAGTTTTACACAGGTTCGATGTTTCCTTCAGAATACAAAAATCAAATTTTTATTGCTGAACATGGATCTTGGAACAGATCTATTCCACAAGGATATAGAGTTTCAATGTCGTGGACTGAAGACGGCGGGAAGTTTTATAAATACAAAATATTTTTAGATGGGTGGCTTACAAAAGATGGGAAAAAATGGGGGCGTCCAGTAGATTTAGCTGTTATGAAAGATGGCTCACTTCTAATTTCAGATGATTTAGGAAGAGTTATTTATCGCGTGACTTATTCTCAAATTTAAAATCAACTTCAATTTTATTTTTTAATCTATAAATTCGCTTCGGAGTCACAAAAATCCTTCCGCCATTCGTTTGAAACTGCGAGTCAATTTTGTTGATTTGTAATGATATCTTTTTTAATTCAGGCATTATTGAAAGAGTCAAATTTCGTTTCACCGTGGATAAATTATTATCACTTAAGCTCATAGACCATTCACCATTTGATGTCATTGTGATTAGATAAGTCTCTTCTGTTCTATACCGATCACTTGTTAAGCCTTGTTGTATTAATTCATCGCATAGCTTTTGATATGGTCCAGGCTTTGATATATTTTGAATATTTTGGTCAGAACTTAAAAGTATAGGAGACTCTGATCCTTTTTTTATTTTTGACACAGTGTTTTGATTAATAAAGATTCGACCACCATTTTTTTTAAAATCGCTATCAATTTCATTGATCAGTTCTGTTAATGTTTTAAGCAACGGCATTTTTTCGAAATTAAGAGGGGTAAGTTGGGGAGAATCATGCAGGTTTAATTTTGTACTTTTAAACCAATTTCCATTTGGTTGTTTTATAATATTATAACTTTCTTTTAATGTTCTTGGGTCTATGTCTTTTAGAAATCCTATAGATAAAAACTCTTCACAAACATTTAAACATAAATTAGTTTGGTCTTTATAAGCTTTGATAATGATCTCCAATGAAATTTTAGATCTGATTAATATTTCTATTTTGTATGAAAGTGGCAATTGATCACTAATTTCATGTAAATATTATAGACTTGGCTGGCATTGTGTTTATATTGATTTAAAAACTTAATAATATTGATAATCCCGGAATTATTCGGTTTTTAACTTAGGTAACTATGAAAGGATTAGTTTTTTTAAAACCACTCGAATTTATCATTATTGCAGATGGTGAAAAATGGCGTCAGGGTGATCAAATTAAAGGAAGTTTTCAAATAAAGAATTTGGGGGCTGACAAAGTTGATTTAAGTTTTTTAAAAATATCTTTAGCTGTAGGCATATTTAAGAAAATAAAACTAAAAGATAAAAAATCCTGGAACCTAATAAGTGATTTAGTTTTAAGTGAATCAATTTCAATTGAACCAAACAAGGAATTAATTTTTCCATGGAAATTTTTAATCCCTGAAGACTGCCAAATAACAGAAAAAGATAAAAGTGTATTTCTTACTTTTAATACGTCAAATTCCGAAATTGAGACGTGGCCTTCAGGCGAGCTTGAGATAGCAATTGAACCAAAACTAATTATTCATCAGTTTTTAGAAGTTATTCAAAATTTTCTTAGATTTAAAATTGTAAAAACTAAATTTTCAGATGGTATGGTTGAAGTAAAACTAAATCCACCAAACTCTAAAGAGATGAGTCATGTTGAATCAGTTGTACTTCGTGCAAGAGAAGTTAATTCAATTCTCGAACTTGAATATACATTTAATATTCTAGTCTTTGAAACGGTCGCTGGTAATATAATGGCGCAAAAAAAGATTAAGCATGTAGAACAGAAATTAACTTCTAAAGAATGTTATATTTACGGTGATTCATTTAATCAAGATTTTGTGATTTCATCAGTTGGAAGTCTCATAAAAGAAGCAACTCCGAAATTTTATTCTTAGAAAATATTTAGAAATTATTAGGTGGTATATTTATGAAAAAAATATCTTTGTTAATTCTCATTGCAATTTTGGTGTCGTGTAAGGCCATTGATAATAATCGTACACCGACTATTATTACTACATCGATTATTAATGGAGTTGAAATTAAAAAAATCGATTCATTTTCTTCAAGTGTTGTCGGGGTCTATGATATAAAGCTAAATACGATTTGTACTGGAACCTTAATTGATTTGAATATTGTTTTAACAGCGGCACATTGCATACCGAATCATGTATGGGATCTTAAGATTATTTTTTCGACAAATGTCGATTCTATACTAAATGTAAAAGATCCCAATATTCAACTTAAGTATATGAAGTCAGCAACAGATGCCAAAGTTGGACCAACATGGGATCCTAAAAATGAAACGGTTCAATTTGATACTGGTGATATTGCCTTAATAAAATTTCAGGGTATGGCGCCGAGTGAATATAGGCCAGCGAGCTTTTTAAAAAATGGTGATGATTTAAAAATTGGTTCTATCGTTACTATTGCTGGTTTTGGTGTCAATTATGTAGATATGGAAGAAATAAATCCTAAAAAATATAGAAATCTCGAAAATGATTTAGATTTAGGTGATGTCATTTGTAGTGGTAAAAATCGTGGTAATTATGGAACCTGTTATAAAATTACCAAAACGGGGGACGGACTTTTGCGAACAGCGAATGCACCTATTTCTTTTATTCATGAGACAGAGGTGCGTTTGAATGAAAAAAAAGCTGGAACATGTAACGGTGATTCTGGTGGTCCCGCATTCTTATTTAAGGATGGAGCTTTTTATCTTTTTGGGGTTACAAGCAGAGGTGGAGAATTTTGTAATGAGGCCGGAGTTTACACAAATGCATTGATTTATAAATCATGGATTGAAGCGACTAGCAAAGTTCTTCAGTAAAATTGAACAATAGACAAGTTTTAAAAAAGACGATTCAAAGTGAATGAAACTAAGTAGAAATTAATTTAATAGTCTAACTTAGTTTTTAAATTTGAATATATATTTAAATTATATTAGTCGCAAATAAAGATCAGTGTAATAGTCACTTTGGTAAAATGTTTTATCGAAAACCTTGAACTTGAGAGTGATGGATATGTTGATAATGCCAAAATTTGACTTTACTAAAGTAAAACTTATTTCCGAAGAGACATTTAAATATCATTTCGGAAAACATTATAAAACGTACTTGGACAATCTCAATAAGCTAATTGAAAACAATTCCCCCGTGAGTTTAACTGAAGTAGTCTGTTCTTCAAAGGAAGCGATTTTTAACAATGCTGCACAAGTTTGGAATCATACTTTTTATTGGTTAACTTTAACTCCTGAGTCAACTTTCCTTGAAGCTCAATCAGAACTTCACATTCAGATCATTCACCAGTATGGATCATTTGCAAATTTTAAAACCCAGTTTATTAAAAAGGCAACTGAGCTTTTTGGTTCAGGTTGGACTTGGCTTGTCATTAATAAAGAAAATAATCAATTAGAAATATTAAATACTCTAAATGCAGGGGTAATTGCATTTAATAAATTTAATCCATTGCTTATATGTGATGTTTGGGAACATGCATATTATATAGATTATCGAAATTCACGCACTGAATATTTAGAAGCATTTTGGAAGTCTATTAATTGGAATTTTGTAAGCAATAATTACAAGACCAAAGTACTTATAGATATTGACTCAATGGTCTTACCAACTTTAAATACGATTTATGATGCGAATGAAACTTTTATCTGTTCATAAATTTTGTTATTTTCACTAATACTTATTGAATATTTAAAATTATAATGCCTATAATTAATTCTACTGATGGAGGATTAATGATGAAAAATACAAGTGAAAATTTGAAAGATGCGTTTGCCGGTGAAAGTATGGCCAACAGAAAATATTTAGCTTTTGCAAAACAAGCAGAAAAAGATGGATTTAAAAATATTGCTTCACTTTTTAGAGCTACAGCAGAAGCTGAAACAATTCATGCTTTAGGCCATTTGAATGCAATGGATGGTGTGAAATCAACTTTAGAAAATTTAGAATACGCAATTTCAGGTGAAACATACGAGCACGAAGAAATGTATCCACCAATGTATGAGCAGGCGGTAAAAGAAGATCATAAAGCTAAAAAAATGTTTAAGTGGGCGATGGAAGTTGAAAGAGTTCACGCTGAACTCTATAAAACAGCACTTGAAGCTGTACGAACTGGAAAAGATATCGACTCTGAAGTTTGGTTGTGTCCAGTTTGTGGTCATCTTGAGTTTAAAAATCCTCCTGAAAAATGTCCTGTTTGTGGGCTTCCAGGGGCAAAGTACGCTAAAATTTCGTAAGTAGTCTCTAGATTGCTTATAGTTTTACTCAAGTATTTTTCAAGCCAAGCCGAATAGGCTAAAATGAAAAATAACACACTGATTTCATTATTTATATTAATGATTATATTTAGTTCAAACAGTGCCCATTCGGGCCCTGTTGAACCTGTAGATATTAATGGGGTTATTCAAGATCTAGTCACAGTTCAAAGCGAAGTTAAGGCGGTAGGAAGTATCAAGGCAGATTGTGTGACTTGCATCGTTCCGATAGAACCAAATCAAAAAGTAGATTTGAATAATAATGAATTCGATTTGGGAAATACGTTTTCCTATAAAGATAATAAGCCATATATTATTCATCTCAAACGAACTAAATCTACACCTCAAAAAGTAACATTGAAAATTAAAAATCCATATTCGGATTGTGCAAAAATGTTTGTTGGAAGTAGCTCCTTTAATCCAAATGGTCCATTAGTTATTGGATGTGCATTTACCTATACCGCATTTGAAGAAAATAATATTGACTTAGATTTTAAATCACTCTCTTTGCCTATAAATGATGAAGAACAGATTATAGAGATTAAATTTGTTAAACCCAAGTCTGGTGAATTTTACTATAAAATTGAAGCAAATGTCGTTAAAGGCAATAGTAGTAAAGTGAAGCAAAATAAAAAGTTTTGGGGATATGGGCACAATTTGAAATTCGAAGATAATTAACTTTAAGGTGTTAATTGCATAAAAATAAAAATGGATTTTCATTAGTTGAACGCTCGTCATAGGCTTGATCGGAGGTGTGAGCTTAATTGTTATGAATCTTACAAAGCAGTCATCAAAGTCATCTACAAAATATCAATTTGATACAGAGTTAACTTTAATTACGAATGAAATAAATGGTATGCTGTCTAATCCCCAGAAATGTTTAACAACTTTTACAAATGCAATTCAAGAGAATGCAAATTCTGCTCCTGTTCTAGATCCAACTCCGGCCAATCAAATTAGTCCTATTGGAATTTCAGGAATTCCAAGCACAACGAAAAGATATTTGGTGACAGCTGGTCCATATGGAAATGGAGCCGTTAAAATTTTAAGTTATGGTTTAAATATTAATGCAGTACCAGATCCAATACTTACGATTAATTTTGAAAATAAGGCAATTTTGGGAGGAGGTATTTTATCTCGAACAATAAAGCTTTATGTTGAAAAAGATATTTTAGGAGTGATTACAAATTGTCGTTCACTTTCAAGCTCTAGTGTAGATATATGGTCTCGAGGAGCAGGAACAAATGTTTATTACAATGGTGGAAATGTCGGAATTGGTACTTCAACACCCGCAGCAAAGTTGGAAGTGAATGGAGAAATACGACCCATCGGAGTGGAGCTTGGCTCAATTTGTTCCAATATTGGAGCACAAGCATATGACCAATCTAGTGGTGCTCCAGTATATTGTAATACTGATGTTCCATCACATCATTGGAATGTCGTAGGAATACTTTCTCTAGGCGAAGGGCAGACCTGGCGTAATACAAGTAATGCACTTGATTTTGACTATACAAATAATAGTGGAAGAGCAATTATGATTTCAGTTTCACTAGGGCCAGTAACTAATTCAATCCTAGGTAAACTTACAGTGACTGTTGGTGGTGTAGTTACCGTTTACCTACAGGCAAATATCACTGCGACTAGTGGTTATCTTTCGGCAACAAGTATTGTTCCAAAAGGAGCGATCTATAGAGTAAGTAGCGAGGGAAGCTTGCCAATATCTACATGGGCAGAGTTAAGATAAAAAAATATTTTCTAATATTTATGAAGAATTTTGGAATACAAATTTGCAAGCTGTGTCTGCCCGATACTATTAATATGGCCATCTTCAAATTGATTCTTAGATAAAGTTGAATTGAAGGGAATGACTTCTACATCAATTTGATTCTTTTTTAAATCATTAACTAATTCGTCAGTTAAATTTTCGTCACTTTTTTCAAGACTATTATTTATAATAATAACAAATTTTACATGGCTAAAATATTTAAGATAAGCCTTTTTCATTTCAGTAAATATTGCAGAGACTAGTAAAATGTCTTCTGTACTAATTCTTGGTATTTCAGGTAATAATTTATTTAATAATGTATTTGAAGTAATTAACTTATAAAGAAAAGTATAAAATTTTCTATCGTTAAAATTACCTTTGTAGTTTAAGGTTCCATTTTTATTGATTTGGTAATAAGGACTTTTACCATCGTCCCATGCTGTGTAATTTTTTGATCCAATCACTCTTGAATACATATATTGTGGAAAGAATGTATAGGAAAAAATACCTTGATTGGCCGGAATGATATTTTTGAAATTAAAATTTTGCATAAAGGCCAGTGTGTTATGTGGACCACCGCCTCTAATACCCCAATTGTAAATTTGATGATCTGGAAAAAACTTTATTAACTGAGCATCTAGTGTTTCATTATTTTTGCACCATTCTCCAAATATATTTGAATCTCCAGCTAATATTAAATGCTTTTTTTTAAAGTTAGCATTTAATTCATCATATGGTTTTCTAAAACCAAAATCACCAATTTCATAAAAGACACCACGGATGACTTTTCCATCTTGTTTTAATTGCTCTTGTACATTTGAATGAGGATAAAATATTGGCCCAATTTTTGATTCTAATTTATGCTTTTCTATGTCATTGCAAGATTCTTGGCAGACATAATTAATTTCGTTTTCATATTGTTTTTGATTAAGAGTGAAATGACTTTTTAAGACATGTGTAGAAGCATAGCTCATATTTAAAATGACGATATTGATTAATAAAAAGAGTGTGATTAAAGAAAGTTTTTGACTTGGCGCATTTGTTATTTTAGTTTGATTAAAAAAAAATCTAAAGTTCAATCTTTGCTCTCAAGTAAGTACGATTTTCATTCGTCATTGTCAGTTTACTTATTGTTAAAATAATAGCTGGCCTTTGTAAGGTTTGCAAGTTGTGATTCTTTTGATTCAAAAATTTGGTGTTGCAGTATAGCTATTTGTCAGCAATAATTTGAATTATGTATTCTATTGATTTAAACAAACCTGGCATGATCAAAAAAGAAGAAATTCTGGGGGAAATTCAAAGTGATGAATTTGTTTATTTACGAATACCTAATAGTTTTTCTACCGCAGAAATAAATCTTAATGATCTAATTGCATCCATAACATCTCGAACAAGTCGACTATTTGTCTCAATTGAAAGTTTCGAAACAATATCTCAATTTAAAAAGTATGAACTTCTTTATCCAATTTCTTGGTTTGGAGTTCCGGTGAAAGTGGGTAGTAATCAGTTTGGTGGTAAAAATAATCAAACACTTTATTCAGGTGTTGATTCAAATAGTTTAGAGATTTTTGAGAATTTAAAAAATAAATTTATAAAAAATTCAAAAATGATTCCTGAATTTCAATTAACTGAAAATCACTATCAATTGGGGCCTACGATTGTAGAGTTTTTTAATCGTTACAAAATACCATTCGCTTTTCTAAATATAACAAAAGAACCAACTGATGCTAGTGTCTTAGCATTTCGAGAAACCTTTGAATCGCTACGAGTGAATGGATTTAAAGGAAAAATTTATTTTTCTTTTAATAATAATCATCTTGAAGAGTGGAATTTAAAAACATTTAATACTTTTTCAGGACTTCAAACCGTTCATATTGATTTATCAAATAAATGTACTCATTCATGCGTTTTTTGTGGAGTTTGGGGACCAGATTTTATAGATGAAATGAAAAGTAAAAGTCCAAATAATATTATTGGTCCGGAATTAATTGATTTTATGAATCGCCAAATGTCTTTTGTAAAGGCCATTGAAATTTTAGAGTCTCTTCCTGAAACAGTAAAGACCGTTCAGTTTGGAGGAGTCGGTGACCCTTTGACTCATCCTCAATGGCTAAATATTCTCTCTCGTTGGAAATCGAGAGGCTTCAATGTAGAAGTTCTAACAAATTTTGAATATCCAAGTTTCAATGAAATAGACATTCTGCATGAACATTCAAGAGGAAAAAAAAATCTCGATTTTATGGTTAATATTTCAGCTGCTTCTGCAGGTTCTTATATAAAAGTGCGGCCTAGACAAACGACTATGATTTACGAAAAAGTTATCGCCAATATTCGTTATGCAAATGAATTAAAAAAAAGAGATGGATTTGGTTTAAACTTTGTTTTAATAAATATAATAAATGAATTTAATTATTTTGAAGCTGTTAAAATGATTGAGTTAGCTTATGACTTAGGGGCAAGTGTTTGGTTAAAACCGCTCGAGGTACATTCTGAAATTCATAAAAATTTTTCAATAAAAAATGAACACTATGATGATTTTCAAAAAATAATGAAAGCTGCATTATTAAGAGCAGACCAATTAAGAATAGATCTAGTCATGCGAAGTTTTGTAGAAGCTATTGTCGGAGAAGTATAAAAATGAGCGAATCTTTTTCACTAGGGCCAGTTTCTAATATCGAAACAAATTTAGAAAAATCTCAACTGGATTTTGGTGTTTTGAATGGTCAACTTCCCGCAGAACTATATCAGATGATTCCTTGCACTATCGGTTTTACGTATATAAGGTTTGAAGTAGATGGGTCGGTAAAGCCTTGCTGTGTTTCTCCTAAGAATTTTGGAAATATAAATTTATCTAAATTTGATGATATCTGGCATTCTCAAGAATATTATTCTTGGAGAGGAAAATTTTTAAGAATACAACAAACGAAATTTCATCTAAAAGATAGAGAGTTTGGGTATTGCCAAATGTGTCCACATATTCCTTTGAATCTTGAAGCCTCTCGACTATTGGCAATTAAAAGAAATTAATTTTTAAAAATTTTTATTTTTAAAACAATTGGACAATGGTCACTGGGGAGATGTGGTCTTTCTATTTTATTAAATGGAAGAGTGATGCGATCTCCATATTCATTTTCATATAGATATATATCAGATAAATGATAATCAATAAGAGACTGATACTTTTTTTCAATGAGTATAAAGTCTAGGTGTTGTTGTTTCGTTTCAAGATAATTAGTTGTGAAAGTACCAACAATCGCATACTGATCTTTATGTTTGATTTTAATAAAATCAAAAAAAAGCTTTTTATGAAGCGGATGAAATTCTGGCTCTTGATTAAAGTTTGCATTCATATCCCCTAAAACTATAAAGGGACATGAAAATTGAGATGTCAGTTCGGAGTGAATTTCACTTATTAACTGAACTTCAAATTCACGTAAGCTATAAGTATTAATTTTTTTTTCATCTAATCGTTTACTTTTTAAATGCACACCTAAAAGTGTTAATATGGGCAGGTTATTATCCTTAATTACAATTGCGCTAAGATTCCTAGAGGCAAAGCCTCCATTTTTCATTTTCCGTTGACCGAAGCTATGGACTTCATACTTAAAACTTTTTTTTATGAGGAAACCCACGTAAATCGAGCGATTTGAGTTTGTTTCTTCAAGAACTACTGAGTACTTATTCTCTAAAAAATGCATATTTAAATTGTTTAAACTATTTAAAGAAATGACTTCCTGGAGACAAAAGATATCTGCATCGATTTCGCGAATTATTTTTGACAATTCTAGAACTTTGCTCAAGCTTTTATTTTTATGTAATAATGAAATTGAAAATTGTTGCCACATTAATTCTGACATTTCAGAGAATTGTTCTCCCTGATACTTTTCGAGACCTATGTAGAGATTCTCTAAATTATATGAACAAATTTTAATAGTTTTCTCGGCTAAACATATAAAGGTCTTGATTCTATTTGAATTTAGAATCAAGACTTATTTAAGAAAATTAAATTACTTAACTTCTACATTTATTGTCGTTGAATATTCTTCACCTAATGATTTATGTGCACCATCAGCAAATTGCATAGTTAATGTATGTTTTCCTGGTTTTAATGAAACAGAAGCAGTTGTAGAAGCATCTCCAAAATGTTTATGTGTTTCGTCTTTTGGAACAACCTGTCCTTTTGCAACAGGAGTACCGTCAATAATCAAATGGTGGTGGCCTGTTCCTGCCTTTAGTTCACCCGCTTTAGCAACTGTCATGCCGTCAACTGCAAATTCAACTTGAAAAGTTGGAGGTACAACTTCTTTATCGTGAGGTTTTACAAAGTGAACCATTGGGGCTGCCGCAAATGCATTAGTTAATGTAAGTAAAAATGCAGTTACAAGAAATAATTTCATAAAGTCTCCTAGTATAAAACGTGTAGATTTGTATTTAAATTATCCCTATTTAACGTTACTTGGGAAGTGAAAATTCAAGATTTTAACTACTTAAACTGCCTAAAAGTTAACACCCTGTAATTTTTGGAGTAATCCAGACTATATGTTCAAAAGATAATCTAATATATGAATATTGATTTAAGACAAAATTATGGAGAGCATCTCATGAAGACCATCATATCAGTTTGCGCCTTTTTAGTTTTGAGCATTCAGTTTTCGACAAATTGTTTTGCTGACAGAGTTAAACTTTTAGAAACAAATCAAGAGGCGCTTCAGGCCAGAGTGGATTTAATTCAAAATGCCAAGAGTGACATTTTGGTAGAATATTATGAAGTGGCAAATGATTCACTTTCTTTAACTGGTCTTTCGTTATTAAAGCAAGCTGCAGAACGAGGTGTTCGAGTTAAGATTTTGATTGATGCTTTACATAATTCACTTACTGATGCACAAATGGCCGCAATCATTTCCAATAATATTGAAATTAAAGTTTATAATCCATTACATACTTTTAACCCTTTTCATTTAGTTTATCGCAATCATGATAAATTACTTAATGTAGATGGTAATACCGATCAAGCTTATATGATTATAGGTGGAAGAAATGCAGCTAAGAATTATTTTGGAAAAGACGAGACTCTAAATTTTCTAGATGCAGATGCACTAGTTAGTGGCGTGAGCGCTAAAGAATCTTATAAATACTTTATGACTTTATGGAATTCCAATCCCGAAGTGAAAAAAGTTAACCTTCATGATTATTCAAATTCTAATCTAGAAAGAATTTGTTCTCCTCGTAATAAAACTAATGATTGTGAAGAGAAAAAAGAAAAAAATCGAATTGAAATAAAACAAGAGTCATTAAAAATATCAAATTATTTAGATCTTTTTAAATCAGGGAATTCTTGGGTTAAAGAAGAAGCTATTTCAGAATTATTAAAAGATATTGAAGAGAATGTAGACGTGCATTTTGTTTTTAACGATCCATCTCAATCTATGACTTCGGTAGAGAACAAATTGAGTGCTCAAATAATGAATTCACTTTTAAAAAATACAACTAATAGCTTAACGATTATTACTCCCTATTTGTATCCAACTGAGGCAGAGTTAATCGCCTTAGATAATTTAGCTGCGAGAGGGATTAAAATTAAAATTATAACGAATAGCCTTGCAAGTAATGATGTAGTTATTGTCCACGCTGCATTTTTAACAATTAAAAAAAGACTAAGTGATATGGGGATTGAGCTTTGTTTATTTAAAGGTCCTGAAACACTACATGCCAAAGGTGCGATTATTGATGAAAAAATTATATTTATTGGTTCATTTAATTTTGATAGAAAGTCTGCTCAAATTAATCGTGAAATAGGATTAAAAATTGGTTCTGGTAGTAAATCTACTTCAGCTTTTTCAATAGAATTTTCTGAATTTATTAATGATAAAATTTTAAATAATACTTTTCTTGCAGCAAAAGATAAAATTGAATATTCATTAGAAGAATTAGATTCGACAGTCTCTTTAGAAAAAAAGAAAGAGTTAAAGAGAGTACAAAAACTTGTAAAGCTTGTTAAAAATTTAATCTAATTAAAATTAAACTTCATGACTTTGCGAATTTCATTATCTGGAACTTGTAATCCGCTTCTATAATTCATTACTTTATTCCTAAGTGGATTGCTCAGGTACTGAAGGTGGATAATTGTCCCAAACATATCTGAAAGCTCTATTTTAGAAAAATGAAATCCTAGTTTTAATTTTGGAATTAATACAGCATTGTTGGTAGCACAATGCGTACCATAAACTTTTTGAAAGCCTTCTTCAGTAGTACGATTAAGTACTACTTTAACCAATTCGCTATAGAGTCCTAAGTTTCTATGTTCGGGAAGAACTGCAGAGCATGCCATATAAAAGGTATCTTCTGACTCTTGAAACCCGAATGAAAAACCTACAAAATTTCCACTGGGTGAAAAAAGTCCTAAATATAATTGAAATAAATTTCCCATTCTTTCTTTTAATTTTACTATTTTTATATTTTCATTCTCGGAGTAATGCTCTTCTGGAAAAAAAGTATGATCATTACCAAAAAGAGAATGGTAATGTTGGCCAAACAATGGAAAGAATTCTTTTGAGTCCATTTCTTTTATAGTGTAGCCATTTCTTAATTGCATAATAATTATCTCCAAATAGTTTAACTTACTCTAAATTATAATTTTTTAGCTTTCAATGATCTTTGTTTGATATTTTTCATAAAAGCTGAGAGAATTAATTATACAAAGTATAATCAAGGAGGATTTTGTGGCCACAGCTGAAAGAAGGAATATCACCAAAGAGGAGCGAAGTGTAATTTTTGCTTCATCTTTAGGAACAGTATTTGAATGGTATGATTTTTATTTATATGGATCATTAGCTGCTATTATTTCAAAACAATTTTTCGCTGGGGTTAATGATACAACAGCATTTATTTTTGCCTTAATGGCCTTTGCTGCTGGTTTTGCAGTAAGACCATTTGGAGCAGTTTTCTTTGGCCGTATCGGAGATATGGTTGGACGTAAATATACTTTTTTAGTAACAATTATATTAATGGGGATTTCAACTGCTGTCGTTGGAATGCTTCCAAACTATAATAGTATTGGAGTGGCAGCACCTATTGTTTTAGTTTGTATGCGTTTACTTCAAGGTTTGGCCCTTGGTGGAGAATATGGGGGAGCTGCAACTTATGTAGCAGAGCATTCTCCGATGGGTAAAAGAGGTCTTTACACAGCTTGGATTCAAACGACGGCTACGCTTGGTCTTTTCTTATCGCTTGTTGTAATTTTAATTTGTAGAAAATTAACAGGTCCTGATTTTGAAGTTTGGGGTTGGAGAATTCCATTTCTATTATCATTAGTTTTACTCGCGATCTCTGTTTATATTAGAACTCAATTAAATGAATCTCCAATTTTTAAAAAAATGAAGGAAGAAGGGACAACTTCTAAAGCGCCTTTAACTGAAGCTTTTGGAAAATGGAAGAATTTAAAAATTGTTATTTTTGCACTTTTTGGTGCGACTGCTGGTCAAGCTGTTGTTTGGTATACAGGTCAATTTTATGCCTTATTCTTTATGACAAAAATGTTAATGGTTGAAGACCAGTCAGCTAACTTGTTAATCGCAGCTTCGCTTGCCATTGGTACACCCTTCTTTTTAGTTTTTGGGTCGTTATCAGATAAAATTGGTAGAAAAAATATTATTCTTGTAGGTTGTGTCCTTGCTGCATTAACTTATATTCCACTTTTTAAAGCACTAACTCATTATGCAAACCCTGCAATTTTTGAAGCTCAAAAAAATAATCCAGTTAGAGTTGTTGCAGATCCAGCTCAATGTCATTTTCAATTCGATCCAATTGGTAAATCTAAATTTATTACCTCTTGTGATATTGCAAAATCTACTTTGGCTAAAAAAGGTATCAGTTACAGTAACGAAGTTGCACCGGCCGGAACTCCAACAATCATCTCAATTGGTAATTTGGGCAAGGTTGATTCATTTGACGGAACGACTTTGGATAAAGATGCTTTTAAAGCAAGACAAAAAGATTTCGAAACGAACCTTTTTGGTCAGTTAAAGAATGCTGGTTATCCATCAAAAGCAGATCCTGAACAAATTAACTACCCAATGGTTATTGGAATCCTGACCATTTTAGTAATTTATGTAACTATGGTATATGGTCCAATCGCCGCTTATTTAGTTGAAATGTTTCCAACTCGAATTAGATATACTTCTATGTCTCTTCCATACCATATTGGTAATGGATGGTTCGGTGGTTTCCTTCCAACTGTCGCTTTTGCAATGGTTGCTATGACCGGAGATATTTATTACGGACTGTGGTACCCAATAGTCATAGCTTTATCTACAGCTATTATTGGGTTTTTTGCACTTCCTGAAACAAAAGATTGGGATCTCGATCACCACGATAATTAAAAATTATAAAAAAAGAGGCCACTTTTGTGGCCTCTTTTTTTTAATTTTTTTATTTTAATACCGATTAAGAATTAAATTAAGATTAGGGAATTTATGAAGATTTATCTATTTATATTATCAATATTTTCGTTATCACTCTTTGCAGATGAAACAAGTATAAAGAGCAAAGATTTAAATAATACACAAGTTGGAAATGGCATTACTACAGATTCAACTCCAAATTTAACGATTGAACAAGCCGAAACAATTAAAAAAGAGTTGAATCAATTAAAAGAAAACCAAAAAAAAATGGATGAGACCTTAAAAGAATTGGATCAAGAATAGTGAGAGTTCTAATATTAATTTTTCTTCTATTAAATTCTCAAACTATTTTTGCGGGAACAAAAGAATATACAGTTGGGACGGGGTCTGAATTTCAGTTTACAGGTGAAAATGGCGAAAATATTAATTTGAATATATACATTACTCAATCAAGTTTTACTAAACTTGGAGTTGAGTATTTTTTTGCTTCAGGTGGAATTTTGGGCATTAAGGCCTGGCAGCAATTCATAATGGGTATTGGAGATAAGGGCTTAAGTCTTGAAGAAGGTTATGTGATGTCACCTGAAATGAAGCAACCAGAAATAATGTCTAAAGAATTCAGAGAAAATAATGAAAAAGGTGTCAAAGTAGAAGATTTTTTCTTTTCAAAAGAATCAGAAATAGAGAAATTTAAAATTGGAATGGAAACAATAGAAGTGCCTGCAGGCCAAATTTTAACGACTCATTATCAGAAAAAGCGATCTGAGCAAACTGTTGATTTTTGGATTTCAGATAAAGCTGGTGCCATTGGACTTGTTAAATTGGTATCTAAAGGATTAAAAGATCATAATTATAAAATAGAACTACTCTCTTTATTGAAAAATGTTAAATCCAAAATAGATCCAATTAAAGCTGTACCTTTAACAGAAAAAGGTAAAATGTTTTTAGGGTCTAAAAAATAATCTAATCATCTGACAGATTTGCTCAAGAAGTTATTTCAATAAAAAATAGCTAAAAATAATTTCAAAAAAACCAATAAATTCACATGATTTTTCGAGAACAAGTTCTGAATTATTTATCATCAAAAAATAATTCACAAAAATATTTAATTTTTGTGTTGATGAGTCTTTCTTATTTTTTAAGTTTAAGAGCGGGACTTTTTTTTTCAATATCCAATCAAGTTTCGGTTATGTGGCCGGCCACTGGACTAGGTATCGGCTACTTATATTTATTTGGACATCGTTTTTGGCCCGCAATATTTGTAGGCTCTCTAACATTAAATCTTTTAACAAATACAAACTTAATTGCCATTTTAGGTGTGACATCGGCCAATACTACGCAAGCATTATTAGGTTCATGGATAATTTATGAATTGACCAAAACTAAAAAAGAAAAAAGGATTCATAGATCTACGATCGCTTTACTGGCTGGAATTTTTGTTGGCGCACTTGTAAGTTCATTAATTGGTGTTACAAGTTTATGTTTGGCAAAAGTTATTTCGTGGAATTTATTTCAAATCAATTGGATGAATTGGCTTTCGGGAGATTATCTCGGTGGAATCATTACAGTTCCAATGATATTGGTCATTGTAAATGAAGAAATAAAATTTAAATGGAAAAGTTTATTTAAATTAATGGGTTTTTTATTTGTAGCGACAGGGCTTGTTTGGTTCTTTTTTACAAAAACAGAAGGGGCGCCTTTTTTGTTCTTACTTTTTCCTTTTTTACTTTTGAGTATATCAACACTTGGTCCAAGAAGTTCAAAAGTAATGATTTTTCTATTTTCATTAGAAATGATTACTGCTGCAAAATTAGGATTAGGGTTTTATAAATATGAAGATGTAAGTTCAAATCTAGTCAATTTACAATTGATACTTTTTGGGATTTCGCTTGCTAGTTTACTTATATCTGATTTTAAAATTGCTGGTTCGTTGCGATCTTCAAGTGTTGTTTTATTTTGGGGATGGCTTGATTGAAAATCTTTTATTAATTTCAAATAATAATTCAAAATCAGTGAATTTATCTACTGAAAATATTTTAAAATTAGATGATGCTTTTGAAACAATTGAATTAAGCGAATCAATGATTATAAAACAAGTTGAGTATAATGATGTTCAATTAAAAAATATTTTAATATTTATAAATGAAATTAGAAATAAAACCAAATTAATTGATGATATTGTATTTCAAACAAAATTATTGTCTTTCAATGCTTCAGTAGAAGCAGCGAGGGCCGGAGAGCATGGGAAAGGTTTTTCAATTGTAGCCGAAGAGGTTGGAAAGCTTGCAGCAATGAGCGGTAATACGGCTAAAGACATTAATGAAATGTTAACTGGTGGTATTAATAAAATTGATAATTTGATTAAAGAAAATTCTAACAAAATTAATAGTCTTATATTAGATAGTTCTAAAAAACTTAAAAATGGACGTACTCTTTCTGAATCATGTGCTATGCAATTAAAAAATATGTCAGACTTATCGTCTGAGTTGAGTCAAAAAATTGGTGATACACAAGTTGCAATAAAAGAACAAAATATTGCTTTAGTCGAAATTTCTAAATCAACTTCAGAATTTCAATTATCAATTGAAGAAAACAAATTAAAATGTGAAAATGTTTCTGGTATAGCTCAAGATTTAGGTTTTGAGTCAAAAGTAGTCCATTCAGTTGTTTTAAATCTTAATAAGCTAGTGAGCTGAAGTAATTAAAATGTAATGATAAGAATTCGTTAAAATTCTTGTGAAAATGGCTGATAATACTCATCTTCTAAAATCATGAATTTTTTGCAATTTATTCAACTTGAGAGTAAACTTTTTTAGATTCATTCGAATTTTTTAAAATTTTAAAGAGGAGATCTAATTAAGATGAAAAATACTCTGTTTGTATTCGCTCTGTTAATATTAACTTGTTATTCGCAGCGCACTTTAGCTGAACTTTCGCTCGGAGACTTGAGCTTCAATCCAGATCAAGTGAAAGTTGATCCAAAAATTACTGAGATGATGGAAGTTCGCCAACACAAACTTCAAATTCACCAAAAATTAGGATTAGCAACAATGGCCGCAATGACAGCGACAGTTTTACTGGCAGACAATGCAAAAAAGAATGATGTCCATAAAATTGCGGGGATTACTTCTGGTCTGCTTTATTGGACCACTGCCTATTTTTCATTAAGTGCACCTAAGCCAGAAGGAATTAAAGATTCTGGTTCCTCTCAAATCCATAGAGCACTGGCCTGGGTACACGCACCTCTAATGGCAATTGTTCCAGTGCTTGGTTATCTTCATAAGGAAAATGATCTAAAAGGGAAAAAATCGACTGGAATAGTGAATGCACACGGAGCCCTTGCTTCAGCAGCTTATATTTCTTTTATGTCAGCAGGTCTCGTTATGTATTTTGATTTTTAATTAGGAGTATCTATGAAATTACTTTGTTTAATTGCTTTGGTCATATTAAATTCATCCGCACATGCTGAAAATTTAAGAGGAAAATATGAGCTAAAATCGTCTAAAATAAATTATTTAGTGACTTATTTAATAAAGAAAGCAGATGGAGACTCTGTTCAATCTAAAGGTAAAGGTGAGTGTATTGAGGCATGTGAATTCTTAATCGCTGTTCCTGTTAAAAGTTTTGAATCTAAAGACAGTAATCGTGATTTAAATATGTTAAATGTAACAAAAGCCGATAAGTTTCCTCTTGTTGTCGCAAGAATAAAAACCAAAGTTGGAATTGTAAATTCTCAATTATTGTCGGATATCGAAATCGAATTTTCTGGAGTTAAAAAAACGTATTCTAATATTGCATTTAAAATCACGCCTAGTGCAGATGGTTTCCACGCAGAAGGAAAGTTTGATCTTTTATTAGATAACCATAAAATTGTAAAACCAAGTTTACTTGGCGTGGATATAAATGATCTTGTCCCAGTAACAATCGTGGCAGATTGGAAAAAGATTTAAATTTAGGAGATAATAAAATGAATTCAGCGCAAATACATTTAGCTTTAAACCACTTCCCAATTGCAGGAACGATATTAGCATTTTTAGTGTTAATGGTTGGATTAATAGTCAAAAAAGATCAAGTCAAAATGGTTGGAATTGGATTATTACTAATTGGTACTATTTCTGGGGTAATCGTAGCTTCATCAGGTGATGGGGCAGAAGAAATAGTTGAGCATAAGCCTCTAGTGACAAAGGGTTTGATTCATGAACATGAAGAAGCAGCTGACGGCGCAATGGTAGCACTCTATTTGTCTTCGGCCTTAGGTATTGCCTGGCTTGCAATGTACAAAATGAAAAAAAATCATTTAGAAAAAGTATTTTATTTGATGCTGTTAACGAATTTAGTTTCTTCTTTAATGGTTGCAAATGCTGCACACAAGGGCGGACAAATTCGACATGATGAAATCAGAGACGGTGTAAAATAGTTCTTCATTAGAATTTTTATGCTGCTTTAAATAAACAGTCACTAATATCGATATTATTTTGGGTATCGCTGGCCGAAAAAGGTAAACTTACAAATCCAGCATACCCAAGAGTCATGAGTTTCATTTGATTATCTTTGTCAGGTTTTGTCATGGATAAGTGATAAAATGTACTTTGATAAAATATTTTACGAACGCTTGCTTCAATAATAAATTTTTGAGAAAACTCAGAATCTTCTTGGTTGAAAACAATAACAGTCTTAATTTTCAAATTGATAATTTCTTCAAGACTATTCATCTGGCAAGGAAGTATTGCGACTTTTAAATCATATGCTTCAAAAAATGCTTTTAATAAAAGTATTTCTTGATTAGTCTTGTCGGGGAATAGAATCGCAAAATCAAACAATTGCCTCATTGTCACTCCATGATTGTATCTATATCGGAACTTTTAAATTAAAATTGAGTACCATTAAAAAATTATTTAAATATTATTCCAGCTACACAAAAGGAGCTGTTACAATGTTTTAGTAATAAAAATAATATTTTAATATTAAAGGATTGAAATGAATATTTTAATAGTTGATGACTCGAAGGCTATTTATGCAATGGTCTCCAAAATGCTTGAAGAAGGTGGACATACAGCACTTTGGGCAGAAGATGGGCTACGGGCGATTGAGATTATAAAATCTAATAAATCAAAAATAGACGTAATCTTACTCGATTGGAACATGCCAAATATGAATGGACCTGAATTTTTAGAATACAATATTAAAGAAAAAATAACGTCTTCACCAATTGTTATGATGACTACTGAGAATTCCCCTGATGCCATTAAAAAAGCGTTAAGCCTAAATGCGGCAGAGTATATAATGAAGCCTTTTACGAGTGATATACTTTTTAATAAACTTTCACTTATTGAAATGATGCTTTAATCTTGGAGAGTAATTCTAATGATACGTGAAGAAGTTTATAAGTTTTTTGCAGATTATATTTATAAAAACACAGGAATGGTTTATGCCTCTAGTGATTATTATCGATTAGATTCTCGGATTAATGAGTTGGTAAAATTTTTCTCACTTTCAAGTCCAGATGAATTATATTCACTTTATAAAAAAGAAATTACTCTCGACATGCGTGCCATTCTCATAAATATTTCAACAAATAATGAAACGTATTTTTTTAGAGATGTTAAGCCATTCACAACTCTGGCTAAAAAAATAATGCCAGAGATTATGACTTTAAATCCAAATGAAGAAATTAAAATGTGGAGTGCAGCGAGTTCTACAGGGCAAGAAGCTTATTCGATGTTAATGTGTTTAAAAAATTCATTAGAAGATTCAGCATTTTCCAAAATGTCAGTTGAAGGGTCAGATGTTTCTACTAAGGCGCTTGATAAAGCCAAGGCTGGAATTTATTCTGGTCTTGAGGTTCAACGTGGGCTTCCAGCACAATTATTAGTAAAGTTTTTCCAACAATTAGAGCCGGAAAAATGGCAAATTGATTTATCTATACAGAAAAAAGCGAAGTTTTATGAGTTTAATTTATTAACTGGATTATTTCCAAGTGATAAATTTCACGTTATTTTCTGTAGAAATATTCTCATTTATCAAGATAAAGAAAACAAAATTAAAATTCTTAACAATTTATCAAAATCACTTCGTAAAGGGGGCGTTTTGATATTGGGTTCTGGAGAAAGCTTGGTAGGTTTAGAAACAAATCTTCAAAGTTGCATGTATGATGATTTTACTACTTACAAGAAAATTTAATAATCAATTTTTAAAAATTTAATTTCTTCATCGAAGTTTTCTATATCAATATTTTTTAATTTTTCAAGACTTTCAACTATTTTAGTCATTCTGCTATTCATTTCTTCTATCTTTTTAATTGATAGTTTTGCTTCATCGGTAAGATTTTCTTTTTTTAATTTTCTAAGGTTTCCATTTGCGATAAAGATCGCATTATTGAACTCATGATTTGATAAGGTAATATAGTCGTTTAACATCTCAAGTTGTTTTATTTTAGTGTCATTGTCTAAAATTTTCTTATGCTTTAATAAATTAATAATTTTGGTAAGTATAAGTTTAGGATTTAAAGTTTTAATTAAAAAATCATGTGCTCCATTTTCAATTGCGTGGACTAGGTTTTTTTCAGCATCACTTGAAGAGAGCATCAGTACAGGGATAGATTTTAAAACTGGATGTTCTTTAAATATTCGCAAAAGTTCAATGCCGTTATGGTGAGGCATTTCAAGGTCAGTTAAAATAATTTCAGGCATAAATTCTAACGCAACTTCTAGTGCGAGTCTTGGATCACTAATTGTTTGAAATTCTATATATTGCTCAGCTTTTAGGACCTGAGCTATATAAGACAAGAAAAGTTTACTATCGTCGATAATAAGAATGCGATTTAGCTGCGGAAATTTTTTATCATTCATAATTAGTCGATTAAAATTAGAGGTTAATAGTTATAAATCTTAAGCTTTTATTATAAACTTTTTTTAAAAAGCTAAAACAAGTATTTGTAAAGAAACAATTGCAGGATGTTCTTTTTACTATCTTCACTTATAATATATTCTGTCACAGAAATATATTTTTTAGAAGGTTGAGCATGAATACTGAATTGATCAGAGAATTTCTATTGGAGTCATTTGAAAATTTAGCCAATATATCAGAAGAGTTAACAACTTTTGAAAAAAACTCTGAAGATCTTGAGCTTGTAAACTCTATCTTTAGAAAAGTACATACCTTAAAAGGATCAGCTGGTTTTTTGGGGTTAAAAAAACTTCAAGAAGTAACACATGCAGCTGAGTCACTTTTGGATTTAATTAGAGATAGAGTTATAAAAATCACTCCACAAATTGTTGATTGTTTATTAGAGATTTTTGATGTTTCAATCGAGATGTTAAAATTTATTGAAAAAAATAATAAAGAATCTACTGGGAATCATGATGCCCTTATTCAGAAAACACTTTTATTTATTAAAAAGCCTCAGTCAAATTCGACTCCTGAAGAGCATAGTTTTCTTTCTGGAGTGAAAATTCCCAAGAGTCTTTTTGATGAAGAGATAGATGACCGAAAAAAAGTTACGATTAAAGCACAATCACAAGAACTGGTAGCACCAATTGTAGAAAAAGCTGTTGAAAAAATTATTGAAAAAAAGAAAAATATTGAGGTTTTGCAAACTGAAAAAGCGATTGCAGACACTGGTGATATCAGTAAAAATGCAAGTGTCACAGACTCGGTAGTTAGGGTTAATGTCCAATTACTCGACAAGATTATGAACGTTGTTGGAGAGTTGGTTTTAAATAGAAATCAAATTTTACAATATGCAAGCATACAAGATTCTGCAGAGCTCAATAGACTTTCTCAGCAGTTAAATACCATCACTAGTGAATTGCAAACAGATATCATGACAACGCGAATGCAGCCGGTTGGGAGTGTTCTTTCTAAGTTTGAAAGAATTGTTAGGGATTTGGCAAAGTCTCAAGATAAAAAAATTAAACTAGAAATTATTGGTAAAGAAACGGAGTTAGACAAAACTCTATTAGAGGCCATTCGTGATCCATTAACTCATTTAATTAGAAATTCCGTAGACCACGGAATTGAAATGCCCGATATTCGTAAAGCAAAAGGGAAGAATGAAGAGGGGAAAATTACTATAAGATCTTTTCATGAATCAGGTCAGGTCAGTATAGAGATAAAAGATGATGGAAATGGAATTGATCCTCAAAGAATTAGTGCAAAGGCCATAGAAAAAGGAATTTTAACTGCTGAGCAAGTCAAATCGATGTCTCCCAAACAAATATTAAGTATAATCTTTATGCCTGGATTTTCTACTGCTGAGCAAGTGACTAATATTTCCGGAAGGGGTGTTGGTATGGATGTCGTTAAGAGTAATGTTGAAAAAATTGGTGGATCAGTTGATATTTTTTCTGAGCTTGGAAAAGGGTCAACTTTTAAATTAAAAATTCCTCTAACTCTTGCCATTGTTCCAGCACTTGTTGTTCAAGACCATGGTCAGACATTTGCTATTCCACAAATAAGTCTTCTTGAGCTTGTGCGCTTTGATAAAAACAATGAAGATGTAAAGTTAGAAAAACTTTATGGATCTGAATTCTTTAGATTGAGAGGGAAATTGATACCCGTTTTTAGGTTGAGTAACTCTCTTAAGCTCGAAGGAGCAAGTTCCAAGTCTGAATTAACAGATTATGATTTTACAAATATTGTGATTTTAGATGCGGAGGGAAGAACTTATGGTCTCATTGTAGATATAATTCTTGATACAGAAGAAATTGTTGTTAAACCTTTGAGTAAAGAACTTAAAAATCTTACCTTTTATGCCGGTGCCACAATCATGGGGGACGGAAACGTTGCCTTGATTTTAGATTCTTTAGGGTTTTATAATTTTGCTGATAAAGGAGTTGGATTAAAAATTGAAAAAATGAATCAACAACTAGATTCAGAAATAGAAAAAGAAGCCTCAGAATCTCAAGAGCTTTTAATCTGCCAACTTGGAGATCATCGTCAATATGCCATTCCTCTTTTGCTCGTTAATAGACTTGAAGAATTTGACCGAAAAAGCATTGAATGGTCTGGGGATCAACCACTTGTGAAATATGGTGATGTTCCAATGCCTCTAATTAATTTAGAGAAGTCACTTAATTTGCGAGGGGAAAATATTTTATTTTCTATAGATAAAAACTTACCTACAGAAGTTCCGTGTGTAGTTATAAATATACGTGGTCATATGTATGGATTAGTCGTTAGCGAGATTATCGATATTCAACAAACAGAAAGTGCAATTCATTCCGATTCAGTTGATAGAAAAGGCCTTCTAGGGACGGTTTTTTTAAAAGATAGTACGATTACAATTTTAGATGTTCATACAATTATAGAAGATCAGAATATTGGAAAAATGAATCACCAGCACCGAGTCACACGGAAACTTGGGAAAATTTTAATTATTGAAGATTCACCGCTGTATATCAAAATTCAAAAAGATTTTCTTGAGGAAGAAGGCTTTGAAGTCTTTACTGCCAATAATGGTCAAGAGGCGATCGATTTTTTAAATGGTGATATTGAAGTCAATCTTATTGTCACAGATATTGAAATGCCCGTTATGAATGGTTGGGATTTTACAGAATTGATTAGAAAATCTAATAGAAAATATAGTCGCATTCCTGTCATTGCAGTTTCTAGTAAAGTTTCGCCACTTGATCGGGAAAAAGGAATGAAATGTGGATTTAACGAGCATCTTGAAAAACTCAACAAGTCTGATCTGCATAAAGCTATTTTAGAATTTATTTAAATATTGTTAATTAAGGAAAAATTAAATGAGTAGTGAATATAATGAAACGAATACTAAGCAATATTGTGGCTTCAAAATTGGTGAGGATAGCTTTGCAATTTCTGTATTAAGAGTACAAGAAATTATCCGCTCTCATTCTTTGACTATTATTCCTGAAGCTCCGACTCATATTAAAGGGCTTATTAATTTAAGAGGTCAAATCGTAACCGCAGTAAGTCTTAGGACAGTCTTTAAATTGGATGAAGGGCAATCGTTAAATTATATGAATATAATTGTACAAATTGGTGAAGATCTTTATGCCATAATGGTGGATGAAATATTAGATGTTCTAGAAGTCTCAGATGATACTTATGAACCTACACCTGAAAATATTGATTCAAAATTGAGTGAATATATTACAGGAGTTCATAAGTTGAAAGATAGATTACTTATCCTACTTGATTTGGATAAATTATTGTCAATGGATAACTAATGAAAATTTTAGTTGTAGATGATTCGATTGTTTTTCGATCGGCAATAGCAGGAGCACTTCGAGAAACCCCCGGTGTTGAAGTCATTAAATCAGTCACCAATGGAAAATTGGCCGTTGATGCGTTAATGAACTATCCAGAAATTGACTTAGTTACACTTGATATGGAAATGCCTGTAATGGATGGGCTTACGGCAATTTTAGAAATTAGAAAGTTTAATAAAAAAGTGATAATAATAGTTTTTTCTTCACTAACTTCTAAAGGTGCAGAGAAAACAATCCAGGCCCTTCATTTTGGAGCGGATGATTTTGTGACAAAACCAGAATTTATTGCAGAGTCAGGTGAGAGTTTTGATTCTATTAAAAATGAATTAATTCCAAAAATATTGGCATTTAAATCTAAAATTACACAATTTCAAGCAAACCCAGCAATTGAAAAGAAACTAAACCATGCAAGTTTTTCTGGTATTAGAAAGGTCGATCTCATCGTCATCGGCTGTTCAACTGGAGGGCCAGAAGCCCTAGCAAAAATTTTTAAGGGGATTACGCAACCTTTAAATGCATCCATTTTAATTGTACAGCATATGCCACCCATGTTTACAGAGAAGCTCGCTGAAATGCTAGATAAGATTTCACCAATGACAGTCGTTGAAGCGAAAGATGGAATGAGTATAAGTCCAAATACTTGCTATATTGCTCCTGGAGATTTTCATATGACTTTGGAAAATTCTAAAATTCGACTCAATCAAAATGAAAAAGTTTGCTTCGTAAGACCATCAGTTGATGTTTTATTTAAATCTCTTCATAAATGTCAAAATTTAAAAATTGCTGCCTTTGTTTTAACGGGGATGGGAGAAGATGGAGCAGCAGAAGTTAAAGGATTAAAAGAGAAAGGAGTTGATATATTTATTCAAGACAAAGAAAGCTCTATCGTTTGGGGAATGCCTGGTGCTATTTATAAAAAATATCCAGACTCTAAAGTTTTAAGTCTTGAAGAGATCTCATTGGCAATTTCTAAGATGGGGAGTCGATAAATGTATTTTGGTGACTATTTAGTTAAAGAAAAAATTATTAATTCAAACCACCTAATCAGTGCACTTTGTTTTCAACTTGAGAATATGCCTAGTATTATTAGGCTTCTTTATGAATCTCATTATGTGACGGCCGATGATTTGTTATCTGCAATTACTGGGCAAATCAAGCAAGATGTTGACGTATTAGAAGTATTACAAAAATCTAATAAAATATCGTTAGACCAAATTAACGAATTAGGTTTAAAGCAGATTTCTCATAAAATTCCACTTGGTGAAACGTTAGTAAAACTAAATATATTAAGTAAACCACAGTTGGAAAATCATTTAGATAATTATTTTAAATATAAAGAAAAAATTTCAGAAAATCGATTGAGTGATCAAGAATCGAATCTTGCAACAGATTCTAATCCAGATATTAATGATGCTGCACTAGAGTCGCTTCGAGAGCTTGGTGTAGATATTTCACAGTTTTCATCAAATAAAGTTGATCCATTAAGTGCAGTCGAACCCAGGCTAGAAGTTAATCATTTTCTCAATTTATTTAGTGAAAAGCAAAAAAACAAAATGCTAAAGCTCATAGAAATTCTTCAGGATGCCAACAGAAATTCATTAGAGTTATCAAATTATTTCAATTCACTCTTTAGAGATTTTCACCTCTTAAAAGGTGCTGCAAGTTTTTCAGAAATAACGCTTTTAGATCCAATACTAAATTCTCTTGATGTTTCTATAGATAATATTCTATTAAGTGGAGAGTCCGGGATAAAAAATTGGTGCGAAATGAAACTTCCAATTTTGAAAAAAATATTAGAGTCTTTGTGGAATATTCGTCAGAGTATGGAAAGAGATAAATCAGATTTAGGTCTAACTGTGAATGATCAAGATTTTCAAGAATTAAATAAATTATTAAAACAAATATAGAATAATAAACGAGAAACACATGAAAACTAATTTAGTTTGCCTTGGTACAAGTAATGAAGAAACACAGTTTGTAAAAGACTTACTTTCTAGTAAGTTTACTATTTCAAACTTAGAAAAAGGCAAAGAGCTTATTTCATCTCTTGCAAATACTCAGTTTTGCTTTTTGTTAAAAGTAGCACCAGGCTCTCATGCCAATAATTTAAATACTGATATTTTAACATATCTCAACCAGAATAAAGCAGCAGTCGTATTGTCTCGTTTTTTGGTATGGATTGATTCTGTCGATTCAATGAATGAAGAATTAGTTCAATTTGTAAACGAGTATGCAAATTCTTCAAATGTTATTATAGGGGAGAAGTGGAATTCACTTAATCTTGGTTCTGCTATGAATGACTGTATAGATAAAGTCGCTGTCGCCAATGACAGTTACTATCTTGTAAAGTCAAATATTCTAATGAGTACATCAATTGCTTCCTGTGATGTTTATTTGAAATTGTCTGAACTTAAATATGTAAAAGTTGTTATGAGAGGTTCAGTTAATTTTTATGAAGAAATAATTAAAAAATATGAAAATAAAAAAATCACAGATTTTTATGTGAAAACTTCAGAGTACGGTATTTTTCAACAAGCAATAATTGATGAATTATTTAATATTGATATTAATGAATTAAAAAAAGATCCGTCAAAATGTCTTGAATTAAGTGCATCTGTCTTAGTTTTTGCTCGCTCAATTGGCGTAACCGATTTTATGGTACAAGCGGTTAATGATAATTTTAATGAGATATTGTCCGAAACTAAATCGCTCAAAGGACTCAATGGCCTACTAAGTTTATTTCAAAAAAATTCAGATTCTCCAATTGCAAAGCATTCGCATTTAACAGCAGTTATCTGTTATTTGATTGCTTCTAAAACGGCTTGGGCCAATGCCCAAGTAAAAAAGAATTTAAGTCTTGCTTCTCTTCTTCACGATTTAGAAATTCTTGACTCACCTAAATGTCATTATGAATTTAAATATTTAAATGAATTAAGTAACGATAAAGCTAAAGCCGATTACTTAAATCACCCAAAGAAATTAGCTTTAAATCTAGCCTCCCTTGATCAGATTCCTTCTGATGTTATCAATATTATTTTAAATCATCATGAAGGAATTGGAGAGTTGGGATTTCCACTCAAAAAGGGGAGTAGTCAGCTTTCACCAGTAATCTGTTTATTTATAACTGCTCACCTCTTTGCTATTGAGCTTTGTCGATTAGGTTATAATTTTACAAAATCATATGAAGCTTTGGAAAATATAAAAGTTCATTTATCAACAAAAAGTTATTTACCATTTTTAGATATACTCGATAAAGAAATTCGGTTGCTTTAGGATAATTTAAAAAATTTTCGTATAATTTAAATTATTTAAAAATGTTTTACTTAAAAAAATTTTTCGAGTTATTATTTAAATAATGATTGAAAGGAAACAACTGTGAAATTGTCTTCAAAAGAATTATTTAATAGCGGCAATCAGCCATATGACATGCTAGATTTAATGCCAATTAATGTAATGTATTGTGATTTAGATTTTACAATTCAATATATTAATTCAAAATCTTTTCAAACATTAAAATCAATTGAACATTTAATTCCCATAAAAGCTGAGCAGGTAATTGGTATTTCTATTGATAGGTTTCATGAAAATCCATCCCATCAAAGACAAATGCTAGCCAATGATAAAAATCTCCCATTGAGAACAAATATTCAATTAGGCGATCAATATCTCGATTTATTCGTGACTGCAATTTATAGCGAGGGAGAGTACTCAGGCATTATGGTTACCTGGGATATTGTGACTGAAAAATTAAATTTAGACTGGACTGTTTTAGCGATGAGTAAATCTCAAGCTGTCATAGAGTTTAATTTAGATGGTTCTGTAATTTCTGCAAATGAGAATTTCTGTTCATTACTTGAATATAAAGAATCTGAAATTAAAGGTAAGCATCATTCGATTTTTTGTGACTCAAAATATATTAATTCAGTTGAATATAAAAATTTTTGGGCAAAATTAAATTTTGGTAAATTTGATTTAGGTGAGTATCCTCGAACAACCAAATCAGGAAAAATTGTATGGATACAAGCAAGCTATAATCCCGTATTTGATTCGAATGGAAAAATCTTTAAAGTCATTAAATACGCCACAGAGATTACAAATAAAAAGGAAGCCTTTAACCAATTAGTAAATGTTTTATCTGAAACATCTAATCAATTGGCCGCAGCCTCTGAAGAATTTATGGCTACAGCGAATCAGCTATTTTCAAATGCTCAATCAAGTAGTGATCAGTCCCTTAGAGCATCAACTGCTACTGAACAAATTAATGCTGGAGTAAGATCCGTTGCTAGTAATATGGAAGAAATGACAGCTTCTATTAAAGAAATTACCAGAACGACAAATGATGCTTCAAATATGGCAAATGAAACGTTAAAAAAATCCCAAGAAACAAATGTTATTATTAATACATTAGGAGCATCTAGTAGAGATATTGGAAATGTTATCAAAGTTATTTCTTCTATTGCTCAACAAACAAATTTACTCGCTTTAAATGCAACGATCGAAGCAGCTCGCGCGGGAGATGCAGGTAAGGGGTTTGCGGTTGTGGCCAATGAAGTGAAGGAACTTGCTAAACAAACAGCAAAAGCGACAGGGGATATCACTAAAAGGATAGAAACTATTCAAAAAGATACAAGTAATGCTGTCAGTGCAATTGCTGAAATTTCTATTAGTATCGATAAAGTCAATGGACATGCTGGAAATATTGCCGCTTCTGTCGAAGAACAAGCCGCCACTTCAAATGAAATTTCACGAATAGTTTTAGAGTCTAGTTTGGCCATTGGCGGTGTTTCAGATCTTGTAAAAGGGGTGTCTAAAATCGCGAGTTCAAATTCTTCTGATGCTTCACAATTGATTGAGGCTTCAAGGGGCTTAAGTAAACTGGCCATGGAGTTAAATGAATTAATCTCAAGACTTTAATAGTTAATAAAGAACGGAGCCAGAAATTTTAATCGACTCCATATTTTTTAAATTCTAGGCTACTTTTTTAATATTTGATTGATTTCCATTTTCATTTTTCAACTTAAATTTCTTAACTACAGAAGTTAGGCTTTCTGAAGTTTCTCCAAGATCTTTAGATATTTTCGAGTTTTCCTTCACAATATTTGTGGTACTAACGGCCGACTCATTAATAACTTTGGCACCATTATTAATTTCATCAACTTCCCGAACTGATTCTGTAATCAGTTGCAAGAATTGCTCTGTAGTCGCATATTGCTCTTCTGTGGCACTTGCTACGACTCTTGATGAGCTATTAAGATTTTCCATTAGTTCTATAACTTTTAAAATAGAGTTCATGATTTCGGATGTATTTCCTTTAATAGTTGAAACCTTTTGAGTGATCTCATTAGCTGCTTCACCAGAATGTCGTGCAAGCTCCTTTACTTCATTGGCCACAACCGCAAAGCCTCTTCCTGCTTCTCCCGCGCGAGCAGCTTCAATCGTTGCGTTTAAGGCAAGTAAGTTTGTCTGTCTGGCGATAGTATTAATAACTTCAACAAACTTAGCAATATCTTCTGAGTTTTCTTCCAGCTTCGAACCCATATTTTTAACATCAGAGACATATTTAACTGCTTCAGATGAGTATTTATTTGATTCAGTTGCTTGTTTAGAAATCTCGTTAACCGCTTGTTTCATTTCCATTGTAGAATGGTTTAGATTTTTAATATTCGCAGCGACCGAATTTGTTTTTTCGCGCATATCATTTGATTTAAGCGAAGTTCCTTGAGCATTATCATTTAAACTAATGTTTTTTTCATTAAGAGTTTCGGATTGATTGGCGAGCATTTTTGCCATTTGATCAATTTGTGTAAAGTCTTTTGAAAGTTGATCAAATAGTCCTCTTAGCCCGTTGGCAAGTTGTCCAATGGCATCTGAACCTGAAACAGATAGGTTTTGAGATAAGTCACCACGTTCTGCCGAGCGAACAACACTTAATATTTGGTCTACTTTTAATTGCAATTCACCAGCAGCTTTTTTCTCATTTTCTGCTAATTCTTCAGCTTTTTTCTTTGCTTCACCGGCCATAACCATCGCTTCTTCGGCTTTTTCTTTTTCTAGGTCAGCAAGCTTTTTAGATTGTAGAGCTTCTGCTTTTTCCATTTCAGCAGAGGCGAGTGCTTCTTGAACTTTCTTTTGGGATTCTATTTCTCGTTGTTTTTGAAGAGCTATTTCTGGCCATTGAACTTTTTGTGAATTAAATATTCCGACCATCTGATCCATTGTAGAATCAAAACCCATGGCCATTTCTGCAACTTCATCTGTTCCTGTGAGGCCAACTTTATTAACTAGGTCACCTTCGCTGAATGATTTTATTGAAGATGAGACTTTTATGATTGGGGTAGTAATGGCAGTAGCTAATTTCCATGCCATAATACTAATAACAACGACACAACTTGCAAAAAGCCCTAAAACAATAAATAGATTTTTTGTAAATGGTGCAAGAATTTCGGTCTTTTCAAATCTAGAAACTAAAGCATATTTTTGGTCACCAAATAGGAAAATTTCACCTTTTCCGTAAGAAAGATCTCCCATATAATCATTAAATTCTCCTTCTGGATTTTTACCCGCTTGAATTTGTTTAATAAAATCATTTTTTAGGCTGAATGTAAGTGCTGCAGTATTTTGAGCTTTCATATAATTTTTTTCTTCTTTCGTGAAATTGGGTATCTCCTCAACATGAGCAGCAACTTTTTTTTCGTCTCCGATAAGTTCTCTTGAATTTGAGCGCAATTTGAAATCTGTCAATGAAACTAAAACAGATTCCCCGGTTTTACCATAACCTGTTTGCTCAAATTTTCCATCATTAGTAAGAATAGAATCAATTAATGGAACAGGTATTTGAATCGCTAAATAACCCACGGTATGACCATTTTCTTTAATTTTTGTCATCGCAAACGCAGCTGGAGCTTCATAAGAAGCAAAATATGTTTCAATGTCTGAATACATGACTTCAACATCTTCTTTGTCTTTATCTGGAGTAGCTGCCATCTTTTGATAGAGTTTACCAAGACCTGAATCTTTGTAGGCACCACTTTTCATATTTGATGAGAAATCAGTTTCTTTAAAATAGGTATAGACAACATTTCCTTCTTTGTTAAACATAAAAAGGTCATAATAACCATTTCCATCAACGAAGCGGCGTGCTTGCTCTTGAAATTTAGAATGTATTTGGTCATAATCGGACCCGTCATTTATTGCATCTAAATTATTTTTTTCACCAATTTTGTTTTTATTTTTTACGATATATGAATGTTGAAACATTAATCCTTGTGGTGTGAGTTTCTGAACAATTTCTTCATAATTACTAAACTGTCGTCCGGATTTTTCGTCGTAAAGTTTATTAAATTGTGTTTTGTAATATTGAGTGACTTCTTTCTTTTTTTCTTCAAAATCTGTAATTTTAACATTTGACCAGGCTTTTGATAAACCCGAAAAAGATTTGATTATATCATCTCTTTTAGCCATAGACTTTACATTCAAAGTCATTCCGGAAACAAATGAATCAAGTTCTCTCTTTCTGCTGGAGTTCATCTGTGAAAGCATTTCATCGTGGTCAGTCATTACTGTTTGATATGTTGAGAAGATTGAATAAGCCCCATAGATAAAAATAGGAGTTAAACCAATTGCTAAAAAACTAACTATTAACTTCTTTTTTAATTTCATTTTCATACCTAATTTAAGGAATTATTTTAAGAACTTTAAACTATTCGGATTTTTTTTTAATTTTTTTAGAACTTTATGCAAAATTAATAAATGGTAAGATTGGCTCAGGTATTCCAATTTTTATTTATAGAAATTTCAAAAATTTTTTTACCTGTTATTTTGATTAAACAGAATTCTTCCAAGAGGGCCAAGTCATATAAAGTTCTAGCTGTTAATTGATTTAAGTCTCGGCTAATAGACTCAGTAGTGCCAAAAAAACAATTATTTTCAGAATGGCGAATAAGGTACATAAAAAGAAAAATAGGGGATTTATCTTTAAATAGTTTAGGGAATTGGTCAATTATATGGTGTTCAATCTCAACTTTTTTAAGTGAAATTAGAGATTCAATAAAAAATATTTTTTTTGAAATTTCTAAGGTTTTTTTTCTAGGAAGGCATAGTGAGTATAAGAAATTAAAACTATAAATATCTGAAAAGAAATAATTATCATAAGGAATAGTACTTGAAGAAGCACTTGATTTATTTTGTCCGATTTGATTTTGAAAATTATAAATATTCAACACCTCATTATATTAATATAAATTTAATGACATTAGAATTGAGAAAAATATTCTTAGACCGTAAGATAGAGTCTGATAAAACATTAATGAGACTATGCTATGAATGATGACTTAAATGATGAAATGATCGACGAGTTTAAAATTGAAGCTGCAGAAATGTTTGAAACTTCTGAAGAAGGCTTTTTAAATATTGAAAAAGGTGAAAATTTTTTAAATAATTTCAATCTTATTTTTAGGGCATTCCATTCATTAAAGGGAGCTGCTGGAATGTTTGGACTTCAAGATTTGCAAGCACATATGCATAAACTTGAATCTCTATTTGAAGCCCAGAAGCCAAATGGATCTATTGGTAAAAAGCAAATTGACTACTTTCTTGAAGGAATTGATTCGGCCAAAGCACTTCTAGATGGTAAAAGTTCTCATTTTAATCATCTTTCATTAAAAGAGCTTGAAAGTCTTAATCCAAATTCAACAGCAGCCCTAAAGGCTGCCACTCAACCTGAAGTTAAATCAAATAGTGCTGTTCAAAATCTAGAGACAAAAAAGAAAAAAACGACCAAAGGTCTAATTTTTATTGTTGATGATGAACAAAACATATTGGATATTTTGGAAGCATTTGTTTTGGATCTTAATTTTGAAGTAAAAACATTCTTAACTGCTGAGTCAGTTCTAGAAGCACTCACTGAATTTACTCCTGATATTATTCTTACTGATATAAGTATGCCTGGAATGGATGGGATCTCAATGGTGAAGGCCATTCGTCAAATTAATCAGGTCGTCACCTTTATTATGGTTTCTGGGAATATTACAAAAGAAAGAGTACTGGATTTAATTAAATATGATGTAAGTGGTTTTATCGAAAAGCCTTTCCAAGAAGAAGAAGTGAAGGCAATTATAGAAAGGGCCTTTACCGTCTCTCAACTTAATACGCTTTTAAATAAATCGATAAATTATATCTTATATCAATTCAGTGACCTCGATTCTTATTTAAAACAAATTGGCAAAGAAAACATTAGAGTGACGCTTAAAGAAGAATTGAAAAATATCATTCGAATCCAAAATGAGTTAACAGAAAAAAAGAAATTGTTAAAATAATTCAAAATCTTTAAGAATTAAAAAACATAGACAAAAAAATGGGATAATTTTTATCATTTTTTTCAATTGTATTTACAATTTCTCTTGAATACTCGGAAAATCCACCAAGCTTAGACCACTTTTGAGTAGTTTCTTCTGAAAACCCAGAATGGTGTACCCCCATATTTTTTGGATCTGGATGAAAAGATCCATCTTCAAAATCTAGGTCAATGACAGCTATGACACCTTTAGGTGATAACATTTTCTTTAATTTAAAAAGCATTGATTCGGGCTTTTTTAAATGATGAAAGGCCATGGCCGAAATAATCAAATCAAAATTGCCTTCATTTAAATCTTCTTCTTCTAGGTTAAGTAAACGTGAATAGATATTTATATTACCATTAAATTTTTTATCGAAAACTTCTAACATGCCTGCAGAAGTGTCTATGCCAATAAGTTGATTATTACCAAAAACAAACTGAGAGCCTAATAAACCAGTACCACAACCAACTTCTAATATTTTGAGGGGAGAGTTAATAGGAGTATGCATAAGTGAAGTTATTTTGTGAGCATATTTTTGATTTTGAATAGTTTTTTCAGGGGTATCCCATGAGTTGGCAACTTGATTAAAATGACTCATCTTAAAAATTCCTATTGTTAAAAAGTATTATTTCATCTTAGCGATTATTGAACTTATTAGGCAAGAAAACTTTTGCAGGCAGCATCTGTTTATGGCAATGTTTATTAAAAAAACTAATTTAGGGATTAAAAAATGAAATTTCTACATTCCATGTTACGAGTTAGAGATTTAGACCGGGCCCTTCATTTTTTTATTAATCAATTGGGATTAATAGAAATAAAACGTAATGAATATCCTGCTGGGAAATTTACTTTAATTTTTTTAGCCACTGCTCAGGGAGAACCTGAAGTTGAATTGACCTATAATTGGGGGATGAATGAAGACTATTCAGTTGGAAGAAATTTTGGCCATTTAGCTTTTGCAGTCGATGATATTTATGCAACATGTGAAAAATTAATGAAATCAGGTGTCGTTATCAATCGACCTCCAAGAGACGGGTATATGGCCTTCGTTAAATCGCCAGATAACCATTCAATAGAGCTTTTGCAAAAAGGAGCCCCAATGGTCATTAAATCTCCATGGAAAGAGATGGGAAATATTGGTTCTTGGTAATTAGTTTTTATTTTTTTAATTAAAAATTTTCTTTTGTGATTAGATTTTATTAGATACATTTATCTCAGCTTTTAAACGTTGGAGTTTTTATGAATAAAACAATTCTCGGTATTTTTCTAAGTCTTCTTTTTGCATCAACTTGTTTTGCATCTGATTACCTTTCACAATTTGATGAAAATTGCCGTTTTATTTACCGCAATGCTTATGTCGATCTTTCAAGTGATGTAGATGGATTTAATCAAAAAATATTATCAAAATTTGAAATGAGTTCTCGCTTGGCCGGAATTTCTTTGAAAATTAATTCTTCGAAAGGTAGCTGTGAAGCCTTTAAAGCCGATATGAATGCTAAGTGTATTGCTGACTATCAAGACCTCTATTTAACTCTTAGAAATAAAATAAACATTGGAGCAGTTTTGTCTGGGGCCCAAAAAGAAATCGACCGCGGACCTTTTGGTTCAGATAGAGCGCGCGAACTCATTCGATTGAAAGTCATCGATCTTCAGTGTAAATAAACTTATTGTTTAAATTTTATAATATA
>CANCFT010000033.1 GCA_947377285.1 Bacteriovoracaceae bacterium
CGAGGATTTATTCTTTTGAAATACCCTTCTAGGTTAGTAATAACCATAAGGTCATGGGAAATATCAAAGAGTAGTTGGACTTGTTTTAAATCGTTAAGAATTTTTTTCATATCAGTTATATCACTAAATGTAGATATAACTTGAATTGGAAGTTTATCAGATGAAAATAATGGGACAGCGTTAAGTGATATCCAGCGTATTTCGCCATCTTGTCGAAATATTCTCTGGTCAATATTTTTTTGGACAACTCCAGTTTTAATTGAATTCATACCAATATGATGAGTGCCTGGAAACGTTTTGCTCCATTCAGTTGCATTTTCTTTCGAAGCAATTGAAGTATTATTACGGTTAAGAATTTGTTCAGCAGACATGCCCAATATTTCTAAGGCCGCATTGTTATATTGAATGATTTTCCCAGTTTCATCTTGAACGACAACTCCTTCGACCATGATTTGCATTAAGGCTTCGAGATTTAATTCATTGTCACTTTCGCTACCTGACTTTATATTCGGCACTAAAGCCTCCCACCTCTTAGTAATTAATTAACTTGAGAGGAGTTCATCATGTCTGTTTAGTTAAAAATAAGATAAAAAAGCAATGAGTTCTATAGCTTTTTGTTCTAAAAGTAAGAAACTTGACTTAAAACTTTTTTTAGGTGAAAAAGCAAAAAACTTATGAATCATAAGTTAATCGACTCAATAAACTCATGACTATATTTAAACACTAAAGGTACTATGACGATTATTAATCAGCATGAACATTTCGTCTCATTATTAACTCATGATCTCCGGACTCCTTTGACGGCAGCGAAACTTGCAGCGCAAGTCATTCTTCGCAATCCAAATGATTTTGAAAAAAATAATATACAGGCCTTAAGAATACTAAAAAATATGAACAGAATGGATCAAATGATCCAAGATCTACTCAATGTTAAAAGAGATATTTCTGATAAATCGAGGTTATTGATTAAAGCTGAATGTGACATACGTCAAATACTTATGAACGCACTTCGAGAAATGGGGTTAAGAAATGGAGAACGATTAATCCTTGAGATTGATAAAGATAATTTAACAGGTTATTGGAATGCTGATTCGCTTCGCCGGATGATTGAAAACTTAGTGAATAACGCCTTTAAATATGGGTCCCTTGAGGATTTCGTAACGATTAAGGTTATTCATTCTAATGAACAAGTCTTTTTAGATTTTCATAATTTTGGACAACCAATAAGTTTGCACGATCAAGAACATTTATTTGAAGTCTTTCATCGATCTAGCTCTGCAGAGTCTGGATCAAAAAAAGGTTGGGGGCTTGGGTTAAAATTAGTCAAAGAAGTTGTGGATGAACATCTTGGGGAAATTATGGTTGAAAGTAATATTGAAGACGGGACTCGGTTTGTGATCACACTTCCTCGTAATATTAGGAATTAAATAGACTATTCAGCAAACTAATCTGCTGGTATGATTCTGCAATGGCATTAAAATCTACAATTTATAAAGTTCGAGTAACTCTATCCAATTTAAATATTCATCATTATCAAGATTATAATTTAACAATTGCCAAGCATCCTTCTGAGAACGACTTGCGAATGATGATTCGTTTATTAGCATTTGCAATGTCAGCACAAGAAGATATTCAATTTACTAAAGGCATAAGTTCTGACTCGGAACCTGATTTATGGAAAATAAACCATGATGGATCGATTGAACATTGGATTGAATTAGGAATTCCTGATGAAAGACATATTCGGCAAATTTGTTCAAAAGCTAATAAAGTTTCTATTTATACATATCACGGTAATCAAGCGTTGCAGTGGTTTGAGTCAATTGAAAATAAAATTCATCGCTTTAATCATTTGAATATTACTCATTTCTCAGTTCTTGATGGACAGTTGCTTGAGTCTTTAGCCGAAAAAGGGATGAATTTAAATATTTCAATTGAAGATAATGAAATTTGGATTTCAAATGATACAGATAGAATGTGTGTTGAGTTTAAAGTCGTAAAGAATTAACTATTGAGCAGTCAATGGAACATAACCTTTAATATATTTACCTGTATTATTGGTTACAGCAGTACCGGTTGCATTATTTACTGTCCCTGAGTGGGCCATATTATGGCATCCCATACATTTTGGATACCCATTTTGTCCAAGTGCCAGTGTTGTCGCTTGAGTACCCAAATAGAAAGTATTTCCAGTGATACTTGGAGTTACTGATTTAGTAGTCGCTTCCATTTTACTGGTGTGTGTATTATTAAAATTAAAAGCAGTTACGTGGCACCCTAAACAACTATTTTTCATAGCTGTTTCTTTGTTCAGCCATTGAACTGTATTTACACTTGCAGGTTGTGATGTGTAATTGTTATGGCAAATTATACATGACGATTGATTAGGGTGATAAGCGCCAGCGGTGGAAAAAGCACTTGTACCAGTTGCTCCAGCGGCAGTGTGATTATAGATACCACCTGTGAATCCTGCATAAGTTACAATTCCAGTTCCTGCAGTTCCAGTATGACAAACGCTACATTGATTTGTTCCAACTGCAATGTGAAGAGCTGATCCAGAAGAAGAAGTATAATTTGAAACACCTTTAGCGAATCCACTTCCACCGGTGTGGCATGCACTACAGTTAGTATCAGTTGTAGAAGAGTGGTTTTGATAAATTGTTTGTGCAGGTTTACTTAATGTTAATGTTCCAGTAGGAGCAACAGCAGATAGAATATTTATAGCTGGAGAATAAGTAGTACCTGTTGTTGTAAATAAGTTTACAGTAATAGCTTTAAGTGTAAATGAAGATCCTGTTACTGTATTAACCATATACGATTGGCCTTCTGCGATTCCAGTAGGTAATGAACCTGTTGAATTAAATCGTACTAAATCACCTGCCACTAGGCCATGTCCAGAATAAGTTGCAGTTGCGGCCACTGGCTTAGCGTAAGTCATACCTGTACCAGTGCCTGTCGCGGTTGTATTAGCACCGATATTAATTGATGTACTTGCAGTTGTTCCTGTAAAGGCCATCGATGAGGGTACAGTCGTCGAAACTGTAAATGCTGTTGAAGATAAAATCGAAGAGACATAATAAACTTGATCTGCAACTAAACCTGTTGGGAGAGTTGTTCCACGGAAAGTTAAAGGGAAAGGAAGAGTTGTAGCAGCAATTCCATGAGCAGCAGAAGTTGTAATGATGTTAGAAGATACAAGTGTCGGTGTTGCAACACTCGCTGGAACAATGGCCGCTCCACCACTTACTTTATTCACTAAAGTTATATTGTTACCAGTGATAGTACTTATGAAATAAATGGCATTTGTACTTAGGTTTGTAGGAAGAGTTCCTGTCAATTGCACTGGATCTCCAACAGCTAATCCTGTTACAGAACCTAGAGTAATTGTAGATGAAGCTGCCGTTGTGGTAGCTGTTGTTGAAACCGATGCTTTTATACTAGTTATAGCTGCAAAAGTTGGAACATTAAATGTTAAGACTGAATTTACATAATTACTTCCAGTAGAAGCCACACTTAAAGTTGTGATTGCCGTTCCGCCTGAAGTGGCAGATATCGTAAATGTTGTTGTAGTTGGAATAGTTTTAATAAAATAAGTTGTTCCACTTACTATTTGAGTAGGTAATGAACTATCTGTTGTAAAGGAAATAGGATCATTGACTGCAAATCCATGAGCAGTCGGTGTCGTAAATGTACCTGCTGTTGTGAATGTTACATATTTCGGAGTGGCAAAAGGGGCCGTCCAAGTTTTCCAAGTATTGGCAAAATTTAAATTATTATTTGTTACTGTATGGCAAACACTACACTCACCACGAGTTGCCGTTTGAACTGTTGGAGCAGCAGCAGTTGGCTGAGTTAAATTTAAGTGTGCTGCTGGAAATTTTTTAAAGTTTCCGGCCATCGCTTCATAAGTTATATTCGCGCTATTATGGCATGAAGTACAAGTTGTTGCTGAAACATTTGCAGCAGTTGTATTTGCATGGAACTCGCCTCCAGCAAATCCTAAAATTGGTGTTGGGAAATTTCCATTTCCATCTAAGGTCATACTTGCAGAGTGACATGTTGAACACTGAGCTGGAGTTGTTCCAGTTGTATAAATTGGAAAGTGTTTATAACCAGGGTTCGTTGTATTGTTAGCAATAGTGTTGGTCGATGCATTCCAGTGACAAGTAGTACAAGTTGCCGTTGCTCGGTGATCTGTAGCAATACCACCAGCGAAGCTCGTATAGTTAGGAATACTTGCCACGTGACAACCATTACAATCAGAACCGTTTGTGACAATATGAGCAGTTCCTGTTGCGGCAAGCGCATATCCAGTTCCAATTGCTCCACCATGTTGTGCAGTTGGAAGAGAATCTTTCGAACCAGTATGACATGCAATACAGCTTGCTTGGTCAGAAACAGTGTGAGTATAAGTTACGTTTTTCGGAGTCGTTTTAATCCCTGTCCAAATCGTTTTACTTTGGTGACAAATATTACAATCAACAGTTGCAGCAGCTACAATTGGAAGAGTTAAATGAGTAAATCCTGCAGTTGTGTTTGCCACACCTTCAGCTAATCCAGATGAAGTCGTTGTACCTGCATGGCAACTTGTACATGTTGCTGTACCCATTGTTGTATGGTCATAAGTCACAGTTGTCGTTGCAGCAGTCAGAGGCATTCCTTTCCAAACAACTCCTGCGGCCGTTGCAATATTGTGACATGTATCGCAGTTTGATCCTGCTGGAAGACTTAAGTGAGTAGCAGTCACTGCTTTAAATGAAGTTAGAGTTGTCGAGTAAGTTGTAGTGTGGCAAGTCGCACACTTCGCAGTAATTGTAACATTTGCCGCAACAGCTTTTGTATGGAGTAGACCACCAGTAAAATTTGTATAAGTTGTTAAGCTGGCCGCGTGACAAGTTGAACACTGAACAGCTGAACCTGTTGCATTTAAAATTGGAAAGTGTTTATAACCTGGGCTTAGGTTGTAATTACTAATCGCTCCACCAGCTGTTAAGTGACATGATAAACAGTCAGCAGCAGCTCTGTGATCTCGAGGTGCTTTGAAATCAGTATATGTTGAAGTTCCTGCAGCAGGAGCAGTTGAAGCATATGAGTGACAAGTTGAGCATTCACCTAGGCCAGTTGTACTTGGGTGAGCCACATCGAACGCCGTCCCTTTGGCAAATCCAGCTGCATTCGTGTGACAAGTTGTACACGCAGCTGTTGTACTTGAATTATGCGCATTATAGATAACTTGTGGAGTTGCGAGTCTCCATGATTTCCAAGAATCAAGTGTTGTTAATCCACCAGTTGTACCTACAGTATGACAAGCATTACATTGAGCTGCAGTAGTAGCACTTAATGGAGCGAGTGGGATTGTTAAATGTCCATTTCCTGCAGAAAGATTTCCTTCAGCATATCCAGAAGTTCCATTGTGACATGTATTACAAGTTGTATCTGCAACATTGTGTTTGTAAGTTACATTAAGTGCTACTGTTGCATTTGCTGTATTGGCAATCGCCATACCAGTCCAAAGATTAGCTGCTGCTGCATTGTTGTTTGTGACGGCGTGACAAACACTACATTCAGCATTTGTTGCTGTACCGATTGGAGCCAATAAACTTAAGTGGGCCGCAGGTAATTTTTTAAAGCTCGAAGCTCCGTAAGTATAAGACGCAGAATTGTGGCAATTAGCACAAGTTGTGGCCGAAACACTTGAAGCAGTCGCAAGTGAATGGAATTTTCCGCTCGCAAATGAATAAGTACTTACGAAAGGAGCTGATGTTCCTGAAATTGTATTTGAGTGACAGATAGAACATTCAGCATAGGTTGCTGCAGTTGCCGTCGTTTTAATTGGCATGTGAACAAATGTTTTATTTGCATCGAAAAATTTAATTGAAGCTACGGTCGCTGAAGAAGTTGAAGTATTTATATGACAAACATTACATCTGTCTTTTGTGGAAGTGATATTTGTAGAGTCATGGATTAAAAAATTAGTTGTCGTTTTGACTGCTGCTGCTGAAGTTGCACCAGTTCCTGTGACTAACATATGACATGTACTACATTGTTGAGTTCCAGCAGTTGTAGCATGAACGGCTACAGTATTCGTTTTTCCAGTAGCATAGCCAATAGATTTCGTTACATCATGGCAAGTTGAGCATGAAGCGTCTGTTGTAGCATTAATATTATGAGCGTAATTTACTTTTACAGATGTAGGTGCATTGTAAACAGTTCCTTTCCATCCTGAAGATGTGTGACATGTACTACAGTCTGTCGGAGTTGTATTACCAACTGGAGTTGTAGGAACAGGTATTGCTAAGTGAGTGGCAATTGAAGTAATTGCAGTGACACCAGCTAACGCAGGTCCAGAAGACTTATGGCATGTAGCACACGCCGTAGTAGGCACATTTGATAAAAGAGTTGTTGAATGGAATAATCCGCCAGCAAAACTTGAATATTTAACGGACGGAGCATTAACCGTAATACTTGCTTGGTGACAAGTCTGACATTCAGCATAGCTTGTTCCATTTACATAAGGGAAATGGGTGAAGCCAGTATTTGTATTATTATTAAATTTAGTAATTGTACCTGCAGATAAATGACAAATATTACATTTTGAATCATTTGTCGTATTTGTTGAATCATGAATTTTAAAATTAGCCGCAAACTTAGTGGCCACAGTTGTGCCTGATACAACTTGGTGACATGTACTACATTGAGCTGCAGTGTTTGTTGTATGTACTGGAGTATTCGTGTACCCAGTAGCGTATCCAATTTTAGTCGTGTAAGTAGAAAAAGTGGTTACTGTTTGGTGACAAGTTGTACACGTCGTATCGTTAGTTGAATTATGTGTATAGCTAACATTCGGCGTAGCTACTCCCGCTGAGAGCATTCCTTTCCAAGATGTATAAGTTGTATCTTGATTGTGACAAGTATTACAATCTGAACCAACCGGCATTGTTAAGTGAGTTGCAGGATATTGAGTTGTACCAGTGAATGCCGTAGCTCCTTTGTGGCAACTCAAACATGTTCCAGTAACTTTAGAAGCAACAGAGACAGAGTGATATTTTCCACCAGCGTAAGTTGTAAATGGAGTTGCTCCTGTTACAGTTGCTTGGTGACATGTTGTACATTGAGCAGCAGCTCCTGTTCCTGAAGTTGAATCTGTTATATTAAAATGTTTAAAGCCGCCAACAACGTTTGGAATATTGGCAATCGTTCCAGTGGCGCCATTGCCTGACCAGTGACAGCCCATACAATTAGTTGTGCTTGATGAGTGATCTTTATTTGAACCACCATAAAAAGATTCAAAAGTACCAAAAGTTTTTGCATTAAGAACAGCTCCACCGGTCTTACTAATAACATGACAACCAATACAGTCAGATCCAGCTGTCGCAATATGAACTGCAGGATTATAAGTTGAAGTTGCGGCCTGAGCAGTTCCAGTAGGAACTCCGTGAGTAATGGCAGCAGAAGCGGTAGAATCATTATGGCAAGTGTTACAAGCAGTCGTGCCAATAGTTAAGTGATCAAATTTTACCGTAACAGGATTAGCACCTTTTGATAAAATTCCTTTCCAGACAGCGCCTGTTGCAGTGTTAATATCGTGACAAGTATTACAGTTAACATTCACACCAGCATTTTTTGGAAGCACAAAGTGAGTTGCTCCTGGAGTGTTGAGTGTTCCTTCCGCAAAACCTGTTGTTCCTGTGTGACAAGACACGCAGTTGGTATCTGTACCAGCATGTGTATAAGTTACGTTTGATACTCCAGTTGTTAAAGGCATTCCTTTAAAACTTCCAGAAGCAAAAGTTGTGGCCGTGTGACATGTATTACAATCTGATCCCGCTGGAAGAGGTAAGTGAGTTGCAGGATATTGTTTGAATGGAGTAAATGCTGTTGCAGGTTTGTGACAACTTGTACATGTTCCAACTACTCCTGAGCTTGTTGAGTGAAATAAACCACCAGAAAAGTTTTTAAATCCAAGGGATGGGGTTACAGCATTTACACTGCCAGCGTGACAAGTTAAACATTCTGGACGTGTTCCGTTGGCTTTGAGAATTGGAAAGTGATTATATCCTGGAGAGTTGTTGATATTTTGAATTGTGCCAGAGGCAGACAAGTGACATGTATTACATGAAGTAAAATTACTTGTCGTCGCAGCAGTATGTTGATTTCCTCCCGCAAAACTTAGATATTTCGGAGTTGATCCAACACTTGCTTGGTGACATTCAATACATTGATTTCCAGCAAGGACTGGGTGAGTTGGAAGTCCAACTGTTCCAACGTAGGCCGCTGTCGTTTTTCCAATTGCTGAAGCTCCGTCGTGACAAATATTACATCGAGTATCTGTTGCAGTTGAAACAGTTGAGTGAATAGTAAAGTCAGTGAGTTTTGTGGTTAAAGCTCCACCAACGTCTGCCCCTTGGTGACAAGTCGAACACTGAGCAGTTGTGGCCATATGAAGTGCAGTTCCCGTTGCACTCTTATAATGAACTTGCCCTTCGGCAAAAGCCGTTGCCCCTGTGTGACAACTAATACAGTTTACATCAGTTGCTGCATTTATATTATGTGCATAAACAACATTTGAAGAAGTTGGAGTAGAAAGATTCATTCCTTTCCAAGATGCAAACGCTGCATCTTTATGGCAAGTATCACATTGAGTGGCTTGAACTGGAGAGGCTTGAATTGGGAGAGTTAAATGTATTGCAGGTAGCATTTTAAATGATGTCGCCGATGTCGTTGTATAAGTTGCCGTGTGGCAGCTGGTACAATTATTTGTAGTCGCAATCGAAGAAGCGACAGCATTAGCATGTAAGACACCAGTTTTAAAACTAGCAGCAGTAAAACTTGGGAATGCACTTAATGGAGTCATGCTTGATTGGTGACAAGTTGAACATTCAGCGGCACCTGAAGTAGTTTTGGTAATTGAAAAGTGATTATAAGTCGCTGATGTCGAAATATTTTTTAAGACTAATGGAGTTTGAGTTACTAAGTGACACGAGTTACAAGACGTAAAGTTTGTTCCACCAGCATTTTTTGTTGCAAGCCCAGTGTGGATTTTCCAAGTTGTATAGTTTTCAGTGTTGGTGTGACATGAATTACAAGTTGCGGTGGCATTAGTGGTATGGATAACAGAAGTTGTCACTTGAGTGGCATTGATCGATAAATTATTATGGCAAGTAGAACAATTTTCAGTTCCTGTATGAATATACAAGCCACCTGTGAAATTAAGGTAAGCAGGAGTTTTTGCAGGTACATTAGTATGACAAGTTATACATTCAGCTCCGCCAGTTGCAACGTGACCAGTATAAGATGTCGTCATTTTACCGTAAGTATTAGCAAGACCAGTATGACAACTATTACATTTAGTATCAGTTGTCGTAGTCGCGTTAGTGTGAATTTTCCAAGTAGAAAAAGCAGCAGTATTATTGTGACAAGTATTACATGCACCAGTTGTAGTGGCGTGAACAACTGTACCAGTTGCCGAAGTCGCTTTTTGAGTGACAGAAGAATAAGCAGTATTTCCGTGACAAGTTGTACAACTTACTCCGTCTGCGTGAGTATAATTTCCGCCAGCAAAAGTCGTGAATGATGTAGTACTTGCCGTGTGACAAGCAATACATTCTGCTGAGCTCGGAACGTGGCCGGCAAAGGAACTAGTCGTAGTCGCAATTGCACTTGCTCCACTGTGACAAGTATTACAAGTTGTATTATTAACGGTAATGGCAGTTGTATGAACAAAGCCACCACCAGTAAAATCTTTATATTTTGGAATCGTTGTTAAACTTGAAGTATGACAAGCTACGCACTGAAGGGAACCAAGGGTAGGGTGAACACTAAAGTTTGCACTTGGAACAAATCCCGCAATTGTTTTACCAGTAGCGCTACTTCCATCATGACAAATATTACATCGAGTGTCTGCTGCTGCATTAGTTGTTAACTTTGTATTGGCATCAATGTGAATTTTAAAATCAGGTGCTGTCTTAATAACAGTTGCAGTTCCCAGTGCATTTACATCTTTATGACAAGTAGAACATTGAGCAAGTGTAGTTGTCGCGACACCATTGCTCATGACATATGGAATTGTCATGTGAGCAGTTGGAGCTGCATTAATTCCTTTAGCAAAACCAGTTGTTCCTTTATGACAAGAATTACAATCGTTATCAACGGCCAAATTGTGATTGTATGTAACAAAAATCGAAGCACCTGACATTCCATTAAATGTACTAGTAGAAGTATGACAAGTATTACAATCACTACCAAGTGGTAATGTTAAGTGATTTGTTCCTTGAGGAAGTGGAAGTTGTTTTGTCACTGTTCCAGAATAAGTTGGATCATTATGACAAGTTGAACAGCTTAAAGAATTTGTATTTGTATGACTGAAAACACTATTTTTAAAAGTTGTAAAGTTTGTTGTATTGGCAGCAGTATGGCACACACTACATTCTAGTGTTCCTGTCGGAAAGTGGTTTGCACCTTTTTGAACAACAGCTGGCATTGCTAAATTAGTTGGATTTGATAAATTGTGGCATGTCGAACAGCTGTCAGTATTTCCATGTGAATACACAACTGATGTTTTCCAGTTTGTTGTATTTTTATGACATGAATTACAATCGACAGCTTTACCAGAAATTAATGGAACAGGAATATGAATAACTGGGTTTATTGCTCTGGTTGCTAATCCAGGTAAATTAGTTAATGGATTTTTAATTGTAGAATTGGCCATGACAGAAGCCTTGTGACAAGTATCACATCGGTCTGCAGTTCCTACAGTATCTAAGTAAGTAGTGTGATTAAACGAGCTCACGAAATTATACCATTTCGATGTACTGTTATAGACGTGGCAAACAGCACAGTCACTGGCATTTGCTCTAGAGCCAGCGGTATGTGAAGGATTTATTGCAGGATTAGGAAGAGAGTTATTATCTATTTTATGACATTGAATACATGCACTTGGTTTTGTAATCCCATCAGCTTTTAAGTGAGTCCGTTGGTCAAATGCAATATTACCCCATGCTCTTGCAGGTGACGTTGCATATGGTGGAGTTAAGGTAGCATCATAGGTATGACATTTTATACAATCAATTTTGTAATAAGTTCCAGTGGCCACAGGGTGAGTTGAGTTTTGCGTAGAAGTTGCTCTCTTATTAAGAGGAACACTCATTTTATGACAGTCCATGCATGAGACAGGGAGAGCAGTTTCATGGACAAAGGCAATTGGATTGGCCCAATCGCTTTTGACTGGAGCTGGTTTTCCATTTCCATCTCTAGAATAAATATGACAGCCTTTACAATCCCCAGTGTCCATTCCACTAACAATTGTTGATTTATTATTATCCAAAGAAATATGAGTGCTTGGACGATGATTTTCATGACAAGTCATACATTGAATTGGTTCTGTTGTAAGACTTGTATTGGCAGGATTTATAATCATGTGTTGATTAACAACACCACTGTCTTTTTTAAATAAGACAGACTGAAGTTTGCCGTTAGAAGAATTGACTCCCCAATTGCGATTATTATCTGAATTAGAATGGCAAAGGGCACAGTCCATTTGGTCAGTAGCTATTAGATGATTGCTTGTGATTCTGCTTAATAATTGTTGTTGTGTTGGAGTCAATGCAATTAGAGATAAATTTGGAGAAAGAGTTTTAAGTGCTCCACTATTAAAGTCCCCTAAAATATCTGCCAGTGAATCATAATGAGTTTGCGGGTGAAATGGAGATGTCGTTTCTACAAAAGTTGAATTGAGAGGCGTTGGTCTATCATCGCGAGAAGCAGTGTTATGGCATTCTATACATGTGCTAAGAGGTTTGTTGTGATCAAAATGGACAAAGTCTGTCCCATCGGATTGTTTGCCTTTCCATTTATTATAAACGTGGCATGAAGCACAGTCTTGAGTTGCTCCCCATTGTCCCGCTAAATGCGGACCGATTGCAGACGTACCTTTAAGGCCATTTGGTCTTGCCCCTTCGTGACATTGGACACATGTAACAGGTAACGGATTATGATCAAAATGAGAAAGATTTAACCAGGTTCTTACCCCTTGAGCATTAAGAGCAGCGCTATGACAAGTAATACAATCATTGCCATTTCCATGAACTGGATCAGTGATAGGACGTTTATTTTCGTGGCATTGAACACAGCTAGTATTTAAAAAAGGAGTGTGATTGAAATTTGACAGTGGGCCTCCAGATTTGGAGGTCGAAGGAGCTGTAATTTTAAAGTCACCTGCTTTACAAGAGACTAATAAAACAACAATCAATAAATAAAGTGCATAGGACAGTTTACTCATTCTAAGCAGTATGTCACAGAACTGTAAAAAAGCTTGATAGGCACAGTTTTCTCCAATATTTCAAATACATAAGTTAATGTAGGTAAATGAGAATTTGCCTAAATTTAGAGGCGCTTAAAGCGTCTATAAAAACGGGAAATTCAGTAAGTTATCGGCCATCCTGTTGGCTACCTTTAGATATAAAAATAGTTATTTTCGAATTTCTCCGTGGGCCTTATCAATTGTAATTCCCAAAGACATCAAAAATTTGAAGGGGACTTCCGCTCCTGCAAAAATAAAAATATAATGGTTTTCTAGTTTAACCACCTCGTTGCCTCGGTTAATCAAGATATGGTCTTCTTCAATTGATTTAATGGATCCTTCATAGTGAATTTTCACTAGTTTTTGTTTTTCTTGTTCAAAAACTAATTTTTGATTCGCTTCATTTGCCTTACTAAAAGCATCAGCAGGACCTCCACGAACTATAAGGTGAACTTTATTTTTTAAATGGGGTTTACTCAAGTACTGAGCAGCTTCAAGACCTGCATTTCCTCCACCGACAATTGCAACAGTAGAGTTTTGGTATTCTTCTGGGTCAATTAAATTGTAGGTAACTTTTGGTAGGTCTTCATTTGGTAGACCTAATTTTCGAGGAGATCCTCTAACCCCCATGCACATGATCACTTTTTTAGCAGTATAATTTCCTTTGCTTGTTTTAATTTCAAAAGTTCCGTTCTCCAATTTTTTTACATTTTCAAACGTTTCTTTTTCCGCAATAACTAATTTTTGTTCATTTTTAATTTGGGAAAAAACTTTTAAAATTTCTTCTTTAAGAACGGTGTTACTTTTGAATTTATGAGGACCAACAGCAGGAAATTCGAGTGGGTGACTAGTAACGATTTTTTGTCTTGGGAAATTAAAAATTGTTCCACCAAAAGTATTCTGCTCAATGATTTTATATTTTAATTGTTTTTCTTTGGCGGCTAGCCCTGCACTAAATCCAGCAGGACCTGCGCCTACAATTAAAATATCAAATTCGGCGGAGGCATTACTATTCTTTAATTTTGAGTAGGCATGATATGTGGCCTGTTTTCCTTGTTTAATTGCATTACGAATTAGACCCATTCCCCCAAGTTCACCAGCAATATAAAGACCATCAACATTAGTTTCATAATCTGGGGAAATTCTTGGAATATCCATTCCTCTCGTTTTTGTACCGAAAACTAAATCAATGGCGCCAAAAGGACAAGCTATTTCACAGGCACCATGGCCGACACATTTAGATGGGTAAACTAAGACAGCTTTATTTTTTACAAGTTGTAAAATTTGTCCCTCGGGGCATGCAATGACACAAGCCCCACAACCAGCGCAAAGAGCTGGGTTGATTTCAGGGTGAAGGGTGGCCGGTTCATGTAAATTTGCCCGGATATTTTTTTCTAAAGTTGAAATAGCTTTTTTACTTTTTTTACCTTTACGAGCAATACTTAAAACAGCAATTAAAATAAATAATAGGTAACCAAAAGAGTCTAGATGATCAGCAATATAATCTAAATAGATATTAGGCTTATCTTTTGAAGAAATCTCTCTAGTATTTTGTGTCATCTTTGTTCCAAATATTTGATTAAAATAAATATCTTTTATAAGTCATATTTTTAAACGATCTGATTTAAAACATGATAATATTTTTTAATAAATATTCAACCGAGTGCAAAAAATGTCATACTTAAAAAAATTGTTCAAATTTTTATCATCAGTAAAACTTGCAATCCCTACGATGCTAGCTCTTCTCGTCTGCAGTGTTGCAGGTACGATCTTAGAAAGTCGATTTAATGCAGAATATGCAGGTCTTAAAATTTATAAGACTTGGTGGTTCTTAATAGTTTTAGGATTATTGTGGATCAATATATTATTTGCAGCACTTTCACGATTACCTTGGAAGAAGAGACATGTTGGATTCTTAGTGACTCACTTAGGAATGCTCATGCTTTTATTTGGTTCTGTCTTAACCATGATTTGGGGAATTGATGGTTCAATGCAAATTTATGAAAATTCAGAATCTAATTTAGTTTTTTTACAGAATAATGTCATTGAAACAAATGGTGTAAAAACTCCAATCAAGCGTTACCTTGAAAAGCTTGATTTAAAAGATACAGTAATAGGCGGATCAAGAGATTTTAGTCTTAGCACTTATATTCCATTTGCTGAAGTTCCTGAGAAGAATTTTGACAGAGGCTTGAATTTAAATTTCAAAATAAAGAGTCCATTTTTCGATGTTGTACAAGTCCTTAATTCTGAGCTTGAAAAAGAAGTACAAATGGGACCTGCTACTTTTCGATTAGTTCAAAAGCAGATTGAATTGCCACCAGTTAAATTAACACCTAAAAAAGGTATAAAGAAACCTAGTCGCAAAACAAGCTCAGTTGCAAGTGGAAATTTATTATTTATTAAAGATAAAAATGGTGCTGTTGTTAAAACCGTAAATCTTGATAGCAAACAAAATGTCGAAGTGGGTGGAGTAAAATTTGTTGTTGTTAAAATTTTTAAAAATGCACAAATTGCAAGCAATAAAATTGAAGAAGGCGATCCAAGTAAAAGTAATCCGGCCATAGAGTTATCTGTTTCAAAAGGTGGCAAAACATTACGCGAAATTATTTACCAAAATATTCCAGAGTTTACTCTTAATCCGAACGGACTTTTTGATTATAAAGTAAGTATCGATATTAAAGGAGGAGGAACTCCTGAAGCAGAAGCCTCAACAAACACAAATCAACAAATGCCATCAGGTATGCAAATGGGCTCAACGCCTAATGGCGCAGGCGACAGAATAAAAAATACAGTTGAATTCCAAATTTTAGATAATAATCAAGTTGAAGTTGCTCTCTATAAAGATGGGCAACAACTTTCTAAACAAATCTTAAAAGAAAAAGAAGTCTTTATAACACCATGGATGGGGATTGAACTTACTTTGCTTGGGGTTAAAAACGCTACAGATGGTTTCGTTCCTGAAGAAACAGTTCCAAAAAGTAAATTACCACTTCCTCCAAGTGCGATCCTACTCAAAGCTCAAAACGCAAAGGATGTTTGGATAACTGAAAATAGTGAAATGAATTTCACAAGCAATAACAAACAATCAACTGTCTATTATGGGCGCGAAAGATTATTTTTGCCATTTGCCATCTCACTTGTAAAATTTGAAAAAAACGATTATCCCGGAAGCCAAATGGCCATGGACTATAAAAGTTATGTCAAAATAAATGGAGCTGGTCCAATTCATGAAATCTTTATGAATGAGCCCTTAAAATTGGAAAGCTATACTTTTTATCAGTCCAGCTATCAACTTACTCCAGGTCAACCGGCATTGACAATTTTGTCGGTGAATAGAGACCCAGGGCGAGCACTTAAATATTTAGGAAGTATTATATTATGTTGTGGAATTATTTTATACACACTTCAAAAAAGTAAACGTTTTACAGATAAATTTAACTTATAGGTGATTAATGAAATCGTTATTTTTAACACTACTCCTTCTAATCTCTACATCGCTAAGTGCTCAAACGGCACAAGTAACAGATGAGAAACTTGAATTTGATTTAAAGCAACTTGCTCACACTTTTGATGATTTAAAACTTGAAGTTTTACCACTGAAAGATAGAGGGCGGCTAAAGCCACTTGAAACACTTTCTAGAGAAAATAATATTTACTTAACTGGAAAGAAATCACTTTTTGGATTAAGTCCAGTTAGCTTTTTTATGGCAATGAATCTTTTTAAAGATTCTTCTCTTATTAAAGTAGTTAATATTCGAAATACTGATCTTCGTGAACTGTTAAAGTTAGACAAGGGGAGAACCCTTTTTAGTTTAGATGAAATAGAAAAAACGGATATATCCACACTAGCTTCTGGAGCTTCAGAAGTTGAAAAGAAAAGTAAAAATCTACTCACTCCCATTCAAAGTTCAGAACTAGAAGTGATGAATCAAGTTTATCTTTTAAAATCAATTCAAACTGGTGACCAACTTTTTGCGGGTTTAGTTTACGAAGAAAATGATAATAAAAATGCAATGCAATCGGCGATGCAAAATTTGTTAGTCTCAGTATCTTCTTCGCAAACATCAGACGTAATTAAGAAATGGTCTCAGGAACTGATTTCAGCTTCAATGAGTGCAAAAGTAAATAAACAATTTATCAATCAAAGAGAACGAATGGCCCTAGAAGTAACATATGTTAAATCGATGCCATTTTTTTGGGCAGGACTTATCTATTTTGTTATTTCTTTTATTTGTTTTCTTCCTTTTTCAAAAAATATTATCAGCGATAGTGGTCTTAGCCTTGTCATGATTTTTCCGCTCTTAATGCTGGCCATTGGATTTGGAATTAGAGTTTATATAACTGAATTTCCACCAGTCACAAATATGTATGGAACTATGATTTGGGTTTCATTTGGAATTTCTCTCTTCAGTTATATTTTCTACGTTATCTATAAAGACCGAAATATTTTAGCTATTATGGCCCTTGGAGCGGCTTTACTCATTTTACTGACAGAAAATATTCCCTTAATCATTAGTCCAAGTATGGATCCAATTGTAGCAGTCTTAAGAAGTAGTTATTGGCTAACGATTCACGTTTTAACTGTCACAATTTCCTATGCGGCCTTTTCAATGGCGATGTTATTAGGAAATATTTTCATGATTAAATCACTCTTAGGAAAAATGGATCCAGAACAAGTGAAGAGATTTTCTCACTATGCGTATAGATCAATTCAACTAGGAGTACTTCTATTGACCGCCGGAATCATATTAGGTGGTGTATGGGCAGATTATTCGTGGGGAAGATTTTGGGGTTGGGATCCAAAAGAAACTTGGGCACTAATTGCAGATTTAGGATTTTTAGCCTTATTACATGGGAGATTTGCTGGCTGGATCTCGCCAATTAGACTCCTCATACTTTCACCTTTAAGTTATATATTAGTTATCATGGCCTGGTTTGGTGTTAACTTTGTTCTTGCCACAGGATTGCATTCATACGGATTTTCAACTGGTGGAACTTTCATGGTTATCTCATCGGTATTGGCTCAGCTTATCCTCTCTGCACTTTACTACTCTAAATCATTAATTCCAGCTAGAAAAATAAGTTAAAAAAAAGCCCTTCACTTTTAAAAGTGAAGGGCTTTTTTTTAAATACTACTAATGTTTTACACCAAAAAGTAAAGCTGCAACAATATGAACTATGGCTATAATATACATAAAGAATGCAAAGGGTAGATGAAATGCATGCCAATAACCAAGTAATTGTTTAAATGGCTCTATTAAGGTTGCGCGTCGATTATCGATTCCTAATTTTTTTAAGAATTCGCCATCAACTTCACTTAATCCAAACGCTTTACCAGGATTAGTAAACATCAAATTAATGTCAGCTTTTAATGAAGATGCAAAGACAACTAAAGGATTGCTAATTTCTTCGCTAACACCGGCCATTGAATAAGCATGCTGAAAAATAACTTCAATTTTTTCCTCAGGTATTCGGTTTTGATGCTTTTTGATAAAAATTTCTCTCGAGGCTTTAATTGATTTTAAAATATCTTCTTTCTTTTTAAGTGTTTGAATATAAAAATAACGACCAACAATACCACTTGAAGAAGATATCATCATACTCCAAAAACTAATGGCGACTAATCCTTCTATCTTAAAATTAGTATGAAAAATAATAAATATTGGTCCTAACATTCCACAGAAGATATGAAATTCTAACCAGCCAGGAAGTTTTCCTAATTTATTAAATATACTCATCCGTTTGCGTAAAATATAAAAATTCATTAAAAGCATAACTCCGAAACCTAGCCAGCCTAAAAAATAGCTCATGGGGTAACCTGGAGTCGGATTGAGGTCTAATTTGTAGTGAGGTGCTACAACTTCTGCAATTTTTTTTGTAATACTTTGTGCTTTTATAAGTTTATTAAAAATCGCATATTCATAACCCATGTATAGACTTACAACAAAACAGATAAACTCATAGTGTTTTAGTTTCATATTTTCCTTGAGGTAAAAGAGTTATTATCTTGAATTAAATTCAAGATAAACGATAATCAAAAGAATAACATGAAGAAATACAATTTAAAAAAAAGTTCATTCTTTTTTATTACATTTTTTATCGTAACTAATTCTTATGCTAGTTATTATGGCCGATTTATTTCAGGTGGCTTTTTTTCTAAAGAAATTTTTAGAGCTACGCAAGTAGATAGATATAATGACCTAGCAATTTTATCTGAGAGACTCTATGTGAATTTCGATAAGATTCTTGGAAGTTCAAATGGCGAATTCACTGTAGACCTAAGAGACAAAAACAACTTTTTTGATAAGTTAGATAGTGAAAGAACCAAGTTAATTGCTAAAAACAGAATACAATTACATGAATTTAATTTTCATAAAGATTCAGTGGGTGAAGGAACTAGTTTTTCACTTGGTCGATTTCCCATTTCAGAAGCTGGGGCCATTTATGTCGATGGGGTAGATTTTGGCTTTAGGAAAAATATCTTTGGTATGGCGACAAAGTTTTCACTTTTTTATGGTCTTAACCCACAGTTAATTGAAGATTCTCAAATAACCATTAATAAAGACTTAAAGGCCTATGGCGGGTATTTTATTTTAGAATATAAAGGCAAGGATTGGGATAATTACCTTTATTCAACTTCATCAATAGTTAGACAAGTCTATAAAACTGAAATTGACCGGGCATATTTTTTTAATAATACAAATATTCAAACAGTGAATGGACAAAATTTCTCATCAATTTTTTATTTAGACTTAGTTCCGAAAATTTATATTCAAAACTTTTGGACAACTTACTTAGTAACTTTAGACAATAAATATAAGTTGCGCACATCTCTTTCGACTATCGATTCAATACATTATTCGAGAGTTCAAGATGTTCGGGAAGTTCTTCCCTCAAGTCGTTATCACCAGACTTCAATGGCAATAAGAAGTCCTAGTGAATACACTCAAACATCTTATGAAACTAAATTAACATTAGGTTTAAGAGAAGTAGACAAGAAGAATTTAGCTGAATTAAAGTTTGGTGCTTTTTTCCCGAAAGTTATAAAAGATGAAATTAGTGGAAATCTTAATACTGGATTAAAAAAGAATTTTACTACAAACGATTTTTTAGTTGGAATGGGGCTACTCCATTCCAATAAATTTCGAGAAATTGCTCTTAGCCAAGATATTCAATTGGAAAAAAAATTAAATGAAAAATTAAATACGGTTTATATCACTGAAGGAAGTTATACAAAGTTTTTTGACCGCAGTTTATTTGGAGTATTATCTGCCCAAAATACTTGGGATAATAATGTTTCTATTTTTAGTATTTTTCTAAAAATATCATATCGTTTCGGAGAAGGTGGGCAAGCTCCTATTCGCGATGGATCACCTCCAATGGGGCAGCTATGAAAAAAATTCTTTTTATCTGCTTATGTTTGTTTGTTTCTATGAGCAGTGCTCAAGATATAAAACAAGGGCTACTCAACAAACTTCTAGCACCGGGCCCATTAATTGAAGGGCATAAGCAATTAGAAAAAATGGATTGCTTATCCTGCCACGATGCAGGTAAAGGTGTGCCTGCCAGTCAATGTTTAAGCTGTCATAAAGAAATAAAACAATCAATAGATAAAAAAACAAGTTTTCATGGATTAGCTTCTGTCAAAAAGAATTGTATTGAATGTCACTCTGATCATCAGGGGCGATTAAATGATACAACCGTCGTTGATAATAAAAGTTTTAATCACGATTTAACCGGACATGTCCTACATGGTAAACATAAAGATATTAAATGTATGGAATGCCATAAAGAAACTAGATCTAAGATGGCCGTTCGCAAAGAAGGAATTCACTTTTTAGGGCTAACAACAACTTGTAAAAGCTGTCACCAAAAACAAGATGTTCATTTATTTAAAGATGATTTTGCCGCTAAAGATTGTAATTCATGTCATAACGAAGTTAAATGGAAAGAAGTCACCAAGTTTGATCACGCAGTTGATGGGAAATTTAAACTTGAAGGTAAGCACAACGAAATGAGCTGTGCTAAATGCCATACACCTAATGGAGACAAAATAGGTCCATCAATTTATAAATGGGAAAATTTAAAAACCGATAATTGCCTTGCTTGCCACAAACCATATCATAAAGATACATTGTCTGAAAAATACAATAATGGTGAATGTAATAAATGCCATGAGCAAACAACGTGGAAAATTCCTAAATTTAACCATACGCTGACAGGGTTAACACTCAAAGGTAAACACACCGAAATTACCTGTATTAAATGCCATATCCAAAATCCAGCAATGGCTGCAATTAACTATAAGTTAACTGCGGGTGTAACAAAAATGCTTCCTCAAAAATGGATTGGTTTACAAACAGCTTGTATTTCTTGTCATAAAGACATCCATCAATCTGGCGGATTTGTTTCAACCAGATTTGGTAAAATGGATCAATGCCAAACTTGTCATAATGAAAAAAGTTTTAAAGCATCAGTGAATTTTAATCATAATTTAGATACTCGTTTTAAAGTCGATGGTAAACACCGAGATCTGACTTGTATTAAGTGTCACACCAATACAGAAATAACCAAACCTGAGTCTCCTCGCATATATAGATTTATTGGGTTGGAAAAAGACAACTGTGTAATTTGTCACAAAAGTCCTCACTTGAAAACATTTTCTCAGAAAACTCTTGAGAAAAGATGTGCCTCTTGCCATGTAACTAGCTCATGGAAGGACACTAAAAAATCAGAGCAGTTTAATCATAATATGGACACTCGTTTTGTCTTGGAAGGAAAGCATACAAAAATTCAATGTAGTGCTTGTCATAAAGAAGGGGATAAGAAAGTTTTCAAGTTTAATTTTAGTGAAAAACAATTTTGTGAAGCTTGTCATACAAATGTTCACAAAGATCAATTTAGCGAAAAATTTACAAATAAATCATGCCTAGAATGTCATAATGCTGAATCGTTTAAAGATTTGAAAAAATTTGACCATAATAAAACAACATTTTCTTTAGAAGGAAAACACGCTGACCCGAAAGTGAGTTGCACCCAATGCCATAAGCCGACAAAAGAATTTATCGTTTACAAAGGTGTAAATGTTAGACCAAAAGGAAATTATAAATTTATTGATGATAAAAAAGGGATGTGTGAAACTTGCCATGTGAATGTTCACAGAGATCAGTTTTCTGAAAAATCATTAAATAAATCGTGCTTTGAATGCCATAATGTAGAAACATTTAAAAATTTAACTAAATTTGATCATAATAAAACAAACTTTATTCTTGATGGTAAACATGCAGATCCAAAAGTTGCATGTAATCTATGTCATAAGCCAACAAACGAATTTATTGTTTACAAAGGTTTTAATGTAAGACCAAAAGGAATTTTTAAATTTAAAGACGATAATAAAGGAATGTGTGAGTCGTGCCATTTAAATGTTCATATCAATCAATTTACATCGAATAGTTTAGAGAGAGCATGTACGACTTGTCATACAACTCAAACGTTTCACCAGCGCAAAAATTTTGATCACTCGATTACAAAGTTTACATTGTTAGGTTTTCACGAAAAAGCTGATTGTATAAAGTGTCATGTTAAAACGAATGAATTTTTTAAAGAAATTCCTAGAAATCCTAAACACAGGTATTCATTTAAAGGTGTGAGCAACGATAATTGTAAAACATGTCACTTGGATGTTCATAAGGGAGAGTTTGGAAATAGTTGTAGAGAATGCCATTCAGAAACAAAAAAATGGAAGGCCATACAAAACTTCCACAAGGATTTTTTATTAACAGGAGTCCATTACACACTTAAGTGTAATGAATGCCACAAAGATCAACGACGCCTTGGTGGGATGAGTGAGACCTGTTTAATGTGCCATCAAAAAGATGATAAGCACCATGGAACTCTTCCAAATTGTAAAGAATGCCATAAACAAGAATTTTGGGCCGTTACCACATTTAAACATTCGTTAACTTCTTTTCCATTAAGAGGAAGTCATAGAGTACTAAGCTGTGACTCTTGTCATAGTAATGGAATGTATCAAGGGAAATCGAGCGAATGTATTTCATGTCACTTAAAAGATAAAATGAAATCAGTGAGTGTTCCTCATAGTTTCGCTGGGTTTGAAAACTGTTCGATGTGCCATAATCAATTCGTTTTTAAATAATAAAGATTATTTTTAGTCCTCCGATAGGATCTATCGAGGACTAAATAATGGCTTTTGATAAAAATAGTTTCCATAAATTATTACATTTCTGTGTAGAGAAATCTGTCAGTGATGTGCATCTCAGAGAAGGGGAAATTCCTTATCTGAGAATTAAAGGTGGATTAAAAAAAATTAGTTCAGAAGTACTGACGCCAGAAGATATGAAGTTTTTTTGTCAACTAATGTTTGATAATGAAGGTGTCATGGCCGGATACAATACTCTTAAAGAGTACGACTGTTCTTATCAATTTGGAAATCTCTGTCGAATTCGCGTAAGTTTTCTTAGATTTCAAAAAAAGACAGCTCTCATATTACGTTTAATTTCAATGTCCATTCCAACTTTAGAAAAATTAAATTTACCAGTGGCCATTAAAAAAATGACCAATATCAGACGTGGACTAATTTTAGTTACTGGTGTTACTGGTTCTGGTAAATCTTCAACTATGGCCGCCATGCTTGAAGAAATAAATATGACTCGAGATGAGCATATTTTAACAATTGAAGATCCCGTCGAGTTTTTATTCACTTCCAAAAATTGCCGAATCACTCAAAGAGAAGTTGGAGATGACACACATTCTTTTCAGCTGGCCCTAAGAGGTGCTCTTAGACAAGATCCAGATATAATTGTTATTGGAGAATTAAGAGATGCAGAAACGATTCAAATAGCTATCAAAGCAGCAGAAACGGGTCACCTTGTTTTTGGAACTGTTCATACGACGAATGCACAATCTACAATTAACAGAGTTATCTCTATGTTTCCACCTGAAGAGCAAAACAATGTAAAGTTGCGTTTAGCTGATTGTTTGGCCGGAACAATTTCTCAAAGATTGCTTCCTACTCTAGATGGTAAAGGGCGTGTTTGTGCTCAAGAAATAATGATTAACACACTTGGTGTCAAAGATGCCATTTCTGGTAAAGAGCCGTTAAGTTCAATGTATCTTTCGATTGAGTTAGGTAAAAGAGATAAAGTGAGCCAATCGTTTGATCAACATTTAACAGAACTTTATTTAAATAAGAAAATTAGTTTTGAAATAGCCATGGATGCTGCAAGTTCACCTTCTAACTTTGAAAGAAATTTAGAATTTGGTTCAAAAGGAAATTCTTCAGATTCTTCAAGTTCAAAACCTAAAACAGAATCTGAAAACAATTCGGATAAACCACCAGGTGCAACTGAAATTGCTTTAAGTCTAGAAGTTAGGAAAAAAGCTTAATTTAAATTTTTAGTACTAGTAACTTTTGAAGGCCTAGTCCAAATAAAAATTAAGACCATTATCAAAATGCAAAGTACAAATATTCTAATGAAAAGAGCTATTTTTAAATAAGGTATTCTAAATATCATTACCAAACTCACCATAATGGTGGCGAATATTTTAGCCTTTAAACTAATGACTCCATCTTGCTGCCAATTAGTGATAGGTGGCCCTAGGTATTTATGACTTCTCAGCCATAAATGATATTTTTTACTAGATTTCGAATAACAAAATGCTGCCAATAAAAGAAATGGAGTCGTGGGTAGAATTGGTAAAAAAGCACCAATAACTCCCAAGGCTAAACAAAAGTGTCCCATCAAAAGATATAAATGATTTTTCATAATTGCTTAATCAATTTGATATTTGTGTGATCTTTAGTTAAGTAAGGTTTTGTTTCTGCGTTTTTCATTTTAAGCTCTTTTATTAGTTCTATATCAAGCTCAAAATGACTAATTATTTTTTCAAAGAGTGAGTAGTTTGAAAATTGTTCTTGTTCATCAATAACTAATTCTTGAGATGGTAAGAAAAAACCTTGTCGACCTTCGTTATGATCAACTAAATCACATTTTGAATCTCCTATAAGTGGAACGGTCAAAATGGCAGTACCTAATTCAACACTTCTCGAAGAAGCACATCTATTAACACGTTGGTTACCATTTTTGTTAACGGTTGCAGAAGGCACGAGTATGAAATGAACACCTTCTTCTTTAAGTTTTAAAGCCAAGCCTGGTTGTTCTATATCAAAACAAATAACGATCGCAGTTTTTAAACCATTATAAGAAAAAATTTTTATTTCAGATCCAGATGTAAAATTAACTTCCCAAGGAGTGAGATGTATTTTGTCTTGAAAAAACCAAACGCCATTACTCCAGATAGGGGCCGAATTAAAAAATTTATTATTTAAAATTTTGGGTCCTGAACCTAATACTAACAAGACTTTGGTATTAGTTAAAATCAACTCAAGTGAAGGTAATAAATCATTTTCAATATAATTTGCAATGGCCGAGAGCTGATTTGTTATATCGAGAAAATAATCACTCAACCCCATCAGGAATAATTCTGGGTATAAAATAACTTCTGATCCTTCAATGATCAAAGTGCGAATCTCTTGAATAAGATTTTCTTTCCATTGTTTTACAGTAGAGGGTTGTGATGATATTGAATAACTAACAGCTGTGATTTTCATTGAACTTGTTTTAACCAATCATTCATATTGTAATAATTAGTTACTCGCGAAATTTTATTTTCATAGATATCAAAAAAACACCCAACGGGAAGATTGTATTTTTGACCTTTTGCTTCAGGAAGCCCAAGGCAAGTATTTTTATAGATACCATGACAAACAAATTCTGCAGAAGCTCTTTTTCCTTCTGGATTCGTCATTACTATAATCTGATCGAGATACTCATCATAAAATAAATTCATTTCTTCCATGAATTTAGTAAATTCTTTTTTCCCAATACTTCGTTCACCTTGATTAGTATCATGGATAATATCTTCTGATAAAAAACTGAGCATTAATTTAAAATTTTTGTCATTGAATGCTTGGTAGTAGTCTTTAATTAATTTTTCATTAGGATTCATTGCTTCACCTCTTTGCCTTATTCAATTGATTTTAACCAATATTGCATTGTTTTTGAAGTTTCTTCATTATCATTTATATCCTTCCATGAGTAATTAGTCTTTAAATGATCTACCTTTTTAAAGCCCATAGAATTCCAAAATGTATCTAAGGGGCGGTAACCTTCAGGCCTTAATGGATGCGAGTCAGGTCTTATTACTGCACAAAAAGAAAGGTACTTAATAAAATTCATAGAGCTAGCAAATTGAATTCGTTCTTTAAAAAATATTTTACCCAAACCTATTCCTCTGTATTCAGGCATCAATAGGGATTCTCCAAAATAGCAAATTTCTTTAGGATTAAGTCCAAAATTAGTGAATGGATTTCTAAATTCTTCTCCTTCATCTTGGGCTAAAATGGCGGTAGTCGCGCCAATATATTTATCTTTATTTTTGTCTTTAAGTAATAAAATATACGAATGTTGAGAATTAAAATAAGTTTCTAAATATTTTTTTTCGTAATGAAAATCTCCATCATAAAGATAGGGAAATTCTCGAAATATGGCGATTCTCAAATGGGCCAGAGCTTCAGCATAAGGGCGAGCCTGACTTCCGTATAAGCGAATAAATTCAATTTCTTTAATGCTCATTTATTTAATTCTAAAAGCTGATCAAAAGCCAGTCCCCAACCTTCTTGAAATCCCATTGCCTTGTGTTTATTCATTCCTTCTTCATCACTATGACTAACGACTGCTCTATAATGAGTCATACCATTTTCGGCAGAAAGAGTGAGTGAGACTGTAAAAGGAAATCCCATTTTATCTTCTTTCACTGGTCTAAAACCAGAAGTCATCATATTTGTCCAAACTAATTTTTTATTTGGAATAATTTCAAGAAAGCATCCATTATTGGGAAATTTTTCACCCTCAGGGGATTGCATGAGCGTATAAAATTCTCCACCAGGAATTAAATTCATCCGGCATTCTGTAACTTTCCAAGGTCGAGGGCAAAACCATTTCATTAATGTTTCAGGTACTGTCCAACATTTCCAAATATTTTCTGGAATTATTTTAGTACTTCTTTCAAAAACCAAATCAAATTTATGACTCATAAATTTTCCCTTGTTTAAAGAGTTTGTTCTTTACAATTATTAGCGTAATTATAGACTTAATGGATGAACAAATTCAATTTGATAATTCTCTTATTTTTCACATTTTATACTTTAATTCCAGTGGGAAATGCTTGGTTTGTTTTTAATAGGTTTCGTAAATGTTTATTTAAAGATAAAATTAGAATTATAAAATAGGGGCAAACTTTTTGTATGAAAAATAAAACAGCTTTGGTCACAGGTGCAAATAAAGGTTTGGGATATGAAGTTGTGAAACTTCTCGCTGGTAGTGGAGTCCAAGTTTTTTTAACAGCAAGAGATTTAAAAAAAGCTGAACTCGCATACATCTCTTTTGGAGATTATAAAAAAAATGTTCGAATCATTGAGCTAGATGTTGCAAGCCCTCAATCTGTCATTGCTGCCTTTAAAAAAATTAATTCAGAAATTAATTCGCTAGATATGTTAATCAATAATGCCGGAATTAATTATGATAGTTGGCAAAAAGCAATTAACGCTGATATAGAAGGAGAGTGCAGGGTCACTATGGAAACAAATTTTTACGGACCGTGGAGAATGATAAAAACGTTTTTACCTCTTCTTTTAAAGTCAGCACATGGCCGCATTGTTAATGTCTCAAGTGAAGCAGGCTCAATTGCTGCTTTAACAGGAGGGATACCAGCCTATGCAACTTCTAAGGCTGCTCTCAATGCTCTAACAAGAACAGTGGCAGGCGAATTAAAAGGAAATAAAATTCTAGTTAATTCTGTTTGTCCTGGATGGTGTGCGACCGAAATGGGAGGCACTGGTGGAAGATCGCCAGAGTTGGGAGCTAAAAGTATTTTATGGGCCGCTGAACTTCCAGATGATGGTCCCAGTGGTGGATTTTTCAGAGATGGAAAGCCGCTTCAGTGGTAGAAAAAAAGAATAATACTTAAAAAGATAATTCTAAACAGGGAACTTTTATGACCATTGAAACACAAAACGATATCGATAAACTGAAAGTGATTGGCAAAATAGTTGCTGATACACTCAAACTTATGATGAAAGAAGCAAAAGTCGGAATGTCTTCTCTTGAGCTTGATAATATCGGAAAAGAATATTTAGAAAAATTCAATGCAAAATCTGCTCCGAAGTTTACTTACAATTTTCCTGGTATAACTTGTATTTCTATCAATGAAGAAATTGCCCATGGAATTCCAGGTGAAAAAATTTTGAAAGACGGTGATCTCATTAATATTGATGTCTCGGCAGAGCTCGATGGTTACTTTGCAGATACAGGCGGATCATTTGTTCTAGGCAAATCAACTGAAGTTCAAAAAAAAGTAATGAAAGCAACTAGAGAAGCACTGAATGCGGCCATTGCGGTAGCAACTGCAGGGGCTCCCTTAAATTTAATCGGCAAGGCCATTGAGAAAGTTGCAAGAAAACATAAGTTAAAAATAATTGAAAACCTTGGTAGCCACGGAGTTGGTCGTGCACTACACGAAGAACCAGCTTTTATTGCTCCTTATTTTGACCCAAATGATCGCCGTATTTTAAAAGAAGGACAGGTAATTACGATTGAACCTTTTTTATCTACAGTAACGACATGGGTAGAAGAAGCAAAAGACGGCTGGACTCTTTTTGGTGAGAAAGGAAATATAGCTGCTCAGTATGAGCATTCGATGATTATAACTAAAAATAGACCAATTATTTTGACCTAAAAAAAATATATTTCCCGAACTTGACAATTTTTTATCTAATATTAACATATATTTTATTGTGTAGAGCTGATTTTTTAAGTTTTTAAAAAAATTATAAATACCAAATTAGGAGGTTTGGGTTATGAAAAAGCACATAAATCTCATTAGTAATATCTTGATACGAGCTATCTCACCCCCTTTTTTTTAATTTAATTAAAATATTTAATATTAATTTTATCATTATAATTAGGAGGACAAAATGATTCTCGAAGATCAAATAATAAAATTTATAGGCTTTACTCCTTCAGCTTTTATGCGTTCATCTATTCAAGAAAAGATAACTGAAATTCAAAAAGAAGCGCCATGTGGATGCCATTTTAATATAGTTTTTACTAAAAAAGATCATCTCTTAAAGGGAGTTATAACACTCCATTCATCCACTGGTAGATTCATAGCTGTTGCTCGTGGAGGGAGGTTAGATATTTTGACAATAAAACTTATGAGTCAAATTAGAAAAAAAATTGATAAATGGAAAACACCAAAATTTCATAAAGAAAGACGAAGAGACATTTTTTTAAATAATAAAAATCTAACTATGGAGGCTGTGTGAACTCTGTATATGATCTAATTACAATGAGGAAGAATAAAAAAATGTTCTGGGTTTCTCCTTATGATAATGTTGCCTCTGCGATTCAGAAAATGTCTGATAATAAGATTGAAGCACTTGCGGTTTTGGATAATGAGGAAATCGTTGGAGTATTTTCAGAACACGAGTACACTGGTAAACTTTTACAATATGAAAAATCTGTTTTTTTAACTCCAATCTTTGAAGTCATGATTACTAAGGTTATTTACGTAACTCCAGATTACTTGCTTGAAGAATGCCTTGCGATAATGACCAAAAATCATATTCGATATTTACCAGTTTTAGATAATGGAAAACTGGTTGATCTAATAGCGATCGAAGATGTCGTAAATGCATTACTTCAAAACAAAGATTTTATTATTTCAAACTTGTCTCAATATTTATCCGGTTCTCCTACTTTTAATATTGAAACCCAGAAACCATATGTAGTTCGTGAATTAGTTTTAGATAAATCAGGCGGCAAGCAAGGTGAATCTTTGGAAAAAAAGTTATTTATAACAGCTTGAGAGATAAGGACTTTTGGCATAGTCGATTTTGTAATTTATTAAGCTATGCCAAAAGTTTTAAAACTATTTTTTTCCGGTAGGTCTAAATAAGAGCAAGATGCTATGATACTACATCTGTAAAAGAGTATTTTAATTTATGATGGTTAATTGATACTGCCAGGTATGCCATTTTGAGAAATGATTGGATAAATATGTCGGTGACACTACTATAATGGAATGATTTTTAAAGGTTTAAGTGAAGTATGAAAAAAATGAGTACTTTAGAAATTCAATATTGGGAAAAATATTTAGAGACTCTCACCAAGCAAGAACATCCTATTAATCCAAATGTGGAGGCTTCATTTGCCGGAAATAAAGAAATCACTGATGAATTATTGCAGCTTTATTTAAGTGGGAGAAAGACTGCTGGCAGTAGTATTGTTGAAGATTTCATGTCGGCAGGAGACCCTCTTCCTAAAGTTGGCAATTACTGGATTTTTCTGAACAGTAAAAACGAGCCAAGCTGTATTCTAAAAACTGTAAAAATCGTTATGAATAAATTTCGAGATGTACCTGTTGAGATTGCTATCGCAGAAGGGGAGGGAGATATGTCTCTTGAGTATTGGAGAAAAGTTCATGAAGAAATTTATGGCCCTTATTTATCAGAATGGGGTGTTTCTAATATTGAGGAAGCAACTGTCATTACTGAGTTTTTTGAAATCATTTACAGATAATTATATAGGAAAATAGCTATTGAGGTGTATGTGCCATAAAATACTTTGGCAAAGACCGTCTAAGCAGACATTTTTTTTCACACTTAAATTTCTCTTTTCATATAAATTTGGTCATAAAAATTTTTGCCGTCACTTATACTCTCAGTCTCTATTCCATATTGGATAAATCCAGATGACATAAAAAGCTTAATTGCTCTTTCGCAAGCTGTGGCAACCATCAAGCGTACATATTTAATATTTTTATCTTTTTCTAGCTGATCAACAAAAGACATTATAAGTTTTTTTCCAATACCCTTTCCCTGAAAATCAGAATCAACAACGAATCCCCACATTGATCCTTTATGACTAACTGACTCTCTTGTTTCTCTCCGGAAACCAATAATGCCTAAAAGTTTTTCATCTTGAAAATATCCCATTATAAAATTACTAGAATCATTCTCGCTGTCTTCTAATAATTTAAGCTTCATTTTTTTTGGCGCATTAATAAAAAATTCAGGCATAGATGAAAAGGCTATTTCATAAGTTTTTAAGCTCTCTAATCTTATTCTGCAAAACTCATCATAATCTTTTGTATTTAATTTTCTAATCATCATTGCTCCTTGAAGTTTTTAGTAGGTAGATTAATTTGTAATCCCCAATGACAAAACAATCAATGCTCTGCGCATATTGATATCAAGAAAAGTATGCGTATAATATTATATAAGCTTAAATTTTGTTATTATCTGGCCCTCACTCCTTGAGTGATTTTATTTCATCTGATTTCATTAATAATGTTCGCTTATTTCAGATGGACTTCTCAACAACAGTGTTCAAGTTCTAGTTAATAGCTATTTTTAAATTTAGACCTTCTTTATTGATCATGTCCTGTAAAGCAAGAGACGCGAGCCACTCGGCCGGTACACCTATTTTAATGGCCAATTCTTTACAAAGTTTTATACTCACATTTCCTTTGTCGTTTTCAAGGTCAGATAGGCGTTGTTTAGAGATACCTAAAAAATCTGCAAAATCAGTTTGAGAGAATTCTTCTCCAAGTCGATGAGTTCGTAAAAAATCACCAAGGCTTAACGGGGCATTTTTATTTATTTTAGTATTCATGCTTATTTACCTCGATAATTTCTATGACTTCATATTGATTTTGATTAATTTCTACATAAATTGCACGAAAGCCTTTTGAAAGTCTAACCGATCTCTGTCCGGCACGATTGCCTTTTAAAGGTTCATCATGAAAACCTCTAAATTTTCTCGTTTCTTGTAGTCCATATTTTTCTATTAAATCCAACCAGTACAAATAATTTCGATAGATATGAGTTGGTATAATGTCTAATTGCTTTTTGGCTTGTTTCGATACAATTACTTTCATACAGCAATCCTTAGGATTGTACGCTAAATATGCGGACATGTCAATATGGCTAAATTCTCGTTCACTAACGGCGAGATTTTAAAGAACTCAGTGAGGACTTACACTATATAACCTGTCGTTTTGTTGTAATGATTCAAAGATGAATTAGAGATTTAGTAACAGTGTTTTAATTAGATTTAAATGAATCAGTAGGAATCCACTGTGGAGAAGTAAAAACGAGATACCTTAAAGGCAGAGATCCTGTATTTATAAACTGATGAGTTTGGCCCGGCCGTGAAAAAACCAAATCTCCAGTACTAATATCTACTTCTTTTTGGTCTATCATCGCTCTGCCTTGACCTGAAATAAAATAATACGATTCTTCACGCTCTTTGTGAAAATGAGGATCTGAAGATTTATAAGGAGGTAATTCAACAAGTGCAACAGTTTGTTCTTTGGAGGCACCACTTGATTCATGTCTGCCAACCAGTACAGAAAAAAGTTCTCCTGATGGAGTTTCTTTTAATTTAATTTCGTTACCTTTTACATGCCACATATAATTTTTTTCCTAGCAATTTCATCATGATTTAAATTTAATTTCTAAATTAACAAACCTTGGTTCCAGATAACCAACTGCTTTATAAATTTGTAGTCCATCTGAAGTCGCTCCCAGATGCAATTTATCTGCTTTTAATTCGACGCCGAGTTCATTTAGTTTTCGCATGAGATTAGTTCCAACTCCACAACCTCGATATTCTTTTCTGGTGTAGACATTTGTTACATATCCAATCAGGCCGCTTCCACCTGTAATACTAGGAGGTTTATTATAAAAACAAGCTCCGGCAGTACCGATAATGACATCTCCATCAATTGCGATTGCGCTTGAGTATTTTTGATCTTTCAAGGAAAGTGTAAAATAATTTCTAACACTTTCTAGATACTCACCACTAACTTGGTGATTTATTAAACTATTTACTTCGAGTTGCATAAGAACTCTCAGCTCTATCAATTGATCAATATCGTTAGTGTTGGCAAATCTATATTTTATCGAGTTCATAGAAATTCTTATGTTTTAAAATTAAGAATAGACTTAGTGCTATTAAATTTTAATGAAAATAGTGAGTGTAAAAATGGCGGGAGCGAAGGGACTCGAACCCTCGGCCTTCTGCGTGACAGGCAGACGTTATAACCAACTTAACTACGCCCCCGTGGAAGTAGCTTGAATTCAATCGAAGCTAAAATATAAGAATATCAAGCTTGATCGTCAAGAGAAATC
>CANCFT010000034.1 GCA_947377285.1 Bacteriovoracaceae bacterium
TTTAAGAATTACTCCAAATGCTTTAAGAATTTTAGTCCACAGAGCAAGAGTAAAATATTATAAGCTAGGCAGTCATTTGAGATTTAAGCATTGTGATTTGCTAAACGCTCTCCAATTACGGGAGGTCTAGCAATGCCAATTTACACAGAGATAAAAGATGGAAAAACAACTTACATGGTTGTTGCCACAACTCAAATTAACGGTAAACAACATTATAAAAAAAGAAGAAATATATCTTCAATGGCCCAAGCAAAAAGAATTGAAGTTGATCTTCGTCTAATGCTTCGGGATTTAAAAAGTAATCCAATTCGCTACACTTGGAATGAATGGACAAAAGTTTGCTTTGAGCGAATGAGAATTGAATTTAAAAAAAGCACTTTGATAACGTACCAAGGAAATTTAGGAAAATGGGTATCTCCATATTTTGGTGATCTTTACCTAAATGAAATTACAAGTTCGATGGTTCACGATGTGATTTACAATAAAATTCAAAATGTCGGAATGGAATGTAGAAGAACTGTTTTAAAACAAACAAAACGTATTTTTACTATGGCGATTGATGAAGGGGTCATTACTAAAAATCCCGCAAGGCCAATAATTGTAAAAGTACCCGAATCACAACAGCTCGTTTTCAATCGCACCGAAATAGATACTCTTCTCTATCAAGCCAAACTTCGAGATCATCCGTTCTATAACCATTGGGTAATGGCATTACTTACAGGAATGAGAACTGGTGAGCTTCATGCTTTAATGTGGACTGATATAGACTTTGAAAACAGAGTTATATCGGTAACAAAAAGTTGGAGCAAGGTTGACGGCACAGGCCCAACAAAAAGTTCCAAAAACCGCTATATTCCGATTTCGACAGAACTTGAAATGTTCTTAAAGAATTTAAAAGCACAACAACTTAATTATAACGGAAAGGTTTTGGAACCATTAAAAGATTGGTTAACTGGTCGTCAGGCCGAAATGTTAAGAAAATTCTGTCACGATATAGCTATTACTGAAATTAAGTTTCACGACTTGCGGGCAACGTTCATTACTCAAATGCTTATTCGTGGCGTTGCGCTTGCAAAAGTCATGAAGATCGTCGGCCATGCCAACATTAAAACGACCATGAGGTACTTGCGACTTGTCGCTCAAGACACTCAAGGAGCTACCGAATCTTTAGGTATTACGCTCCCTAAAGACTTTAATAACGACAATGTCGTTAATTTGTTTCAACGCTAAGAGAAAAATCTTGCCAATTCTTGCCCACATAGGGAAAACTTAATAAAGTTATTACCTTGTGGGCTTTTAAATAGATCGCTCCATTTTTCTCAAAGCATATTTTATTCAATTTTAAACTGTATTAGATAATATTGCTTTTACTCTATAGGCATTAGTGAAATTGAACCAGCTTCAGCAATACAATTTACAACATCTAAATATGAGCCAAATGTAAAAATACCGTTAGATAATTCGATTCAAGCACCAACATTTCCAACCTGATCATTTTCAATATCTCCAGTAAATGTAACTATTCTGGCACCCGTTAAGCCATTCACTAAAGAAACTGATCCGGCATCTACGATACTGTTGACGTCAACTTGTGGACTATTCAATCCAAAATATCCTTCGCTATTACTGACCCAAGTATAATTTACAAAAACTTAATTACTGTTCCTGATTGCCATTTATCTGCCTCGTTCGCCCAAATTTGGCAACTCCATTGATTGACTCAATTCTAGATGTTGAAATAAAATTTCCATTATTTAATGGCGCTTATACAGGATAATCACCTAATTGATTATTAGCAGCGGCCCCTTTAATTGTATTTACAATTTCACCGGTTGATCCATTAATTGTGGTTTAATAGGAGAAATAAATACTTTATATGCAATGAAAATTACTGAGAGATTGTCGGAAAATTAAGTATAAATTGTGTATTATGATGATTTGAATTGTACTCGATTTGACCACTGTGTTCATTCATTAGTCTTCTAGAAATACTTAAGCCAAGCCCAGTGCCTTCTTTTGAGTTTTTAGTTGTAAAAAATGGATCGAATAAATTATTAACAACTTCTTTAACAATTCCACTGCCGGAATCTGTAATTAAGATTAGACACTTTTCGTCTTCAAGTCGTGATTCAATCGATATCCATTTTATTTCATTATTTTTAATAGCATCAATAGAATTATTAATTAAATTCGTTATTATTTGTAAAACTTGAACAGGCCGACACGAAAGTGCAACTGGATTATTTAAATTAATTAATTTTAATTCAATTCTATTTTCTAAAAGTCTTCTTTCTACTAATTCTAATAAATCTTCAAATATTTTATCAAACATAACTATTTCAAAATTATCATTTTCACCACTTTTTGAAAATGTTTGAAAGTTTTTAACAATTTGTTGGATACGATAACTATTTCTCGAAATAATTTCTAAATTCTTTTTCAATTTAGTTTCGTCTTGTACTTCAAGTTCAATATCATTTTTAATTATTTTTAATCGACCACCTATGACCATCAGGGGAGTATTAATTTCATGAGCAAGACCAGCTGACATTTCACCTAAAGTTGATAGCCTTGTACTCATAATCAATTTCTCATGTTGATCATTAATTTTTTTAATCAAATTAAAACGGAGCCATGAAAAATAAATCAACGAGATTTCAATTAAAATACTTAAAAATAAGATAAACCAAAAGAAATCTGAATTTCTATCTTTGAAGACGGCAACGAGAGTAAAGTTTGCTGACTCTGTTACCCACATACTTGATTCAACTTCATATGTTTCACTGATCAAATTTTCAAGTTTTTCCTCGGTTTTTTTAAATTCTGTTTCTTGAAATTGTCCTTTTTTCAACAAAGAATTCAATTGATTAATTATAGAATCATAATCTTTAGTGAGATCTTGAAATTTAGAAGCGGATCCGCGAGTTTCCGAAAGAAAAATTTGATAATCACTTTTTGCTGATAATGCATAAGTTAGGGACTCAACCAACAAGTCTTCATTTTTATTATAATAGGCTTTAGTGAGACTCTGCATTGAAAAAGCCAGTCCACTATTTGATTTTAAAAGAAGACGTGACTGAAATCTCGTATGAAATGTTTGAGAATTCAAAACTGAATTCTTTTTTAAAACCTGGTAACTTATTGTTAACAGCACTGCAAAAATCGCAATGATTGACAAATTAAGTATCACCGCAGTGGTAATTGAATTTTTTTGTAATTCTTTTGATTGCATATTATTTCACAAATTCCAAAGATTTAAGCTGCCAAATCCAATTGACACCTATTTTTAACAATAAAACTTTAGAAATTTTTTCTTTAACTGGATAAATAATTCGAATAGGTCCCATTCGATCGACACTTAAGTATCCATTTTGATCTTTGAAAGCAAGAATCATTTTTTCATTTTTTATTTCTTCAATATCCATTTTTATTTGATAACCATCGATGGCCTTAACTTTTATAAACTTAGCCTCTGGAGTTGAATACTTATCAATAAAATCTTTAAAATATATTCCCTGAAACTTAGTCTTAATGTCCTTATTATATGGATCAAAGATATCGACAAGAACTTGATTATTAAATTTTTCAATTTCAACTATAGAAACTTTTTTAGGAGATTCTTTTTTGAGAATTCCCAAAAGATCAATTTTTTGCAAGGGTGGATTACTACTCAAGGCAGCAGTTGAGCAATTGAATATTACCGAGAAGAAAATCAACGTTGAACACAATAACAATTCCATACAAGCCTCATCTAAAATAATTTTTTAAAACTTGCTATGTCTTTAACAAGATTATGTTTACATAAACAACATTAACGTGAAGGGCATGTAGAATTTACATTATGAGAAATAAACCTTTGGTTTCCCATTAGGGAAAATTAATTTAAAATGTAAACAAGGTAAAGGTTGAGACAAGTTTAAAAGGCTAAGTATATATTTTATTACTATTCTTCTAATAGATATAGATAGGGAAATAGGAATTGTAAAAAATAATTATGTTTTAAAAAATCCGAATTTATTGCCTACAGGCAAGCTTGCTTTTCTGATGAAGTGGCACATAGTATTTAAATGTGTTCTTAACTTAATTAATAATTTATCAAGGGGTCCGAAATGAAAAATATTTTATTAGCTATTCCTTTTTTTTTAACTCTCTTAGCATGTTCTAACAATCCTGTTGGTCATATCGTAAGTGAAACAAGTACCAATACTTTCAACATTAAATTCCCTGGCGAAGAGTTAAGAGTTGGAGATAAAGTTAGAATTTTAGATATTGTTTCTAATTACTCTGATGAATCCGCCCCACCAGCTAAAACAAAAACTATAGGAGAAGGACGAGTTTCAACAATCTTAAAAGGTCATTATTATGAAATTACGACTAAAAGTGCTCAGCATATTCCAACGGGTTCTTTTGTTGAAAAGCTCTAATGTAAAAACCGTCTCTTCATTACGAACAGAATCAACAAAGAGGCGGTTGATGTAATTATTTAAATAAAAAATTACCGACGAGTAAAACATGAACCAGATTAAACTAATCCTTTTTATTTTAATATCAGCTATTTTATTCTCATGCTCAAAAAGAAACTTCACTCATAAGATAGAGTTAAAATCCGTCCCCATCACTTTAAGTGCCGAAAATGAATCACGACGCTTGATTGAATATTATACAAAATTTAATACTATCGAAATTGATAGCATTTTAAATCGACTTAAAAGTAAAAGAGAAAAAAAAGAATTCAACTATCGCATTCTAGAATTTAAAATAGTTTTTAATAAATGCATTGATAGCTTAATAGATATTAAAAATGCTGACTCTGCAATTAGGTTAAAAAAGCTTCGAGAGTTAAAAGAAAAAATGAATGAACTGGAAGCATTATGGAAATATATAATAGTGAACTATAGGATTTAAATTATAAGCGAGAGGCTCGTAATTAACCAACAAAATTCTTATAATCTTGATCGGCCAATACCACGGGCTGGACTAAGGGTAACTCAATTATAAATTGAGTATGCCCTAAGACAGATTCATAGCGAAGAGTTCCATGATGATCTTCTATAATTCCCTTTGAGATACTAAGTCCTAATCCTGTTCCCTTCCCTATTTCTTTTGTGGTAAAAAATGGCTGCATAATTTTATCAAGAACTTCTGTTGAAATTCCCATTCCGCTATCTGAAATACTTAACTTCACAATATCTTCAGCTTGAATTACGTTTATTTTTATCCATTTCTCATTATCATGTTCAATTGCATCATGAGCATTGCCAAGTAAATTCATAAAAACTTGTGCTAATTGATGAGGTCTACACTCTAGGAAAATATTACTAGGACAATTAACTTGAAGATCTATTAAATGATTCTTAAACCGTTCCTTACATAACTCAAGTGTATCATCTATAACACTTGAGATTTGTATTTTTAATTTAGGATCATCTTCTGTATTTCTAGCAAAAGTCTGAAGCCCTTTAATGATCTTAGCAATTCGCTTTGAAGTATCCTCAATTTTACTCAATTCATATTTAAATTTTTCAATGTCCATTTCATTTGAGTCAAGTCGCTTTCGCATGATCATCGCTTTAGAATTAATAATTGTGAGAGGATTGTTTATTTCATGAGCAATCCCTCCGGCCATTTCACCTAAAGAAGACATTTTTGCACTCAACAATAATTTAATCTGTTGCTGCTTTACAATTTCTTGATTAATTTTAAGATCTACAGTCATTTTTTCAGCTAGGCTGCTGGCTTTTTTTTCAACTAATTGGGACGACACCACAAACGCACTTAATAATAAAGTTAAAAAAGCAGAAAAAGTTGCTACCCATGATGAAATTGTATCTTCATCTACAATGAACTTAGAAGATTTACTTAACTTGAGGTCATATGTTTGGTTTAACATTTGTATTTTATGTATTTGAATTTTTGAATTTAATGAATTTTTAAATTCTTCAGATTCTGCTAAAAGTTTAGGAGATGATGACAAAGATGTTGATACTGAATAATTTAACTTCTCAAATTCTTTTTGTTTAAATATTGCAGAAAAAAAGTTTTGAAGTATTACAGGCGCATAAGCCCATCCTATTAAGTGAATTCGCCTGTCTTTAATATTTTTAGGCATTATCCCGTCTAAGTATATTGGATAGGCCATAATAAAAGCATCTTGTTTTTGTTCGTTTTGAACTAAAAATATTGCATCTGAAACAATTGGATTTCCAGAATCCATTGATAAATCCAAAGCTTTTTTGCGTATAGGTTCAGAAGCAAGATCCAATCCAATTGCTTGACGGTTTTTTTCAAAAGGTTCTAATGAATGGATGACATACGCTTCTTCCTGATTAGAATTTTTATCAAGAACATGGTAATTAAAATTTTTATTCCCCTCAGCTCTTATCATTTTTTCGAAATTAGTAATTTTATCTTTGTGAATTCTAGTAATTAAACCGATCCCTTGAAGACCGTTTAAATTGACACCTAAATGAAGTTGATTATAAAAAGCCCTCCACTCTAATTGACTCACTCTCCCTTTTGCTGCAAATAATCCAGCACTACTTTGAAGGATCATGATATTTGTTTCCATTTTTGACTTAATTGTTAATTCAACTTCAGAAACTAATTTTTTCATTTGTGCTTCAGCTTTTTCTTCAGATTGAAAATAAAAAGATGCAAACAAAATACCTGAGAGAATCCAGCCTCCAATTAAAACCATTCCAGGAGCACGCAATGAGTTTATTTTTTTAAAGTCACAAATAAATAAACCTGTTATTGAAATGCTAGTTAAAAAAAGTTGCAAATGAACTAAGTTTGCATTGGTAGAACCATGTTGAAAAATACCTGTTCCAGATTGGACTGAGAAAACTGCAATACAGGTCAATAACAACGTGCCAAATGTAGCCCCACGCTCTCCTGCTAAATGCGCACTCCATAGAACAAATGGAAAAAGGAAAAAGATAAATGGCGCGCCTTCCAGTCTGAAAAATAAAAGCCATGACAAGAAAGTTCCAACAATACCAATTAATAATATTTTTTTGAAATAATTAATATTTTCTTTAGCATCACCAAAATATACAATAAGCAGAGGAGCAAATACGATCCCCCCCATTGTGTCTCCTGTCCACCAAGTTAAAAAAACGGTCCCCGCTACTTTTAACGGCACTACACCATTTACACAAAGAGCCGCAACACCTATTGATGCACTGACAACGGAAGAAACGGCAGAACTAAATACATAAGCAACAGTTTGTGTATGTAGCCCAAAAATATTATTTTTTTTACAAATATTATGAAAAATCAAAATGCCAAAGAGACCTTCTAGAGTATTACCAATTGTAATTGGAATAACTACACTTAGTGAACTGCCAATTGAAAGATTCGCGAGGAAAGCACCAATAGCTATTGCTGGTAAATAACGATTTCCAAAAAGATACAAAAAACCTATGGCCAATCCAGTTGGCGGCCACACTGGAGAAACATTTTGATTAATCGTTGCGAGAGTTAAGCCTAATCTTGCAGAAAAATAATAAACAACAACTATTAATATAAATTTTAATAGATAGTTTATTAAAAAATGAAAACGTTTTGTTTTCAAAAAAAACCCATGTTTACAATATTTTTATATCGTCATAAATATATTGAATCTTAATATAATATTAAGCTTTATTTTTAATTAAATTTTTATTAAGAAAAAAAGCTATTATTTGCCGAAAAATAAAATTTATTTACCATTGTTGATTATAGTTTTTTTATATTTTTATAGTTTTTATATTTATGCCAATTTATTTTTAATGGTCTAAATCTGAATTAAGTTAAGGAGATAATAATGAGAATGATGATGAAGGTTTCAATACCAGTAGAATATGGGAATAAATGTATTACTGAAGGCTACTTACAACAATCAGTTATGAAATTTGTTGAAAAATTCCACCCTGAAAGTTCATATTTTATTACAGAAAATGGTGAGAGAACTGCTATGTTTTATTTCGAGACGAAAGATGCCTCTGAAATTCCTTCAATCGCAGAACCATTTTTTATGAATTTGCATGCGAAAGTTAACTTAACACCAGTTATGAACTTGGAAGATATGAGAGTTGGTGTTGAGAACGCTTTAAAAAACAAATAACAATTTATACATTTGGAGAATAATATGGATTTATCAAAAGACATTACAAAAAAATACAATGACATGCAAAAATCTAAAATTTCAAAATCTGAAGTTAAAAACTTTAAAAACGCTGACGAAATTAGGGAATTCCCTAATGGAAAACTCGAGTTAGTTAAAGTTGGAGAAAAAACTATTGGACGAGCAACTCTAAATCCGGGTTGGAAATGGTCTACTTCAGTAAAAGATATTGCCCAAACTGCAAGTTGTGAAGCTCCTCATTTTCAATATCACGTCTCAGGTGTTTTAAAAGTTAAAATGGATTCTGGTGAAGAATTTGAATTTCATCCTGGTGATGTTTCAATGTTAGAATCAGGACATGATGCATGGGTTTTAGGAAACGAGCCTGTCGTTATTGTGGATTTTCAAGGAATGGTCGACTATGCAAAAAAAAATACAATTCATTAATATTAACAATCCAAACTTTTTTTAATGATTGGCATCATGCTTTTAAACTTTTAAAGAATTAATTTTAAAAGAAGACGCTCGCTATGATGCTACTTCTATGGACGTCTAGAAGTTCATTTTAATGATCAAAGTGGGAACAAGAGACCGCTTTCACAGATGCCAGGAGCAACGCTTTACCTAGGTCCACTCACCCCATAAATATAAAAAAAGCCGGATCAAAGTCCGGCATTTTTTATATTAACCTAAATAGTTTCATTATTTACAATTAACAGTTCCAAAAACTCTAAGACCTTTTATATTGAAAGAAATTTCACTTCCAATTTTTCCATCTTTATAAAGCCCTAAATGAGGCAATGACATATCTTCATAATCATTTTTAGCACCAGACTTAGTTGCACCAATAAAATAAGCTGCACTATGAGCATCAGTAGCACCATTTTTAAAACTTTCAGTTAAAATATAATTTTGAGTTTCCTGAATATCTCTTGTAAATGTAATTGAAACAGCATTTTGATTAACAACAACTGAATTGATAGTGATTTTTCCATACTCAGCACTTCCTGAACATGTAAAACTTTTTAAATTAAAGTCACTAGCTTGTGCGAAACTGGCCATTGAGAAAAGAAGTGATAGAAATGATATTAATCTCATAAGAACTCCCTATATGTTTTGAAAGCATCTTACTATAGAACTAAATTAATATTGAATTTTTGTAATTTTTATAGACTCACAAGTTTTAAATTAAAGTTTTCCAACACATTCCAAAGGCCAGAGTTAAAATGATAGAAATAAAACCCAATCGAAGTTTTTGAGGCTGTATTCTATTGGCCAAGAGTGACCCCATATAGGTTCCTATTACTAAACCCATAATTATATAAACAAGGGTGTCCCAAGACAATAACTCACCATTTTTGATATAGATCAAGACAGAAGGCATAGTAAGTGGCAAAACAGAAACAGCAAGACTTATGGTCTGTGCTTGATGCTGAGGCATACCTAATATGCCTATTGAGAGAGCTGTTATCGCTAGTCCACCTCCTATACCTAAAAGACCTGAAGAAATGCCGGCCACCACACCTACGATTATAATCCGAATAAATTGCTTAAATTCAATTTTATATTTTACTTCACTAGCTGTGGATATGAGCTTAGTTGAAGTTTTTTTAATCAATACTATCGCAGCTAAAATGAAGAGATATAATATAAATAAACTTCTTAAGACATTTGAGGCTAAAGATTTAGCTAACTCTGCTCCGAAAAGTCCGCCAATCATAAAAAAAAAACTTATTAAGGCAATAATTCGCAAAGGAAAAGCATGGCCGTGTTTGCGATATAGATAAACGCTTGGAAGAGTCGTAGGTAGTACTTGAGCAGCCAATGAAAGCATTTGAGCAAATTGCTGCTTACAACCCATTATAACAGTAAGAACTGGCACCATTACTCCTCCACAACTGACACCTAAAAGTCCAGAAATAGCTCCGGAAAAAAGCCCTATCAATAATGCATGAGATGGTTCAATCATTTATAAGACCTGCTTATTCCTACTTTTACAAAAAATGTATTAGTAAATACTTAAGCATCCTCATTTTTTTGTCACGATTATTTACCGACAGAATAGTGCTTATTTTGTCAGTTCGAAACGATTGTATGTTTGAGAATATAATATTAAATTTTTTTGGCCTTTAATATTTTCAAATTCCCACTGGCCGATTTTACTTTGATCATCATTTTATAATCTGAAGTTTCACCAATTTCGTTATACAATTCCCCTGAAGCACTCTTATGTGAAACTTTTATTTTGCAATTTACAGGTAAAACTATTTCAGAATCAGAAGAAGCTGTTAAAATATCAATATCAGCGCGCTGATTACACGTATGGTATTTTAAATTGACTGCCCCAGTTGCTGTCGTTGCTGAGAGATTCGATTCTAAATTCAATGCCGTTAAACTTCCAGTAGCTGATTTAAAATTTATTTCGCCAGTTATACCTTCAATTTTAGTCGTACTCGTTCCTGTAGATATTTTTACAACAGTCTCTTTCGGGGTGACGACACTCAACTTTGACAAACATGTAACTTTGTCAAAAATTAAATTCTCTTGAGAGATTGAAATTTTCAAGCTACTTCCTTCTTCTGTAAAACTCAGTTTACATTTGGGATCAAATTGAATCTTATCTACGACGACTCTAATCTTATTATCATTTTTAGCAAAAATTGAAATTTCGCCTTTTGGTGCTTCTATTTCAATTGATTTAATTTTACTTGCATCGAATTCTTTTGTTTCTGCAAATACATTACAATTAACAAGCAATAAAGAAAGAGTTAGTAAAAAACAGTTTTTAATTTTCTTCAAGTAAAGCCTCACTAAAAGTTAACAATATTATTTAATTACTTATAATTCTAAGTTGAATAAACAGCAAAAGTCATCAAACCAATTATTTTTTTATTTATTTAAAAAAATTTGTCTATGAATTAACTCAAGGGCCTCTCCGGCTTCAATCATTTCGTTTTTTGAAGATTGTGAGGTTGCTATCCGAAAGGCAAAACCTAATCGGAGTGTAAGTATTGTTCGCGCAAAGGTCATTGCTTCGTTTGGATTCAATTGGGCAATAAGAACTAACTTAGCCGATATATAATCCAGCCAATATTTTTCATATTTTTTTATTGTATGCCCAATGGGAGTATTTGTTCCTCTAAAACGAAAATAGAGTTTTATGATGACAGGCTCATCTTTAATTTTCAGAAAAGTTAGATTTTGTCCATCGAGTAATATTTTTTTTAATTCAGTTTTTGAAAATATATTGTCTGAGGTATTTGTCTTAGTAAAAAAACCACCAAAAATTTCAGCTGCTACATTTATTAGGTCTAATTTATCTCTTCCCATATACTCATAAATCCAAGCTCTAGAAACTTTAGATCGCCTTGAAATGAGTGAATGAGTAAGGAGATTGGTTCCCCCCTCTTCAATTATTTCTAGAATTGCCCGAGAAACACTAAAATATTTCTGTGTTTTGGATTCACTCATAAGACTTAATTAAAATCACTTTGATAGAACCATGGTTTAAGGAAGGGATATGATTATTGAACTTTTTTGATGTCGAAATCTAAATCATAATTTTCAGATTTATAATCAAGTAAGACGTGAACTTGTGTTCCGTTTTTTAAATCTTCCATTGTCGTATTTGCAAATTCAATTTTTTGATGCAATTTATCTCCATCACAATCGAGATCAGCAGTCATTGTATTTGCGGATTGATTATAATCGTATACACCGCTGCATTTCGTGTCATAGACAATTCCAACTTGAACTGCTTGTACTTTATTTTGAGCAAGTAATGTGACCTTTAAATCAACTAGCCCGTTCATTTCATATTTCCCTAAAATATTTTTTGCATTTAAGGAAGTATCTGCAAAAGTAATAGTAGAAACAATTAAGCACGAAAGAGTAAGAATTAATTTTAACATTTGTTGTCCCAAATAAAATAATCAAAATCTTATGAAATGAATTTCTAAATGGCAAGGCATGGGACTAAGAAGTTAAAATCTTCCTAGTTTGACGCATTTAATAGATTTTTCAATTGTTTATCTAGGGTAAGAATATTATTGAGTTTCATTTTAAAAATATGAATCCAGTCACGAGTAAAGCTTGCTTCAAATTCAGAGATATTTTAATGATTTGTGACAGTTTCAATACTCAGTCGATAGTCTTGATTATGTCTGTATTTTGCTTTATCGATCTCTATAAAATAATTATTTGGACTCAATTGATTAAATATAATTTCCATATAGTCACACTTCACAGACTCTTCATCCCATGGAGTAAGTCCGAAATTCACGTTAGACAATATGTGATAATCAGGAATGGTGATATCAATTCTTAATTTATCACCAGTACTAAATCTTTCATTTATTTGCGCACTAAAAATGTCATCATCTTTAGCATGAGTTGATGACATTATAAAAATCAATGACATTACTAGAATTATACTGATGTTAATATTCATGTAAACAAACTTAAGGCACAATCCAAATAGAGACAAATTCCATCTTAAAACAATGGCTTATTGAACCAACTTACAACTTAAGCATCCTACTCATGGCCAAATCCGATGGGCAAAGCAAAAAGTTTACTAGTTTTGTTTAATATTTAATGATAAAAATTAATCTTTATGTCAGAAATTCAATACACACCTATAGGTTTTATCTCTACTTGTTTTAAGGAAAAATTTGGCGTTCCAAGGCAGTCGGGAATGGTCAGAGAGGCGCGGGCCATTCTAAAGCTGGCAAACAATCCTGATTTTAAATTAGCACTTAACCACCTTGAAGATTTTTCTCACCTTTGGATCATTTTTATTTTTCATAAACATACAGAGATAAAATGGAGACCAACTATTCATCCACCTAGAATTGATGCTCCAAAGAGAATCGGTGTTTTTGCATCTCGCTCTCCCCACAGACCAAACCCAATTGGTCTATCTGCAGTTAAGCTTGAATCGATTAACTGGGATTCCACTGGAGGAATTGAAATTCATTTAAGTGGAGTCGATTTTTTAGATGAAACTCCTGTTCTTGATATTAAACCATACTTACCTTATACCGATTGTATAAAAGAGGCTGATGGTGGATGGGCCGATGGTGAAATTAAAAGTTACCCTGTGACTTTTTCTCCTCAGAGTGAATTGCTCATTAGTGCTTTTTCCAAAACTCGCCATCCACATTTTAAAAAATTATTATGTGAAATGCTTCAATGGGATCCAAGACCTACATCCCAAAAACGCACTTATCCGATTGAAGATCCAAAATGTGAAGGCTTAATTTTTGGATTCTACTGTATGGATTTTGATGTTCAATGGCGGATTGAAAAACAAAGTATTTATGTTTTAGATCTCCAAAAAATTTAAATCATCATAATCGTATTCAAAAATAATTTAAATTGTTAGACTTATTTTCAATATTAAAACGAAGGAGCTTCTAGTGGATAAAAAAAACTTTCAAATGAGCAGACCACACCCATGGCACGGGATTAATATTGGATTGGACTCTCCAAAAATAGTTAAAGCTTATATTGAAATTATTCCTAACGATTTAATTAAGTATGAAATCTGTAAAGAAACTGGGTATATAAAAGTGGATCGCCCACAAAAATTTTCTTCAGTCCCACCTACTCTTTATGGATTTATTCCACAAACATATTCTGCAGAAAAAACTGCTGCATTATCAAAAATAGGAGATCACGGAGACAGTGATCCTGTAGACATATGTGTGCTTTCTGAACTTCCGATCAATCGGGCCGATATCATAATGGAAGTTAGAGTCATTGGCGGTATTCGATTAATTGACACTGGTGAAGTGGATGATAAAATTGTTGCAGTCTTAAACTGTGATACATTTTATTCCGGAGTCAGTGATATTTCTCAAATTAATCCTGTCGTCATTGATCGATTAAGACATTATTTTTTAAGTTATAAAACAATACCAGGTGAAGCTATTAAAACACAAATCGAATCTATTTATGGAGCTCTTGAAGCATATAAAGTTATTGAATGTGGTAGAGAAGATTATAACAAACATTTTAAAAAATAATTTTCCGAGAGTATTAATATGATTAAAATTTTATCTTACCTAATTTATGGATTTGTAAAATTAATAAATTTTACTTACCGTTATCGATATATTGGTAATGAAAATTTATTAAATTTAAAAAATAAAAAGAAAAATTTTATTTATGCAATTTGGCACCAAAATTTATTTCCTGGAATAATGGCCCAAACTGGGCATCCGCATATTGTCATTGTTTCAAAATCAAAAGATGCAGAAGCAGTGGCCTTCACTTGCAAACGCCTTGGGCATATTGTGGCCCGAGGAAGTTCAAAAAGAGGAAATGTAGATAAAGGTGGCAGTCTTGCTAAAGATGAAATGATTGAATACTTAAAAACTGGTCATCCTGGAGCCGTTACCGTTGATGGACCTAAAGGACCAGCTCTCAAAGTTAAACCTGGTATTATTGCTATGTCGAAACAATCTCAATGCCCAATAATTCCCTATATTGTCACATCAAATAGCTACTGGCAGTTTAATAGTTGGGATCATTTTAGGCTACCTAAGCCATTTGCCAAATTGTTAGTTGCTTATGGTGAACCACTAGTTATTGCAGCCGACTGTTCAGATTTCGAACTTTATCAAAATCAATTAGAAATTTGTCTTAATCAGTTAACACACGAGACACAAAAAAATTTACTTAATTGGAATCATTTTCCTAAAAAAAATTGGTATGAATTTTAAAAGTTAACTAATTACCAATATTATAAGTAGTCCCTAAAAGAATTTTGATGATAGTTGAGGAAATTAAAACCCCGGTTGCTCTAGCAGCACCCAATTCAGCGCGAAGTCCCCATCTTGGATTAAGAGAATAAAGCACTCCAGCTTGGCCACCTATTTCTAACAAAGTGTCATTTTTTGTTTCTGATTTAGTGTTGTAAACAATATAGCCTAATCCTAAAGCAGGACCTGCATAATAACGGAGCTTAGGAATTAATTTCATTTCAAAATTAAAATCTCTAATAGAAGCATTTGTTCCAACTTGTCCAAAATAAAAATTAATCCCGATACTTCCACTAAAATATCGATCTGCAGTGGAGGCCAAAAGTGGGCCTACTCCTCGGATGAAAAATGATCGTTTTAAATTTGGGAAATGTTCATACATAACATCTAAAGGAAGAGAAGAAGCAGCCCCTGTGTATGGAGTTGAAGTGACAGAAGAAGTATTTCCATCTGTCGCAACTAGTTTGTCGGGATTTTCTGCAATGCTTGCTGAGACTGATCCAATGCTAAAGCTAAAGACTCCTGGAATAGTGCTATCTGCTTTTGCAACTAATCCAGTAAAAAGCAAAATAAATAAGAAAATAAACTTAAAAAGATAAGAAAAAAGAATTTTTAATTTTAAATTCATGCTTAAGAAAGGATAACATTGTCTATGAAATTTTTGCATTTTAATCAACAGTTATGTTATCCGAGCATAATACACCAGCAATTAATACTCATGTAAATTCATATAATTATGTCAACTTAGCTCAAAGAATAGGCACGTAATTTTATCCAACCATAATAGAATTTTAAATAAATTGAATTAAATTAGGGTTTTAATTCAGTAATTCGAAATCTTAGACCGAATAGATTGTAATCATTTAAAATTAAGGTGATACATTACCAATCTAAAAAAATGATTAGGAAATTAAGAATCTATGAGTATTTTAGCAAGAAAGAATATAGAAATAATTTTCTATTTATTGATGATTTCATCAATAGTTTCTTCTTGTGTTGGAACGATTAAAAGTGCAGATCCACTTCCAACTAAATCAGTGAATAATAGCGCTTCAATCATCGATACGTTTGAAGGCCTTGCCCTTGCTAATCCAATTTCACATAATAAAGTAGAACTTTTCTTTAATCCCATTTTAAAAGATATTGATAAATATTCTTATGTCATTATTTATGACAAACAACAAACGCCTATTTACGTTGCGGCCAATTCTCTTGTTCCTGATTATCGAGGATATGTAAAATACACGGTTAGAAATCTTGATCCAAGTACATCTTATGTTTTTTCAGTTCAAGTAAGAGATATTTCTTCGACTAGAGAAAGCTCAAATAATTTACGAGTTTCAGCTAAAACATTTTCAAATCAAACGGCAAATTTTAACGGTATTTCTGAGGTACGAAATCTATCAGGATCTGCAGGATTAACGGGTATAGAAATATTCTGGCCTGAGGCCGAAATGTTAGGTGGACTTGCAAGTACACCAGAGAGTTACCCAGGTGACCCTGAACAATATTATATCACTGTCCTTAATTCAAATTACAGAACACCGAGTGACATGAATACTGAATCAGTTGGGGAACCAGAGAGAAAAGTTATTTCGACAACAGCGACCGGAAAAAGAAGTATTGTCGTCTCTGGTTTAAATCCAGATACAAAATATTATGTTCAAGTTCGATGTGTTCAAAAAGGTGTCAACATTGATTCCAACTCATCAAATATCAATTATAAAAGAGAAGAAAATACAACTTACCTTGAAATCAAAACTTTTTCTGCAGATAAAGCAAGTTTACAGTTTCAGGCATCAAAGTTTTACTTATCATGGCCTCCTAACAATGCTGGTTTATTTGCATTAACTGGGAATTGGATTGCTCCAATTGGAAACTTTGATCACTACCGACTTTATTATGCTCGAAGATATAGTAAAGTTGATTCATCATTATTTAGCTTAAAAGATTATTTAAGATCTACTGATGCTGATTCTTTATGTTCAGATGTTGAAACTGCAAGTTCGGCAAACTCTCCTGTTTATTGCCAAGAAGCCTCTGCCACACAAACATCAGCAACAATCACAGGACTTGATCCTAATACTCAGTATGATGTTGAGTTAGAAGTTTGTATAACGGCCAGTTGTAAAAATGACGATGAAAGAGTTTCAAGTTTATTATTATCTAAAATTACAAATCCAAATATTGCTAACTTTGATGGAATTAAAAATATACTTCCATCAAATAATTTAAACGAGCTTAATACAGTAAAACTAGTATTCAATGCCCCTATCTATGCTTCTGGTACTATTTCTGGATTTTTAGTTGATTATTACGAAACTTCCGCCTCACTTCCAATTACTCTTAATGATGGTAGTGTAACTTCATCTGTCACAGTTGATCCTTTTGATTATCATACTGAATGCCCAAATACAGGTGATGTTTGTAATTTAACAATTAGAGGGATCGATGTATTAGCTACGAATAATTTTTGTTTTTCAGTGTATCCATTTTCATATTCTGTAACAGGAGATATTGTACCAGCGCCTTACAAAGCCAACTTAAAACCATTTTGTCCTTCAGGATCTTCATTATTATCTCCGCCAACGAGTATTGACTTTACAGGATTGAAAACTATTGACTGTAATAAGATAAATAATTATGGAAAAGCTACTCTTACTTGGGATCTTCCGTTAGTAACTTCTACCGGTATTTATGATAAATTTGAAATATACTATGCAGCTTCTCCAACTTCATTTTCATTTCCACTGGCCCATACTCAATTTGACAGCGGTAATTTAGTTACTTTTGGAAGAATAGAAGTAACGGGCAGTTTAACCACTGTTAATGTTGTTAACTTGGATCCAACAAAAAGTTACACCTTTGGAATTAATAGTTATTACAACTCTCCAAACCAAGTTTTAAGAAGCCCAGATAATTTAAAATTAATGTCCTGCGATTTTCCAAGTATGCCTTAAGGAAAAGATTTTTATGAAGAGCCTTGGATTTAAATTTATCAACATCGTATTTTTAGCATTTTTGCTATTTATTACAGCTTGTGTAGGGTCTGTAAAAAATAAAAATGCAACTCAAAGTAATGTTATTTCAGATGGTGGTAAAGATTTAACTTTAAATTTTACTGGATTAGTAAAAGTAAATCCTATTGCTCATAATAAAGTGGAGCTTTTCTTCTTTCCAGCCTCCGGAATTCAAAGTGATATAATGTACCAAATTTATATTAATGGATCTCCCATATCGAGTAAAATATCTGGCAGTTCTTTGAGTATTTCCTCTGGTGGGATGATGTCTACAACTGTGACTAACCTTACAATTGACACAACTTATACGTTTAATATGAAAGCCACTTCCACCGGAATTGGTGTCTCTTCAATCTTAGATCCAGCTAAAGCTTTATCAGCAACTACATTTGCCAATGAAACTGCAGATTTTTTAGGAATTTCTAGCTTATCGTTAGTTCCCGGATTGGCAGGTGAAAATTCTGTAACAGCTACTTGGAATATACCTACTCCGAAATCCTCTTCTGCATCTTCACCTAGAGCAACAGATGTTGTGACATATGAAATAAAATGGATTTCAAATATTGGAAGAATTAGTAATTTAAATAATAATTTATATGTTGGTGCTGATAAAGGCGTGATGTTAATTAGAGGATCTCCAGATGGAACAATTCCAAGTACAAACTCAGCGACAATAAGCAATTTAAGATCTGGAACGACTTATTATTTTCAAGTTCGAGCAATACATAAAAACTATTCAATATATAGTACTTCTGATAAAAATTATAAATACGAAATGAACACTAAATACCTGGCCGTTACTACTTTAAATTCAAGTGGTATCTTTTTCTTTTCAGATAAAATTTCTGTATCGAACCCTTCGGGAAAAGATTTTAACAATACGACATTGCCATTTAATGCACTTTCAAAGCTGAATGTCTCTTGGCTTACGGCCGCCGGTCCATTTTATGATTACCGAGTTTGTCATAAAAAATTTACTCCAACAGAACCATTTTTCCCATTAACTGACATCTACGATGATATGCTTAAAGATGATTCGGTTTCTGGAATAAATAATATTGATAATACAAATATTAATAATAATAGTATTTGTCAGTCAGTTCCTGCAGATAAATCTTATTTGACTCTTACAAGTCTAGACCCCTACTCAAGGTATCAAATTAAAGTTGTTGCCTGTAAAAATCAAGCTTGCGACAATGGTAACCGAAAATTTTCTGAATTAGCGTTAGGTAAAGTTATGCCTAGTATTTCTCCATTTGGAGGAATTACAAGATTTCAAAATCCAATTGATACAGATGTTACATCACTTAATAGTATCAAATTTTTCTTTGATCCACCTGATTCAAAAGCTGGATTTGTTAATAAATATAAACTCTATTGTTATGATGGTGCTAGTGATCCATCCCCCGTGCCACTTAAAACAGATAATACCCATACCGCAACAACTTATAATCTTAAAAAAATATGTAGTAATATAACAGTTGCGAGCACTTTTCCAACAAGCGCAGCTATAGATGACTTTGATTCTTTTAATGAAGTTCAACTTACTTTTCCGAACCCATCTCCTGTAGACTTAGATGATCCAATTAATGGGATAAAAGAATACTGCCTTTCGCTAGTTCCAACGATTGATTCAAGCCCTATATTGGCAGGAGATGCAACTCAATCACAAGAAGCTCGAGATAATTTTCCTCCAAAATGTTTTACTCCAAAAATCGAAACTCCAACAATTATCCAATTCCCTGGTCGAAATGAAGCTTGTACTCCCTCTGGAAGTGACCTTCAAATCGTTTGGCCAAAACCCACGGGTGCTTTACACCAAGGGTTTATAGTTTTTTGGCAAGAGAAAACCACCGATGGATTATTGTTTGATTTTAGGGCCGCTACTGATGCTTACAAGGCCGGTCCAACAAATATTGATCCAACTTGTGTTGGCACAACGACTGGTAAAAATGGATATTGTTGGATTGAAGTTCCAAAAATTGGTTTGGAAAATTATGACTATTATTTAAAAGAATTAATTCCAGGTACAAAGTATAATATTGCAGTTTTACCATACTTAGTAAATGGGACTAAATTACTTTGGGCACAATACAACTATAATGTTGGTGATTGCTCACTTCCACTACCAAGTGCGAAGTTTGATGAGTGGGAACAAATATTTGCAGTTGGTCCAAAAGAAGATGGACTTACACCTCCTTCAGATATCGATAAACATAAAACATTTTTTCTTGAAAAAATGCAATCTGATGATATTCCGGTAGAAGTTACCAACCTAACTGCTTTAACAAGTGTTTTTGATGGTGTTTACGGAAAAGAAAATAATCTAGTAACAAATCCAAATATGCAGTATTCAAATAGTGGAATCGTTCAATTGAGATGGAAAGATGTTTGGCTTTTTAGTGAAGCAAATCCACTTTATTATTATATAAATAAATATGATCTTGCCAATATTTCTGATGCTAAAAAAACTTCTCGAAAGTATGGATACAAAGTATATCGTTCAGATGATAACAAATTAAGTTGGACCGAATTAACAAGTTATAACACCGTAAAAAATCCTAATCAAACATTGGCAAACTCTGGGCTAGTTCAACCCAAAGCAAATACATTTTTAAAAATAAGCAGCCAAGCAACTCCTGACAATTATAAGCTCGCCACTTTTACTGATTATTCAGTTGTTTCATCATCCAACAACGGTGATATTGATAGGGCACGAGTTTTCTTTTATAAAATTGTTCCAGTATTTAATGGCAAAGAATTAACATATGATTCTGCTCCTTTCACTGGTCAAGTCTTAGGCAATCCAAATCACAACATAATAAAAGTTGTATTGCCTCCGAGAAATATGGCCCTAGTTAATCGACTCATTTCAAATCGCTCTTCTTGTTATGAAATGAATAAAACTATAAGAAAAGGGGCCAATGAGTTTTACTCTTGTGACTATAATGGACTTGGAGCAACTTCATTAACACAGCCTATGAGTACGGCAGACGGCACTGTTTTAGATCAAGGCGGAGATTTATTAATCGATAGATTTGAACTTGGATTACCATTTACTCGAGGACATCCTGCAGTTGCAAATTCAAATTCTCAACCAAAAGTAACAGCAACAAAAGTTGATTTTGATGGAAGGGCGAATAATACAAATAAATTTAAAGGATGTTTTAACTCAGTTACAAGTGATCCAAATAACAATATTGGTGGCGTTCCTCAACCTAGTTCTACTTATTCATATCATAACTTAATGCCAGGTGACTGCATGAGTGATGATGTCTCTTATGATGTTATTGGAGCAGATACATCATGTTCTAATCCAGCAGATTTTGCTACTGGTAAAAGAACTCTTATGTATCCAGGTACGGCTGGAGATGGAACAACTGTATGTGAATTAGATCACAAATATTCAGGAAGCTACTTAGCTGATCTTTCCCATGCAGATTCTCCAATATATTCAATTAACCCTATCATTGAAGCTCCAACTCAAAGTGAGTTTGCTGCTGTGTTTTATAACCGTACGACTAATTTTAACGGTGACTCTGTTCCTTTAAATAATTTTCCCGCAGGAAATGGTAAATTTCTAGCAGATAGCGATTTTGCTAGAATATCTTTAGGTTTTTTTAACCTACCTTATTTTAATAATGCAGGAAAAATGTTTCCTAGATGGATAGCGACCAATCGAATATTTGGAAATATGAAAGTAAATGGCACTCCGATTTCATTTTGGAATATGACTTTAAATGATATTATCACTAGCAATGTTCTATACGATTCCACAAATGTAAAAGCACCGGCCGCCAATTCTGATTTATTGAATTCGTCTCGATACGATATAAATACAACTCCTATAGCAAGAATTATTACATCTAATGCTGCTAAACTTCCTCCAGCACAAGGATTTGGATGGAAAGATTCAAATCTTGTGTGCTCAACTTATAAAATTCAAGTTGGTTATGAAACAAGCTCAAACACTTATCATCAACTTGTTGGTGGATCAGCAGGACTTAGCAAAAGACTTTTAAGAAGAAAAGAATTTGTTTCAAGTGCAGCATGGCCTACATCTTGGAATGGCACTAAAGTAAAATCAATAGAAGGTAATGAAAATGATGGAAGTTATTTTCCAGATGTTAAGTCTTGCCAGGGAAATTCAAAAATTTCTCGTTATTCATTAAATGGACCAATTGCTTTACAAAAAAATTCCCCACTGTATACAGATCCAATTACTTCAAATAATTATTTTGCAAAATCTAATGGAAGTTCTCCAAACATTACAGGATCATCTGGAACAAGCAGTACTGAAGCTTGTGTGAGTCGATATGGAATACAAGACATGGCGGGAAATCTTCGTGAATTTAATAGTGATGCACTCTTTTGTACTATGATGTCCAGTTTAGGAGTTCAGAAACCTGAAAGACATATTCAAAATGGTGGTAATTTTCCAAATGCTATTGATCCTCTAAATACAACGTCGGCCAGTGATATTCTTTATGATACTTCGTATTCTTATGATCCAACTAACGTTCATGCTTTAGTTCATGGAACTACAACTTCTGGGGAATGTTCTACGACTTTTCCAGGTTCTGCCAATAATGCCGCTGCTTTTATTGATCCCGGACCAGAGTTAGTTCCAGTTGTTAAACCTGGACTTGCGGCAAGTTATACTAATTTAATTTCTGCTATTTTTAATAAACTTCCTCCATTAACTTTAAATTCAGTAGTTGATGATCCTCTTTCAATGCTTACAACTAGAGATGGAATGGGACATTATTTAGACTTTAGTGATAATGGTTTTTTAGGGCAATTAAAAACAAGTGGAGCAATTACGTATCCATCTGGGTATTTCAATTCAATCTTAGGACTTCAATTAACTTGTAATGGAAGTAGTGACTGTGCAAATGCAATTGATAACACTAGAGCTGTGGCCTCTTCATATAATGGAACTCAAACTGCTTCGGCCCTTGTGACAATACCTATCTATAACGCTACATTTAGCAATAGTGGGGTTGAGGAAATTGGAAGTGTTATTGCTCACTCTACAGACCAGCCGTCACTTTTTGGATACAATTATGTCAAAGGTATTATCGATTCACCTTTAGATTTTTCTATCCAATCAGTCGCTCCGCTCGCAGTATCAGCTAATCCAGGTGGGTTATATAATTTCTATTGGAATGTGAGTCGAGATGACCCGATGAGATTTTCATCCGGAGGAAGTTATAATCAAGCACCAAGCAGGTACTCAGTTCTCATAGACGGAAGTAATCGAACAGATGATCGATCTGCTCGTGATATTGGTGTGAGATGCGGAATTTTAATTGAAGAATAGTTTGTAGAGGAAAGAATGAAATTTATTAAAAATTTATTTCTGCTTCTGATCATTCAACTCTTAGTGATAAGTTGTAAACCAACTGGTTTAAAAACTGTTTCTGGGGCATTTAACAAAATCCTTGAGCCGGTCACTGTTACCATTACACCCGATACAGAACTTGGCGAAATGATCACAACGGAAGATGAAACTGAAATTGTCGTTACAGTAACAAATAATTCTTCTGATGAACTTCGCGATGTAAATTTAGTAATTGATACTAGTGAAAAACTAATTGATTTCCAACCGTATTTAGATGGTACTAGCCACACCCCTGGGCACAATGGAACTTGTCAAAAGGTTTTAGCTGCAGGTGCAGATTGTAATTTTAAATTATTTCTCACTCCTAGAAAGCAAGGTGAATTTTATATAAACATGACACTTAATTATGTTAATAAAATTCAACCTGCAAAAAGAGAATTTAATTTTCATCTTATTTCAGGTGAGCCAGCTTTTTTAAATTTTAGTAATGACCAAGCAAGTTATTCTTTAGGAGTCGTAGAGCAAACTGAAGCAATCCAAAAAACACTCGACCTAGAAGTGGTAAATACTGGAGGGCTTCCTGCTAGAAATATCGTTGTCGCTTTTGAAGATGGGAGTACTAAATTTTTTAATAAACCATTCTCACTAATTTCTCATAATTGTCCAAAAACTTTGTTTATGAAAGCCAAGTGCCAGTTGCACCTGGCCTATACGCCAAGAAATAATAACTATACTGATCCAGAAGAAATTAACACTGCAAACCTCACCATGACTTATGAAAATGACCCTTCATTAACTCAAGACCAATTGAGTGGTTATTTTAATTTTACATCTTCAACTATCGAAGCGAAATTTAAACCAAATTATAAGGTCGTTGATTTTAGGATCAATGGTACAAATATCGTAGCTGGAAATAAAAGAGCTCCAGTTTCTATTCGAGTGACCAATCAAGGGTACCGCGAAGGTATTTTAAACTCTCTCATTTTTAGAAAGAAAACACCTGACGATATTCTTAAAGGTGATATTGCTGCTATTTGTACTAAAGCAACAGCAGGAAATATTCTTAATTGCCAAAAGAAAAGAATGTCTGATTATCCACTGCTTTTCACAGCAAATGATATTGCTAATGAAATACTAAGAATTGGCCATAATGAATGTACAACAAATTGTGATAATAATAGTATTTTTGATTTTCCATTTATCATTGAAGATCTAAATTCATGTTTTGGTACAGAAGTTGTGAGTATGTTTAATGCTGACTCTACTCATTCTGCTAATTGTGTTTATAAAATAACTTATTGGCCGAGTACTGAATTTACAAAAGCCAATCACGATTTACATAATTTTGATAGTTCGACTATGGATTTTAGATATGACAGTCGCTGGAAGGGAAATGTAAATTTTGTAACCAATGAAGCTGCAGACAAAAAAGGACTTTTTCAAAACGTGGCTGATTACTTAGAAAAAGCCAAGCCTAAAATTGTTAAAGTTGAAATGGATGGGATATCTATAGACCTCGCCAATGGTCTTCCTATTACACCGACTAAAATTCAAGAATTAACTTCTTCATTAACACGAATAGATTTAGGCCCTATTGCAAAATTAGCTGTTGGTATAATTGATCCAACAACTATTAAGCTTGTCATTGCCAATATTGGAGAAGATACATTAAAACTGACAGAGCTCAGAGATGGAAAAACTGGCATCAATCAATTTTTTGCTACTGCTGACTCTTTAGCAACGGGTGGACTGCAAATTGGATCATACTACAATGGACTGAGCCAAACAGATTGCGGAGCTTTAAATACTTCAACTTTTGATATCGCCCTTGGAGAATGGACATCCACATGTTCTATTTCATTCGAAATCTCTCCTGTTAAACAATCGGCAAGTGGTGGCAAGACTGGTACAGAAATAGAAGACTCACTAATGTACGACTCAGTTGTCTTAACTCCAAACGTAGAAAAAATTAAAAAATTTTTTATTACATATACTGACGGATCAACTGTCGAAGACAATGGAGCAGCTGTTTCTAATCGAAGTTTTGAAGCTGACTTAAAATCACTTCTTGTTGCTAAAGGAAAACTTCAAGTAACCACTCCAACCAACGACCTTGGTACAATTACAGTTGGTGAGAAAAAAGTACATCACTTAAAATTAAAAAATTCAGGAACTGGTCCACTTTCTGCGATCCAATTTAGATATGATGCTAAAACGACTCCTTACAATTTCGCCCTGGAAGTTGGTAATACAGCTTTAACTGCAGATCAAATTTTAGCAAATGATTTTTCTGTTTCAACTTGTCCAACAACTACTAAAATACCAGCTTCACCTGCTGTTCCAACTGAAGAATGGTGTCCCATAAAATCGACTACTAATTATGGATTTGTATCTGATGTTGCAGCAATGGATCAAAGTTTTAAATATAAAATTTCTCGATATGCTGATAACGGAGAAAATATTAAAACGGCGACCGGAGATGCAGCCGCAAATAAAGATTGTGCTGATATAATTCTTAAACATAGCCTTACACTTCCTTTTACAGCGCCAGCAGGTCATTTAAAAGAAGACTATTTACTTGATTCAGATTCTTACTGCTACTTGAGAATAGAAGCTAAGATGCCAATGAACTCTCTAGCTTATAATAAAAATTATCCAATTTCATCAACAACGCCGTTAAATGAATATCAAAGATTTTGGGCAACTAATATTTCGGGTGATGATTTATGGTCTAAGTCTGCACCTCCAACGAGTGATCCAACTTTTAAATTTAATACATGGGATGGTTATGATAACTCAGCTGTGGATGTAAAATCCCTTCCTTATTTTGGTTATCCCCTCACTACTTATCCATCTTTTTCTCTTAAATCAGCTTGGAAAACACCTGCCAATATTGCAGTTTCTGATGTTAATCCTGTTGCATCAGTGTCACTTTTTAGACCTGTTATAAGTTATCCACAAATCATTTCCAATTATCCAACTTATTCTAAATTATATGCCTTCACCGTTCCTAATGATATTTCAACAAGTGCCGCTCTTTCTAGCAATATTTTTACTAATAAAATTCTAGAAATTGGAAATACTGCTGGTGTTAATTTTTCACCTCTTGTTACTAAAGACACTGAGCTAAAAGGCTTTTATCAGGATTTAGGTGCAGAGTTTTTTGCTACTAGTACAAATCGTTATTACTACTTTTTAGGAGCATTCCAAAAAGGAGTTGATAATTACGCAACTATAACTTTTAAAAATTTTGGTCAAACTAATTCTAATAAATTTAAACTCACAGATCTCGCCACTGGAGATGCAGGTATATTTACAGTTCAAAAATTTAAGAACCTTTTCTATACATTGGGAACTGAATTAACGACAGGAGCTACTGTTGGCTCACCTTTTGATTTAGTAACTAAATTTAATATGCCAACCCCAGGGGCAAAAAGTATTTATCAAAATTGTTATCAACTATCTTATAAAATGCAGCTAGCGGACTTTAGTGACAAAGAATATTTATATGAATTTTGCTTAGTGGCCAAAGCAGTTGATGCACCATTGTTAAAAATTGAATATCAAAACTGGGATATAAGTTTTGATCCGACGGCAACTCCAAAATATACAGCATCTATTTCAAGCCCTTTAGTTTGGAATAATTTAGTCACTCCTTTAAACTTATTAGATAATTTAAAAGATGAAACAGGTACAGCTCTCTCTGGAAAAGCTTATGGTGATCCAGACCGATCGATGTTTTTCAATACTGTTGCAGGCACATCAAATTGTGAAACAACAAAAGATTGTTTGTATGATTTAAAAGTTATAAAAATTACAAATACTGGACCTGCGGCACTTACCAAACTAGAAACTGATATTATCAATTCGGATTTAACAGTTGCCAAAAGTGGGTCAAATTCTTTATTAATTGTTTTAGATGATGTTGCAAGTACAACTACTATTTGTTCAAATAATGATGGAAGTGCATTTTTAGCAATTAAAGATAGAATTGCCATATGTAAATCCGAACTAACTGCATGCCAAACGTTGGCTACAAATGCAAGTTGTACACTCAGAGCATTCTATACTCCGACAACAACTTCGACGAATCCAACTATTAATAAAAAATTTATTTTCACATATCCTACAAATGCCACTGCAGGTGGGAAAACATATGCAAATCAATATGCTCCACTTCAATATCAAGGTTTGAGTACTACAAAACCAAAAGTTGAAGGGATTTATCGTTTAGGTGTTGTTGGAGACCCAGCATTTTCTTTAACTTCAGGTATTGCAGTGAGAACAGGAGTACTGGCCTCTAATTATAACTATTCGGCCAAAGACGGTGGAGCTCCTTACTCGAACGTTGCCAATTGGAGTGATCCAACACCTGCAGCAACTTCAAACACTGAAACTTCTCAATGGTGGCCGCTTGACCTCGGTTCATTTGCTTTTGATAATATTACAACTGCAAAGAAATCAAATTATGTTTTAAATTCATCGTCTCAATCTCAAATTTTTTATGTTAACTTAAACAACAGCACGGTGAACAAGATATCATTCTTGCTTGCCAATAGTGACCCTGAAGCTAACCAAAGCAAACAGTCAGCAGAAAAAGTTGCATCTAGCTGGTATCAAGTTTATCCACCTTATAATGGATCGGCTTTTACTACCTATCCGGCCAATTATGGGAAAAGTAGGGCCATTATTTATGCTAATATAGGATGTTTTTATGGAACATCTACGAAAGCAGATACAAGTATTCCCGATAATTCAAAAGGTTTTAATAATGTTTTTGATGCCTCAAGTGTTAGTAAAACTTGTCAGTTAAAAGTTAACTTCAATGGTGACTTTACTTATTCTGCAGCTTCCGGAGCAGCGGTCTGTTCGAATACAGGAATTACGAAGGGAGACAAAGATGTCAATATCGGTGGATTCATCGATACAGCTAGCTGTAATCCATATATTTTTAGAATACCATTTTATACATTCAAACGGACTGCTAAGTCGACATTTGATCTCTATGTGAAAGGTTTTATAGAGCCTAATAAACTCTCAACACCTACTCCAATATTATCGAACGTAAAAACTAAATACCTCACTACTACAACTGCACAAATGTCTTTTAATTTACCAGTCACTGTAACACCCGCCGATGCGACGATGGGAAGTGTATTTAAATACAGGATTTTTTGGAGTAAAACACTTAGTACATCAACCCTACAATCTCCTGAAATATTTAGATATGTTCCAACAGATTCAACCTTTAAAAACAATGTTTTTTGGACAGATGTAGTTCCAACTACAACGACCGTAACCCTAGCGACAAATGTTTCTCCTAATACTTATTACTACGTTAAAGTATTAGCTATCAGGAATATACCTAATACCAACGTAAGTTATAATGGTGGAAAAGTTCCTAAAATTTATTATATGGCCGATCCAAAAATTCCTGTTCAAATCATTGTTACACCTGATGCAAATACATACTATGCAGATAGTTTAAAAATATTAGGCGATAAAGCAATGACCAGTGCCGCTAATGAAAAATATGATTCATCTGTTGCCAACTGTGCCGGTAAATCACTTACTGTTGCTGGTTTTTCTAGTTCGCAAAAAAAGGGACTCATAGATCTTGCAGCTTGGAATCTTATTCGAGATGCTGGATCGACTAATACTGATATCAATTCAGCAACCTCTTACGGGACTGGCTCAGTTGGAAATATTCCACATTGGTTATATGAAGCTGCTCCAGTCAATATAAAAACATCTCCAACAATAATCAAATATAATGGATTATCTTATGCTACTAACTCCGTCTTTACAGATTGGTCACAAGTCGGAATATTTAACCAAGTCCAGGGTATGAGTTACAATAGAACATCTGTAACAGGTGTATGGACCCTTAATAAAATTGTTGGTGGTGATGGTGATACAATTCCTAACGGTATGAACTATTTTGATAAAACACTTCCCTATGGTCGTGCTCGTTGTAAAGTAGACTTAAAATGTCCACTCTCAGGACTAACAACTAAGCAATTATCAGACACTACATCTACTGGATGTAAGATACTGCCTAGCAACTAATTATATTATTTCGGTAATTGAAGTAATAAGCTACTTTGAACTAATTCTCCCATAGAATCAAACCGGTTGGTGAAGACAAACTCACCACCGAGAGATTCAACGACCTCTTGGAGTGTGACTAGACTCTCCTTAAGTAGTTTCTCTTTGGGAATTGAAGTTACTGTTTGAATTGCTCTCACTGAAAAAAAATTTACTTCAACAATTAAATTATCTGCTTGAGTTTTAAACTTAATATGAGCTTTATTTGAAATTCCTCTTGAAAGATTTACTGTATTTAAAAGACTCATTTGAAATTTGTTAACTAACTTTGAATCCCCTGCAAGTAGTTTCCCATATACTTTTAAATAGAGATTATTTTTTTTACCTACTGTAAATAGACTTGTGTAAAATTTATTAATGATTCGGTTACGACTTATATTCAAAACAAAAAAGAATATATAAGAAAATACAAACACAAAAAGTGCGAGTATATAATAATTAATTTTCTCAAAACTTATTGATGGTGCAGATATAACTAAACCTGAAACAGGCTTTACTTTAACGACAATTTTTGGAATTTTATTAGCTGACTCTTTTATTTTTTTATTTATACTCTCAGCATTCTGATTAAAATGTGAAATGAAATCTTCATTTAGATTTTTCATTGCGTTTAATTGTAATAAGTAGTCGTCAATAAATACTATTACTGCTTCCTTATTATCATCAGATAATTTTGAATTCTGTGTCAGTGTTTTAATTTCTTCAAGACCATTCTGGCAAAGTATGTTGTTTTTAGAATCACGAGATTCACAAGTTGAAATTAAAGCTCCAGACATTCTTTCAATATTTCTCCAGCCTTTTTCAGCAGAATCATCATGAAACGATTTTAAGTTTAATGGATTCGATAGATGGTCATATTGGTTTTTGATTAAAACCATACTCGTTAGCATTTCTTGATAAAGAGGAGCATTGTTTTTTTTAACAACTTCTTCCATACGAGAAATATCATTCAAGAGAAGTGGGAAATTTTCTTTATATTTTTCAAAACTTTCAAGTCCATCAGCATATGCTGAAAAACTAAAAATGAAAAAACAGATTATTAAACGCATTTATAAATCCTGATTACTATTTTGTTTATTAAGTTGAAACTGAAAATCTTCATTTAACTTACCTTGAATACTTGAATATTTTTGAATATCTTCAGCTGCCTCAATAATCTCAAGTCGTTGATGAGTAATTGAAAATACAAAAACATCTTTTATCTGTGTCAAGTTCTGAGTATGCTCACCAAATGAATTTCCTTGTACCCACTCTACTTTATTTTGAATTTCACTTCCAATAAATTTGGCAAATACGGTGGCCCAATTAACACCTGCAACTTTAAGATCAAACTCCAACATATGATTTATTTCATTCTTTTGAATTGTTGTCGTTATATTTAAATAGTCGATATTTGACATAAGTCGACTTTCAATCAACCGGTTAGAAATCGTAAGAAATATTTCATCAGCAAATGCTAGTGATTTTGTAGATTTTTTGAATTCAGATTTATCAGATAGAATTGCAACATTACAGACTCCATCATCAAATTTTTTTGCTACAGATACCTCATAACTCTTTGTTATATTATCTACTTCGAATTCTTCATGTTTTGATTGAAACTCTTTTAAATCTAGTTTGTTTTCTAAATCTTTTAAATATCTTGCAATGGATATTTCTTTATTTTCCCTTTTTAATTTGATTGCTTTAAAAGATGTAGAGATTGTTTTTACTGAAATTCTTGCAATTGGTTTTACAACTTCGACCCAACAAAAAACCATAAAGGCTTTTGAAATTTTGTAGAGAATATTGATAAATCTTGCTGCTGAAGTAAGCCAAATAGTTAAAGTAGGTTCTTTATTTGGCAGATCTTTCGCTATTGATTTAAGCATTACATCATTAATCTTGAATTTCATTTCAGGATCAACTGATATTTCAGCTGAGTTAAATTTATTTTTTAAGCTATCTTTTTTGTCTAGATTATTCATAAGGAAGTTTCTCCTCTATAAATTATCGTTTTTTTTTATAAAAGTATAAACTAGGTAATTAATTCTCAAGTTTGAAGACATAAGAAAGTAGCCATCCCTTAGATAGGACCTTGATTTCACCATCAATGCTTGATTGCTGGTAGCCTATTTCCATTCCATGCTTTGGGGTAAGTTGGCAAAATGCTGTAAATGAAAATCTATTTGCAGAAAAGGTCTGTTTTTGGTTACTACTCATGGCCAAGCTTTTTAAGTAACTTCCACGGAAAACAAACTCTTTATCTTTAATAAGCCTTTTATAACCTCCACCCAATTTTATCCATAGGAAATCATTTGCAAAAACTTGTAGACGTTCTCCAAAGCCAGGAAGGTTGACAAAATAGCTTGGTGAATAATCAAGGCCTGCAAAAACCTGAAAATCATTGAATATTTTAGCGCGTCCAATTTCAGATTCAATTGCTCTATAAACTGGAAATTTGTAATTTTGCTTGAGAACTGGAACCCCAACCCTCATGGCCAGGCGTAACACCCGTGGCTTATCTGTTAATTCCTCAATAATATAACGAGCTCCAAATCCTAAGTTTCGTAAATTCGTTTTTGTAAAGACTAAGCCATTAGCTTCTGAATATTCATCAAAATATGTACCTGATAAATAAAATGTTGATTTAGTTGGTATTGCTTGTTCAATTGGAGAAGAATTTTCTGGCTTTACTGGAGGCCTATCCAAAAATGGTGGTTCACTATTACTAGTTGTTGGTTGTTTTTCATTTTGTGATTTTTTTGATTTTCTTAACTCTTTGGATTTTTTAAGCTCTTCGCTCTTAGATAATTTCAAATTATCACTATTTTCATCTATTTCCTTTTGATTTATATTTAATTCTGGAATATTTTCATTTTCCTGAATTTTAGAATTTTCTGCATTGATTATAGGCTGAGACTTAATTAACTTTTCTTTCTCTTCTCT
>CANCFT010000035.1 GCA_947377285.1 Bacteriovoracaceae bacterium
GCAAGTCCAGCAGCATCGTCTGCCGCCTTTACGATTCTAGAACCAGAAGACAACTTACCTAATGTAGATGCCTGTTCAGTGTTGTTAACCCCTAATGTGCGTTGAGCAGCTAGTGATGTAACGTTCGTGTTGATACGTAAACCCATGAAGATCCTCCCTGTAGATTCGAGTATCCCTCCTTGGTCTTGAACACTCTTTGCGAGCTATTCAACGAGCATCCGTGCTCAACTAGAAATTGGTTTCAAGCGTCGTCACCATGACTCAGCTTTTGATTAAATTAATTTTCGGAAGATCAAAAAAGAACTTTAGGAATTATTTTTAGCTTAAGCTTACCCGACACAAACGGTTGACTAAATCTCATATATTGGGAATTCCGAGGCTTAGAACTTAATAAAAAATCCTATTTAAAAATCCTAATCTTTAGAGGAGAAATAGACGAAATGATCCCTAGAATGGAAAACAAAAAACAACTTGTCATCGTCCCCCCAATGTCGGAGCCACTTCAAAAATTAAATGAAGTACTGCAAACTATTGCCAACGATGAAAATATTGAAATATCAATCATTGATGATGCAAAGGAATTAATGCAATTTGTAGGCTCTTCTGGCCAATGTTTAGTTGCATTTTCTAACGCAAAAAAATGTGCTACATTTCTTCAAGATAATAAAAACTCTATAGCGAAGAGCCATTCTAAAGTTATTCTTTTAACTCCAAAAGAAATTCCAGCGAAAACACTGGTAAAATTTGTTAAGATTGGATTAACAGAATCTATACTTGAAAGCTCACCTCCTAAAACACTTCTCTACAAAGTTAAATTATTACTTCGCTCTATTAAATCTACAGTTTCAAATCAAGAAGAGAAAGATCAAGTCATCAAAAGCACTCTTGACATGACTCAAGCAGCAGCTAAATCAGATCTTTCTATTGAAAAAACTCAAACTGAAGAAGTAAGTGTTAATTATCTAGAAGAAGGAAGAGCAAAGTTTAAAACTGATCAATCTGAAAATGAAATTGATTATGGTGAAAATTTAAAAGGCAAAACAAGTGCTCAAGAAGAGGCCATTGAAACTCATTGGAAATCAAAGAAAAATAAAGAAACAAATCTCGTATTAGAAGAACCAGATAGAAAAAACTCTGAAGGTTCAGTTCCAGATGATATTGATATGTACATGAGAGGAAAAAGCAAAAAAAATTCAGATCTTTTGAATAATGAAGAAGATCAAAATTTAAAAAATACAAATATAAAATTCCTCGAACAAGAAGAAGCTGAATTAAAACCAAAACGAAAAAGTTTGACAGAACTTGAATTAGAGCCTGGTGAAAAAAACAGAAATAATTTTGAGGAAGAAGACGCTGGTGATTTAGTATTAAAACCAAGCAAAAAAGGTCTAGAGCTCATTGCTGAAGATAACGCCCCTGTTTTTAAAGAAAATTTAACAGAAGAAGAAAAAGCAAAAAACCATCAAAAAGATCTCGATGAACTAGATGCACTCATAGCTGAAGCCAAAAAGAGACAGGCCCAAGAAGCTGAAGACATAGGTGGATTTCTTAAAGGTAAAATTCTCAACAATGAATCAGTCGAAGAAGAATCAGAGGATTATACTGAAAAAAAAGAATACGATAATTCTGAACTTAACCAAAAAGAAAAGTCCATTGATCTTGATCTTATAGAAGCTGAATTAGAAAAGAAAAAACGTGCTGAATTAGAAGAGCTGGATGAAACTGATGCACACGAAGGACAAGTCGATAAAATCGACAATAATATGCTTGGTGAAAATGGTTCTACTGATAAAATAAGTACTCTTATGATGAGTGAAATAGGTGAAAATAAAAATAAAAATATTTCTACTAAAGAGATATACAATCTAGATCCTAAAAATAAATTAGAACTTATCAATGAAGAAGAAGACTATAAAGAGAAAAAGAAATTAGAAATAAGTGAAAAGCTTAAAGATATTAACAAGAAAGACAAAGACAATGAAAATGATGAAGACAATGATTTAAGAGATAGACCAGATAAGCTAAAACAAGATAAGGAAGCAGAAGATTATCTAAAAAAAGAAAAATCTGAAGATGAAAATACTTCAGAGAACGATCGCAAAAAATCAATACAATTAAAACTTGAAGCGGCCGAAAAAGAACGTCAAAAAATTGATCTTGAAGAATCTGATCCAAATATGGCGTATCGTAAAAGTAACCAGTCTCAACTTGACTTAGAAAAAGGAAATGCCAATAAAACCCACGACGGTAAAGTTGATAAGATTGATTCATTTTATCGTGGTGGCGAAAGTAAAAAGACTGAACATGATTGGGACAATTTAGATCAAGGTCGAAATAACACACAACTACAACTTCAAAAAAGTAAGCGTGCCAATGATGATACTCAAAATGGTCCAGACAAAAAAGATTATGGTGAAGAGACTATTGATTATCGAAAATTAAAGGAAGAATTTAACTCACTCTCTCGAGGTGAAAGTTCTGGAGAAGAAGAAAATTATGATTCTGGAATAAATGGAAAATCCAGAAATGAAGAAGATGATGGAACATTTAAAGTCATTGAAATGAATCCTAGAGGATTTGATTTTGGAATAAATATTATCAATTTGATTTACCAAAAAGAATCGAAGCATCAAGATTTTTATAAAATGATTTCTGAAGAAATTATTGAAAAATATAAAGCCTATACTGTTTTTTATACTTTCAAAGCTTCTGATCAAAAACATTATGAAGTGTTTGATAGCTTTATGCATTTTAGTAACTCTATCGTTAAAAATGAACTCAAAGAATGGTGGATTGACAGAAAAACTCAATCCGATATTTTATCAGCTTATTTCAGCAAAACTATGACAACTTGGCTTTGTCGTGAAATTAAAGATAAAAGTGGAAACCAGGCGGAATTTTGGGAGGATGTTGAACTACCCAAATGGGCAGATAATGAATTAATCAATAAAAAAGTTGAACTCATATTCCCATTTTATGATGGATTAGAACGTATGGGAGTTGCCCTCCTACTATTTCCTGAAGGTGTTAGAGCAAAAGATGAATTGGGACTTACTGTCTCTCTTGAAATGGCAAGAACAGCTATGCTAGATACACTCATAAGAAAATTAAGTGAAGTTGAGCCTGAAAAATCGGTAGAAGAAACTCTTCCTGAAAAAAATAAAATTAAAAGCTTATTCTCAGGACTCTTTAACCGCAAAAAAGCTGGATAAAAAATGAAAACTGAATATGATTTTTTTGCAATAGATCGTGATAATTTAAAAAAGAAAAATATTTTTCCTTTTCAACTCTATGTCTTTAACCCAATTCACAAAAAATATAGCCTTTTTTTAAATGGAAATCGGCCTCTCACTAAAGAGCTAGACACATTTTTAAGCTACCTTCTGGAAAAAGGAGGAAAACTCGCAATTTTAAAAAAACAACGCCGTACTTTTTTAACAGCTCAAGAATACCATGAATCAGAAATCCCTTCTCTGAAATCAAGAGAACTTCACGAGTTAGAAAAAGAACGAATCATGAACATAAAACTTAAAGAAATGTATGACGAAAAAATGGGTAAATTTGCATTTCAAAGTGAATTTGAATTGGCCTGCGAAACAGATAATTTTGAAAAAATAATTGAATTCGCCCGAGTAGATATTCTCACATTTAGTGTTACTCAATCCCATACCATTTCGCTTGCGCTTCATTTATGTAAAACACATTTAAAAACTGATAATTTTTTAAATCGTATTGTGGCCACTTCCTATCTTTTTTCTAAAACCTCAAATATTCAAGACACAGAAGCATTGGCCGATATTATCTGTGGAGCCTATCTCTCTCATATTGGTTATACGCAGTTGCCATTAAAAATGCTAAGGTCCCCTCTTCTTTCTTTGAGTCAAAAAGATAGGAAACTTTTTGAAAAACATACAATTTTAGGCAACCATCTCATTAAAAAAAGTATGTTGGAATTGAGTGAAAGATGTAAAAAGATTATTCTAGATCATCACGAAAGAGTCGATGGTGGAGGATTTCCGTCAATGAAAAATGGAGATTCAATTGAACAGCTCTCTTTAATTGTAGGAATTATTTCTCATCTTTTTGAGTACTCTTCTGGAAAAATTAATGGAAACAAACAACCAATTCGATCTATAATCTTAAGTATGAAAAATAAAACATTTAGCCCAGGATTAGAATTTAATTTTGGCGAAAAGGTATTTAATAGTTTAGTTACTTTAATAAATACCGATAAAATTGAAGTAAAAAAAGCAGCGTAATTCATTCTGACGGGAGACCTTCATGGCCTTAAAAGCGGATATCAAAATTCTAGTAGTAGACGATATGTCTACTATGCGAAAAATTATTAAAAATATGCTTTCTCAAATTGGATTTACCAATATAAGTGAAGCTGATGATGGTGCTACTGCATGGCCTATGATTGAAGGTGCCATTAAAGAAGGTAAGCCATACGAATTCATTGTTTCAGACTGGAACATGCCACAATTATCTGGGTTAGATTTACTTAAAAACGTAAGATCGACTCCAGGTTTAGAGAAATTACCATTCCTCATGATTACAGCTGAAGCAGAACAAGGTAACGTTGTTATTGCAGTTAAAGCTGGCGTCAGTAATTTTATTGTCAAGCCATTTTCTGCAGCTGTACTTAAAGAAAAAATTGATCGTATTTTTAAATAAGAATTAAATAGTAAAAGATAATTAAATGAATATTTTAAACGATCCAGCCATGAAGGAAATAGTCGATGACTTTTGTGAAGAAGCCAATTCACTTTTTGATTCACTAGAAAATTCCTTGGCATTAATTGAAGAAAATCCGAGCAATACAAAAGAGCTCGAAAAGTTTGGACAAGTTATTGATAGAATTATGGGTGCTGCAAAATCTATTGGTGCCACCGAAATTGCAACATTTTGCGAGTTAGGAAAAGTGATTGGTTATAAATCGTCACAAATTAAAGAAATCCCACTTATTGAAGTAGTGGTTGCAGTTTTATTTGATTCATTAGATATGCTAAGAAAAATGAACGAATCTCTGCGTGCTGGGAATGATAAATCGATGAGTAAGATTAATACGAAAGCATTTGTCACTAGGCTGACTTGGCTTTCGGAGAAATTTAAAGATATTGAACGGTCTTCCTGTGCAATAGAAGATAGTGGTAAATTAAACCAAAATTCAATCGATGAATTAATGAAAAGTCTAGGGCTTTAGGATGGAGATAGTATGAGCGGAGAATCACATTTCATAGAATTTTCTAAACCATTTATTGATGCCGCTAAAAACGTTTTTGAAACGATGGTTTTTACAAAACTAGAAACACAAAAACCTATCATTAAAAGTGATGATCTCTCGAGAGGAGATGTTTCAGCTGTACTTGGCTTAAGTGGAGAATTAGAAAAAAATGGTTCAAAATGTCATTATAAGGCAATGCTTGTACTTTCTTTTCCACACGAAACCTATTTTAAAGTAGCAAGTGCAATGTTAGGTGAAACTTATACTTCTTATGTCTCAGATATCCACGATCTAGGTGGTGAAATAGTAAATATGATCATGGGAAATGCCAAAAGAGATTTAAAAACTATGGGCTATACCTCTAATATGGCCATTCCTTCAATGATTGAAGGTAAAAGTCACTCAATTAAATACCCGGCAGGAACTCAAGTTGTATTAATTCCATTTAATTCAACCCATGGCCCAATTTACATGGAACTTTGTTATTTAGAAGCAGATTAAGATTACCTGAATTCTTTAAATGGCAAATCGGTTCGGCCACGCCACTCATTGAGACTTATTTCGAGGTGATCAAATCGACCAATCTTATCAATCTCTTCTTTGGTAAATTTTTCAGTAGTTTTATCTTTTACATCAATTCGAGCAAAAGTCAGCTTCGCTCCATTGAAATTTTTACCAAAATCTAGATTATACATTTTTGTCCATGTCCCAGTATTAATAAATATTGAACCATCATCATATTCACGAAAAATTGGATCATGTGTGTGTCCAACTATAAATGCTTTTATATTCTCATCACTAGTAACAAATTCTTCAGTAAGAGACTCGTAATTTTGAAATAATTGGATATCATTTTTTACTCTTTCAAAAACATCACTTAACTTTACATTTTGTTTAAAAATCATGACAAATCTAACCATCATGAAATAGTAAAAATTTGCAAAAATAAAACGAAATGTATAGAGTGTGTCGTAAATCATTCCATTTATAATAAATTTATTAACAGGCCTAACTGCATTTATATAATCACGACCCTCTTTAAATTTATTAATGACTCTAGTGACATAATACGAACCCCATGGTGGAATAAAATATTTATTATGATTTATATCAGTGGCAATACAAGAATTGACACTAAAATGATGGGCCAATTCATATTCATGTCCATGCTTTAAAACAATTCCTTCTTCTGGAATGTAGACTGTTTCATCATTAAGTAGAATCCGAAATTTTTGTCTATCTAACTCATTAAAACTATTTATTAAAAAGTCTCTTAAACTTTCAAAAACAAATTCGGCATCGTGATTTCCAATAATATAAACGATCCTATTATTTGGATAAGATAAAAAATCTTTAAGTGCATCGAGAACTCCCCCATGAGCTTCAAGAATCATTTTCAATTTATCTAAAGCTGCATTTTCGCTCCAAAATTCATCATCAAAATATTTAACAAATGGAACAGCTAATAAATCAAAAAAATCTCCATTAATTATCAACTCAACTTCCCTATCAAGGTAGTGCCCACTTGAGTGATATTCGATAAATTCAATAAGTTCTTTATCGTAATGAAAATCTTCTAAAAAATTTTTTCTATTATTTACATTTAAACCTGCACTCAAATGTAAATCTGAAATGACCAGAATCGTTTTTACTACATTATTTTTTGGGAGGGATTTCATACGTTTTATTTCCTACGATTAATTCAACTTCTTGAAATGAAGGACTCAGCGGAATAAAATGGAGCAAATCACCTTTTTTTAACGGAACCATGACTCGCTGATATTTTTCTGGCTCTATAGAGGTAAAACCAATAATTGTTTTATTGTTCACAATAACTTTTCCAATTAATCTTACGAGAGTTTTATTTTCAATTATAACTTCCATTGGAGACCTAAATTTCTCTGGAGAAATAACTCGAAAACGATCATCATTACCTGTTACGATAAAACCATTTGAAGACTCTATACTAAAAGCTTGTGAAGATAACAAAAACAATAAAATAGTCAGACAATTTTTTAAATAAAACATTTTTTTCCTCTAAGTCTATTTTAGCAGAACTCCAAATTAACTTAAAGTGACTCCTTTGTTCCCAAGGATTCTAGTCAACTAAGTCAAAAATTCAAAGTATACTTGAAAGCACCGATAACTTTATATGCTTGAATATTTTAAACGAAATTCACAAAATCCTGCAAAAATAAAAGAAAAATTTAAAAAATCATTTTTTAGTGATTCAAATCATCATTGGATTGTGGAAGATCGGATTATCAGAAGGAGTTTTGAAATTTTGCTAGATTCTTTTGATGATGAAAAAATTCAATTTTTTATTAAATATCCAACGTTCTTTATACCCTGCCAGGCACATTTAAGTTGTGCTATCGGAAGCACAAAAAATCAACATTTAATTTTGGTTTTTCCAGAGTTAATAAAGTTGCTAAAGTCTGCAAGCTCATTTCACGCTGTTGCTATACTTGCACATGAAATGGGACATATATATTATCAGCATACTGAACAAAAAATAGATACATTGACTGCTCAGATTGAAGCTGATGATTTTGCTTTTAAACTAGGTTTTGGAGAAGAATTACAAGAAGTTCTACTTGATTATGTACATTCAATTGATTGTAGGGTCAGGATCTCAAAGTTAACTTCAAAGCTCCTGACCAAAGAATATTCAAAAGATTAATTCAATCCTTTTTGCTCAAAAACATACTGTAACGTATTTATTCCGGCCCTAATCGATTGGCAGTTTTCACGGCAAGTGTTTACTAATGCCTTTGTTAATCCATTTGAAATATCTGATGTTTCATCTAATTCAAAATGAGATTTAAAAACTAATTGATCATAATCTGCAATTATTGGCTGTCCTTTCGCTAGTCTTTTTTTGTTAATAATATCAAACTCGTTTCTACCTTTCCACAAAAGGCTTAAAGTAAAATCAGATGTTGCATTCCATGCTCCTTCTAAATAGGGAGAATAAAGTGACTTATTGTTTACATTTTTAAATCGGTTAGTTGAAAAATTATCCATCTTCTCATACATCTTATCTCTTTTTGCAATTACAGAGGCAAAATAATCCGCCATCCCTTCAATCACTGGAACTGAATGCACAGTTTTCAAATGATCAGACATCGCAATATGAGCATATTCATGATAAATAATTTCCGGCACCATTGCTGTTTCAATATAGTAATATTTATCCACAAAAAACTTATCCATATGTTTTGTCACTTCAATTGAACCGTATAGAACAGCTAGGAAACCAAGATTCGTAATTGCATTATCCAGTAAGTAACTCTGATTAATTGCCGGAGCTACCAGCATACTCATTCCAGTATAAATCGCATTGTTTGTACTGAAATCTATTAGAGGATCTTTAATTAGGACTAAACTTTCATGAACTGGATTGCTTCCATCTGATTCAATCAAATTTCGCGTTTGAATCTGCTTCATTGGACTAAACCAAATTTCCTTTCCCCATTTTTTAGGATTTTTTATGAAACTAGGCTCTTCACCTTCTGGAACAGACCAAGCATTATTAAAATTCTTTTCTAATTCTTCATTTTTAAAATGGCGAACATTAGAATAGGCGTTTGTGATATCTAATCTCACAACGATTTGAGCAAGACTCGATACATAATCAGATTTTATATTGTTAATCCAATAATTTCGAGCAACGGTTAGGTGATAGTATACATTAGCTGCTTTTCCAACTAACTTTGCATTTTTATCATCAAATCGTATTGCTTCGTCAGTTGTTCCATTTACAATTTTAAAATGTGATCCTTCAAATGTATTACTACAATTTAAATCATCAAGACGTTTACTCACAAGGGAGTAACCTTCTTTACTATCTCTTTCAACAACATCGAAATTCTTCGGACAAGTTGTATTTTCTGCTTTTGCTACACTTGAGAGGAGCAGCACTCCAAAAATCAACTTATTCAATAAACGTGTTTGGGTTGTCATTTGATGCTCCATTAATATTTTTACTATCTACAATTCCTTCAACAATACTTAAAGCTAAGGCAGTTGTTACGTTCCACGGTGGTGGCAAGAAAAATGTTCCATAACCTGCAATTTTAAATGTCATTCTCATCAAGCGTTCTGTTTTGGAAATAGTTGAATTCCAAAGATCATCATACTTAACAACATATTCAATATCATCTAGTGAAATATAACCTGTCTCAAGTGAAGCAACGACCAGGTCTTCATAAGATATTTTTACTCTTTGAAAGCTTTTCATCATTTGTAGAGCTACAATATCTTTTCGTAATAATCGTCTCGCTAAATTAAACTGACTTTGAGTATCTAATTCAATTTTCTCTACATAGTTCTCTGTCTCACCTGCTTCATTAACTATATTAAATTCTTGAACTATATATGGAATACCTGTTTTAGTATCTGGATCGACTCCCATCCTTTGTGATGCTTTTTTCATTGCTTGAGAAAGAAGTATTATTTGGTTTTCATCATATTTCTGATAAAGTATTTTACGTCTAGTTATTTGTGAGAAACGTTTCAACCTTTCACTAGAAAATGAACTTTCATCTTCTAGGTTAATTACATTATAAGTTCTCTTAAAGGGAATCATTTTATTTTTTGCATTAAAAATAATCTTAATGTAATCATTCAACCAAACATTTCGTTTGCTTAAAGTACTATCAATACCTAGGAATTTTATTTTATTGTAAGTTTCAAGAGAAATAATATCTTTTGACAATGCCGAAAAAGCTAAATCCTTTAGAATTTTAGATTTAGTTACAATTGAATCCTTTTCAATACCAACCGAATCTCTCATTTTAATTAATTCGATATATGAACAACTATTAACTTCATCGGGGTAATTTTTAAATGAAGAAAAAAGAACTTTTAAATCATAATCCTTTGACTTTAATTCATAGTCTTTAAATATATTTCTAATTGGATTTCGATTTAAGTCTATGCCTAAAAATGCAAAATGATCCTTTGTTAAATTTTCTAAGATATCATAAAAGACGTCATCAATAATATTATTAACTCTTAACATTTTAAAGACATCTACAACTTCATCTAGAGAAGTCGCAATTTTGTTTTTTGCCAAATCCATCAACAGCTGATCAATATATCTTGCTTCACAGTGTGCATCTTTATTGTTTAAAAAAGATAATAGATTTCCATTAAAAACTTTTTGAATTCTTACATTTTCATCTTTACTCAAAAACTTATTTTGAATTCTCAATTTCTCATCATTATCAAATGAAGAAATTAAAACCTCTTTATCATTTGAAAACTTTGATAAATCTGAAAGACTGTATCCTTCAGCAATTGGAACTATTACCACTTTTTCAACTTTAGGTGGTGCTACAGCTTCAACGATTGCATTTATAATTGGCGTAGAAGTAACTTCATTAGTAAAAAGTAAATTTAATGAGGGGTTCTCTTCTACCACATCTTTAATTTTTTCAACTGGAATTTCAACTTGCTTCGTTTCACTGATGACTGATAATTTAGTTTCACCTCGATTGAGGACAACTGTTTGCCTAGTTATTGTCTTAATATTTGTATTTTTAGCTGAATGTTTTTTAACTTTTGCGTTTGCTACGCTAATCATCAACAAACAAATAATTAATAGCATATTCCATTTTTTCATAATAATTCTCTCAGAGTATTTTTATGATTATTAAGCAAGAATATCGCCAAATAAATGTCTTACATAATGGATAGTTAGGCAGTTAAAGATTGTTTAATCTTTATACACTGTAAATATTTTAGACATTCAACTTAAACAACTTAAACAGATGAACAATGTACTTACCAAGCAATTTTGTCCTTTTATAATTTTAAAAAGGTAAAAAAAAAGCCCAGATAATAATCTGGGCTTTTTGATAAATTATAATCCTAATACTTGTACATGGAGAGTATTATAAAAGAATATTATTTTACTTTATAACCTGGTTGACCTGGTAAACAATCTTTACCATTTGATCCACCAGAACCATTATCGCCCTTATCTCCCTTATCACCTTTCGAACCATCTTTACCGTTCTTACCATCAGTACCTTTAGCACCATCTTTTCCATTCGATCCATCTTTACCATTCGAACCGTCTGAACCTTTATCTCCCTTATCACCTTTCGAACCATCTTTACCGTTCGATCCATCTTTACCATTTGAACCGTCTGAACCTTTATCTCCCTTATCACCTTTCGAACCATCTTTACCTTTCGAACCATCTTTACCGTTCGATCCGTCTTTACCGTTCGATCCGTCTGAACCTTTATCTCCCTTATCACCTTTCGAACCATCTTTACCGTTTGATCCGTCTTTTCCATTTGAACCGTCTGAACCTTTATCTCCCTTATCACCTTTCGAACCATCTTTACCGTTCGATCCGTCTTTACCATTTGAACCGTCTGAACCTTTATCTCCCTTATCACCTTTCGAACCATCTTTACCGTTCGATCCGTCTTTACCGTTCGATCCGTCTTTTCCATTCGATCCATCTTTTCCGTTCGATCCGTCTGAACCTTTATCTCCTTTCAATCCATCTTTACCGTCTTTTCCGTCTTTTCCGTCTTTACCATTAGCTCCAGTTTCACCTTTCGCTCCTTGCTCACCACGGTCACCTTTATCTCCCTTATCCCCTTTTAAACCAGTCTCACCACGGTCACCTTTATCTCCCTTATCCCCTTTATCACCTTTTTGGCCTTGAATCCCCTGGATCCCTTGAGCGCCAACAGTTCCAGCAGCTCCGGTAGCACCAGTTGCTCCTGTATCACCTTTAGTTTTTGCTCCATCAATTCCAGAAGCAATTTTACAATCGATATATCTCTTAACAAGCATTACAGTAACGGCCGCTACAATTGCTGCTCCTACGATCATTGCTATTTTTTTATAGTTAACACCAACACCTGAACCAAAAGCTGCACCAGTTGCGTTTGAGTCACTCATTAAGTTTACTGCAGCTTGAGTGATTTTTTGGCTAGAAGCATTTTGAATCTTAAGAGATTCCATCATCTTTCTATATTCAGCTTTTTTAGCTGTACTAATAATTCTACTTTCCATTACTGATTGTATTTCTTGCTCAGTAACACCAGAAGAAATTAGGTCTTGTAAATTTTCATTTAATCTAAGGTCTGCATCTTTCTTAGTATAGGCATTCGAGCCATCCCAGCCATCCATTTCATATTGGTATTGGTTAAATACACTTTCCACTTGAGAAAAGTTTTTAAGTTCATTGATTTTTGAAACATTTTTACTTGTTGCAACTGTTGATTGATTAATAGCTGCATGAGTAGTTGTCACCGTTAAAGTTGTGATGAGTAAAGCACTGATAGCTGATTTGTAAAACTTAACAGACATAAATTCTCCTTTGAATATTAAAATCAAACACTTTGTTAAAATTGAGCTTGAAGAAGATTAACACGTGATAAATTGATTTAGACATTCAGTGTAAAATTTATAGTGACCTATTCTGAGTTGTTAAGTCTTTGATATGGAATGAATTGAGACAATCAATAGGGGCCATATGAAAAAAATATTTTTACTAATAAGTCTATTTCTCTTAAGTAATAATTTACTAGCTGGTTTTATTGCATCGAATGTTCAAAAAATTAACCCAAATTACCCAACCCATATTCTCATAGCTGGATATCCTGAGAACTTAGGTGAAATGTTTGTTTATTCGCTCATCACAAAAGCTAATATCTACTTAGAGAAATCATCTGTTGAACAAGTCATTATTATTGGACGAGGAGATGACGAGCAAATTATAAAAAAAAGTGGATTCAAAATACTTTCGAGCAAATCAGGATTATTAAAACCTGAATTAATAAAAACGGCGATTAAAGATGTAAAAAAAATAAGTTCAATTGATATTTTTGCTCATTCAAATGCGCTCTCAGGTGCCTCCCTCGATTCAAACTCTTGGGTCTACCAACTGTTAAATGAAAAAGACGATCTTTGGGATGATGTTGCAAAAAAAGTAAATAATAGTTCATTTATTTTTATACATGGATGCAATGCTGGAATAAAGTTAGCTCCCAACTTAGCTCGTAAATTAAAAATCGCAGTATGGGCCGCTCTTACCTCTACAGACTTTCAATATCTCTATGGCAATGAAAATGAAAATGAAAAATTTTGGTCATTTGATTATAACGCCAATATAAATAAAAAAAGCTCAACGAATAATTTAAGTTTTACAACTCCTAAAAGTTGTTCAAAAAACTGCACGAGAATGAAGCCAGACAATTCTTCTTATAAAGGACATTGGGGAAATTGGAGTGCAGGGGGATACCCGGCCTATAAATTATTTTGTGGATCCAATACGAATGTTACTTGTGAACTCGGAGCACTTGAAGCTCTCTACTCTTTTCCTTCAACTCATCAGTACTTAGTCAATAAATCAAATCTCAATAATTTCAAAAAACAACTTATAGACTTCATGTGTCCTTTTGCTTATGACGTAAAAAAGCAAAATATTTGTCAAATGAATTTAGAAAATTCACTTGAATCAACTATTCCTTCTCCCTACTCTCCATTCAAAGGAAAAACTTTAGTCTGTGACCGCATTCAGTGTAAGGCACATTTTAACTGCTCATCGTTAAATGCTGCTTTTAATCCAGGGAATTGCTCACTAGAAACTGAATCAGAAACAGACGAGGACTCATTTACTTTCACCGAAGAATATAAATACCTAATTGAAATTTATAAAAAAAATAATAACAATGAAATAAATAATTAATTTTTTATCTAAGAATTTCTAAAACTGTTAAACAATTTTGAGATGAAATTAAAAATCGACCTTTAAATTGAAATCGCTTTTCAGGACCAAAATCTTCAGAGATCTGAGTGATTAAATCAATGGTAAACTCACCTTTTCCGCAGTCAATTTCTCTAAGAGCTGCTGATTCGAACCCAAAGAATTTTTTAACAATTGGATAAAGTGCTTTATAAAGGGACTCTTTGGCAGAAAAAATAATTGTAAGCAACTCCTCTTGATTTAAAGATTGGTGAACCATAAGATCCTGACTATTTGTTATATACCGAGTTAGCTCTGGTCTTGCTCGTCCTACAACTTCAAAATCAATTCCTACGCCAATTAAATTCTTTGAATCAGAGACGACAGCACCCACTAAAAATTGATTATGTGAAATACTTCCCAAAATATCAGGAGGCCAATTGGGAGAACGGTCTGAATTAACTGGGAGAGAAATTAATTCTAATCCTGTGAGTTGTTCGTATGCTCTCGAAGCACAAAGTCTTCCGAGTAAAAATTCTTTTTTTCGTTCCGGATGAAATGTTTCACTATTTTCATAAAAAAAGCGAGTTACTAATTCAACATCCTGATCACTTAAGGACGCACTTTTCTCAATGAAAAAAAAATGTGAATTATTAAATAAATCACTCCATTTGGTATTTATAATAAAATCCTTAAATCTGTAACAGTCTTAATCTCGTCACGGATTTTAGCCGCATCTTCAAATCGCAAATCTCGAGAGGCTTCTTTCATTAATTTTTTTAATTCTTCAATTCGTCTATCTAGTGCTTCGGGGCTAAGGTTCGTTGCTTCAACTTTTATCTTTTCTTTTTTTCCTTTCTTTGAACCTCGAAGTGTTTCAATTACACCACCACTGACACTTTTTAAAATTGTTTTTGGAGTTATTCCATGTTTTTGGTTATGTTCTTCTTGGATTTTTCTTCGGCGATTGGTTTCGCTTATAGCTCTTTCCATACTTTTCGTCATTTTATAGGCGTAAAGCAGAACTCTCCCTTCCGAATTTCTCGCGGCCCGACCGATCGTTTGAATGAGAGATCTCTCTGACCGCAAAAAACCTTCCTTATCTGCGTCTAATATTCCCACTAAAGAAACTTCTGGAATATCTAGGCCTTCTCTTAAAAGATTGATTCCAACTAAGACATCAAATTCTCCAAGGCGAAGATCGCGGATAATTTCCATGCGCTCAAGAGTGTCGATATCAGAATGGAGATAACGAACCTTTATTCCACTAGCACTAAAATATTTCGTTAACTCTTCTGCTAATTTTTTAGTTAAGGTAGTAACCAATACACGTTGACCTTTTTTAATGACGAGCCTGGCTTCTTTTAAAATATCATCAACTTGCGTTTCTGCTTCACGGACTTCAATGACGGGATCTAGTAATCCCGTTGGACGAATAATTAACTCAACATATTCACCATTGGTTTTTTCAAGTTCAAAATTTCCAGGGGTGGCCGAAACATACATGGTAAGATCTTGGCGCTCTTCAAATTCATCAAATTTTAGGGGACGGTTATCAAGGGCCGAAGGAAGTCTAAAGCCATAATTCACTAAGTTTTCTTTCCGTGCCCGGTCTCCTCTGTACATTCCTCCAGTCTGAGAGACAGTGATATGAGACTCGTCAATGATCATTAAAAAATCGCGGTCAAAATAATCAATTAAGGTTGGAGGAGGATCACCGGCTTTTGCACCAGTTAAATGACGAGAGTAGTTTTCAATCCCAGAACAAAACCCTAATTCTTCCATCATTTCTATGTCGTAAAGAGTTCGCTGTTCAATGCGCTGACGCTCCAGCAATTTATCAGCTTTAATAAATTCTTGAATCCGTTCACGCAATTCAATTTTTATGGCCTCAAGAGCATCTTTCATTTTTTCCTGGCCCACAACATAATGAGACTTAGGATAAATGGTTTCCTTTTTTAAACTTTGTAGAACTTTTCCTCTAAGTGGATCGACAATTGAAATAGAGTCAATTTCATCTCCGAAGAATTCTACTCTCACGACATTACTTTCTTCGTGGGAAGGAAAAACTTCGACAGTATCACCCCTAACCCTAAAGCATCCTCTCGAAAAATCAATATCATTTCGTTCATATTGAATGGCCACTAAGGTTTTTAAGAAATCATCGCGGTCAAGAGTATCACCTACTGCAATACTAGCTTTCATCGCCGCATATTCATCTTTTGAACCGATCCCGTAAATGCATGAAACAGAAGCGACGACAATGACATCGTCTCGTTCTATGAGATTTCGGGTAGCACTATGGCGCAATTTTTCTATCTCGTCATTGACGGCAGAATCTTTTTCAATATAAGTATCGGAACCAGCGACATAGGCTTCTGGTTGATAATAGTCGTAATAAGACACGAAATACTCAACGGCATTATGGGGAAAAAATTCTTTAAATTCTGCATAGAGCTGAGCGGCCAAGGTTTTATTATGGGCCATGACTAAAGTTTTTTTCCCTAGGGCCTGTATAATATTGGCCATGACAAACGTTTTTCCAGAACCAGTGACTCCCAGTAAAGTCTGTTTTGTTTTTTTATCAGTGGTGAAGCCCTCAATCATCTCAGCAATTGCACGCGGCTGATCTCCTGCTGGGGCGAAAGGGTTGACCAGTTTAAATATGGATGATGTTTCCCCATGATTTTTTTGGTCTTTTGGAGGAGTTTTTTCTTTCTTCATAATAATTTTCGCTTTAGGATCATTGCTATGAAAAATATACTACCAACTCCTCTCCAATACAAAAAAAATAGTCTTACCTTTGACGGAATTGCTTTAGACAAAATAGCCAAAAAGCACAGCACTCCCTTTTATTTATATAGCAAAAAAACCTTAGACTTATATTATAAGACATTTTTTAAAGCTGCAGTTACTCACGAAATTCCTTCTCCCTTAGTTTGTTATGCTGTAAAGGCCAATTCTAACTCAGAAGTATTGGGCCATTTAAACAAGTTAGGCAGTGGGGCCGACGTTGTCTCAATTGGAGAATTGAAAAAGGCCCTAAAGGCCGGAATTGATCCTCAGAAAATTGTGTTTTCCGGAGTGGCCAAAACGGCCAGTGAAATTCTATTTGCACTTAAATGCAGTAAGCGCGGAATTTATTCATTCAACGTTGAATCAATTGAAGAGCTAGAATTAATTAATCAAATTGCTTTAAAAGAAAAACGCATCGCGCGAGTTGCCTTTCGGTTAAACCCGCAAGTCAATGCGAAGACCCATAAACATATTTCTACGGGAAATAAAACTCACAAGTTTGGTCTTCTTAAGTCTGATATCATTGAAGCCTTAGCCGTACCAAGTTTTTGGACTCACACAACTTTAGTAGGACTCTCCATTCATATTGGAAGCCAGCTTACAGATTTAAAAGCAACAGTTTCGGCAATCAAAGAACTTTCAACTTTGGCCTTAGGTATTGATATTCCACTTGAATTTCTCGATGTAGGCGGAGGCCTTGGAATTGATTATACTCAAGCAGAACGCGCTAAATTGGCATCCATTGATACTTATATGAAAACTGTAAGTGAGGCCCTTCATAAATATTATTATTCAAAAACTGAACACACTCCGAGAATAGTCTTTGAACCAGGCCGAATTCTGGTTGGAAAAATGGGAGTATTGGTCTCAAGTGTAGTTCGAACAAAGACTTCGGACAACTGCCACTTCACTATCATTGATGCTGGTATGAACGACCTTATTCGCCCAGCACTTTATGAAGCTCATCATGATGTATTGCCAGCCACGAAATCGGCAAAACTCATTATTACCGATATCGTAGGCCCAATTTGTGAGACATCAGATTGTTTTGGAACTAAAAGAAAACTTCCCTCTTTAAAGGCCGGAGAATTAGTTGTTATAGATAATGCTGGGGCCTACGGACACACCATGGCCTCGCATTATAATGAAAGAAAAATTGCTAATGAAATTTTTCTTTAGGCAGCCTCTCGCTTCGATTTTAAAATTATACTAAAGGTTGTCCCGTGATCTGTTAGGGATTCATCTTTTGTTTTGGTTGAGAATTCAATAGTTCCACCATAAAGATTTGTATAAAATTGTACAATAGACATGCCAAAGCCAGTTCCTCTTTCGCCTTCTGATCCTTCACGATTTGTTTCATGAGTTGGAGAAAATAAATGTTCTCGTAAATTTATAGGAATTCCTGGCCCGAAGTCCCTCACATCAATTCTGGTCAAACCATTTATTTCTCGACAGCGTAATTCAATCTTCGAGCCTCTTTCTGAAAATTTAATCGCATTAGATAATAAATTAGAAAGTACACTGGAGTGAAAAGAAGTTGCTTCTGCGACAAAGAGTGTTTTCCCTTCAGATGGCATCCAATCTAGAGTTAATTCTTTAGAATTAAGTTTTTCTGAAAAATCAGCGGCCAATTCATAAATTGCATCACTAAATTTTATTTCTACTACTGCAAGCTTCTTTTTCCCACTTTCTAAAGCTTTCATTTCTTTAACATGAGTTAAGATAGATTCAATATTGTGCACTTGATTCATAATTCTATCTAATTTATAAACGTGAGTCTCTACTTCAATTAATTCTTTTCGTAATTTTAATATAGTTAATTTAATAACTGTTAATGGAGTCGAAAGGTCATGAGACAAAACTTTAACTAAAGTCGCTTCTTTTTTATATTCTTCCGAAACTGAAATTAGATCCTTATTTTTAAATAAAATTTCATTTTTCTGTTTTAATAATTCTCTTCCTAATTCCCCAATTTCATTTTTAGGCAATTCCTCTAAGAACTTACTATCAGTATCGTTAATAATTACAGATTGTATTTTTAATATTGGGTCTATGATTAAAAAATCAGTAGATTTCCAAATAGAGTATCCATTAAAAATAAAAAATGTGACGAGTAAAATAATAATTGTATTTCGTACACCATGCTTAGCTTCACTTCCAAAAAAATTAAAGTTTACCGGGTGATGGTAAATGTCTACCCATATATTTGGATTAATTTTTAAATAGGACCTTGCCGAAAAATCACTTTGATCTGAGTTGCCAGATTGACTGATAACTTCGTCTCCAATACCAATTTTTATAATATCATTTTTACTAAGTTTAATATCATTCAAAAATTCATTGTCTATTTTACTGGCAACCAATATGTATCCTAAAAGTTTGAGATGTGAATCTTGAATCTTTAGTCCAACGGCAAAGTGTTTCTTACCTTGAAGATCTATAATTTTTGGTTGAAATTCTCCCTGCTCTATTTTAGGAGCAATTTCTCCAAAATTTAGGGAGTCCCAACTTTTATAAATTGTAATATTTTTAGGATTAGAAATTTGGACATTAAGTTCAAGATTAGAAACGTATGCATCTATAAAGCTTGACAAAACTCCTTCTTGTGCGAAGTTTATAACTTCATCCAAAGTATTTCTTCTATTTACATATTCTGCTGCTGCTCTAGTCATTTTGAAAAAACGATCATCAATATTCCTGCTCAACATTTCAACTGAATTAGTTAATTCTTTTTTGTGAATTTCTAATTGATCATATTGGTATGAATATAAAATAATAGACATCAGCGCGAGTACTATTGCGACTGGAAATATTGAATTGTAAAAATGGCGTAATGCCAAGGGCATCTAAACCTCAAAAAATAAATTAAACCTCACTTTATTGTTCGGGTTTTAAATGTATATTCTTTAAAAAAATCTAAATTTTGATACACTAATGTATAACAATTTATCCTCAAGGAATTAACCATATGAAACTATTTCTCTATGCTATTTGTTTTTTATCAATAATATCCTTACCAATAAATACTTACGCTGAAAAAATTATCTCAGCTCGAGCAGATATTTGGTGTCCTTATAACTGCATGGCTAAAGATGAAGCCCCTGGAATTTTAGTAGAAATGATGAAACTAGCATATGAAAAAGCAGGTTACAAAATTGATTATAATACTATGCCATGGCCTCAAGCTGTAGCAGATGTTCGAACTGGAAAATTTAATTCGGTCATTGGAATTGCTGGACCTGATGCCGTTGGAATCAGTCACTCGATAAAACCACAAATGATCTCTACAACCTGCGCCTTTGCGCTTAATAATTCAAAAAAAATTGTTACAACGGCTAAAGATTTATTAAAGCTAAATTCTATAGGCACAGTAAAAGATTACTCTTATGGAGAGCAAACAGATAAAACTTTAATTCTCCCACAAATGAAAGGTAAAATTAATGTCATTGCAACTGATGATGCCCTAAAAGTTAATATTCGACGCCTTCTTGATGGAAAAATTGAATCACTGGTTGAAGATATAAATGTTATGGCCTATATGCTTAATAAATTAAAAATTGATAAAATTAAAAATATTGGATGTACTGAAGATAAAAGTTTAATTTGGATAGGTTTTACGGAAACAAACCCAAAAGCAAAAGAATGGGTTGAGATGCTTGTTAAAACACAAGATGAATTAGAAAAATCTGGAAAATTAGATGAAATTTATCATCGCTATAATGTGAAAAGATAATTTTTAGAATTTAACTTATTAAACAGACTTAACAAATTGTTCGCGGGGAAATCGAATACGAGGACCGTACACTCCTCCAGCTTCTCTTTTACCGGCACCTATAATCATCACCACATGATCTTTGCGTTTTAATCCAATTGCTTTTTTAATTCTCAATGAATCATAACCTTCCATTGGACATGTATCATATCCATAAGAGCGAAATGCCAACATAAGATTTTCAGCGGCCAAAGCACAAGATTTAATCGACCAAATCGACAATCCATGAGTGCTAATAGGTTCTCTTGGAATAACCTTAAAAAAGCCAACAAGTGTATTAAAACTCCATTTGATTGGAGTAAGACAATTAAATAATCCAACAGTATAAACAAAGGGAACTAACTTAGAATAATAATTAATGGCAGATGTTGGCGTCTCAGTCGGAAGACTTTTAAAAGTTTCAAGCATTTGTTTAGCGTTAGCTCTCCACATATAAGGTCTTGCCACACAAACAATCAATTCACTTGCAGTGGTTGCGGCCGGTTGAGAAAAACAAGCGTTTCCGACCATTTTTTTTATGGCCTCAGATTTTATTCGATAAAATGCCCAGGTTTGTAAGTTAGATGAATTGGGAGCTAATAAGGCGATGTCTATACATGTCTCGACTATATCATCGGGAATTTTTTCAGATGTAAATTTTCGAATTGATCTCCTTGCATTTACCAAATCCTTAAAGGCCTGGGGATTAAAATAATCTTCACCAACTGATTGATACTGATCATTGCCTTTAAATTTTCCATCCATTTCGGTAAATACATTTTTAGACATTTATTTATAACTCCACGTTGCCGTTCCATCTGGATTATCTTTAACAATGACACCTAATTCATTTAAACGAGATCGAATTTCATCAGAGCGCGAAAAATTTTTGGTTGCTCGTGCACTTTTTCTTTCGTCTAATAGGGCCAAAACTTCTTGGTCATTATCGGAGCTGGTTCCAGACAAATGCTTTCGTGCAGTATTTAATTCACCCAAAACTTCTTGGGCATTATCATGAATAAGACCTGTGGCATCTCGCATGAAATGAAAACATTTTTTAACTTCATTTATATATTCATTTGAAATTTCACCTTTAACTAAGCGATTAAATTCTTTGATCACTTGAAAAAAGATTCCCATTGCTGCGGGAACATTAAAGTCATTGGCAATTTCTTCTTGCATCTGAATAAAACTTTTTTTAACATTTTCAACTTCAAATTTATCATCACAAGTCTTTGCAATTGCACTGCCAACCAATAGAGCACAATCGTGAATTCGCTCAATTTCTCCTATAGCTTTTGTGATTGAATCATCTGTCCAATCAAGTTTAGATCTATAGTGAACTGATAAAAGAATATGGCGCAAGATCGCACCAGAAAAAGATTCAGTGAATTTTCTAATGGTCACGACATTGCCTAGCGACTTAGACATTTTTTCTGAACCAAAATTTAGAAATTCATTATGGGCCCAGTTATGGCAAAAAGGACAACCGTTAGCTGCTTCAGATTGTGCGATTTCATTTTCATGATGAGGAAATAATAAGTCGACTCCACCATGGTGAAGATCGATGGTTTTTCCCAAATGTTTTTTGGCCATTGCCGAACATTCAATATGCCATCCCGGTCGACCTTTTCCCCAAGGAGAATCCCAGCTCCAACCTTCTTCAGGTTTTGCTGGTTTCCATAAGACGAAGTCAGAAGGATGCATTTTTTGTCCGTCAACATCAACACGGATTCCATGTTGAAGGGATTCTAAAACGACTTTTGATAATTTGCCGTAGTCTTTAAACTTCGGAACATTATAATAAACTTCTCCATTGACTACATAGCCATAGCCATTTTTTATCAGGTCTTCAATCATCGAAATAATTTCTGGCATTGATTCACTGACGGTAGGAGTGACTGTTGCCGGAAGCATTCCTAAGCATTCATAGTCTTTTAAACATTCTTTAATAAATTCATCGGCGTGCTCTTTTGGGTGAATCCCGCGAGTCTTTGCTGTTTCCAAAATTTTATCATCTACATCGGTAAAGTTTCTTACAAATTTTACATTGTATCCGAATGACTTCAAACAGCGGTGAAATAAATCGGCAACCACGGCAGCGCGAGCATTTCCCACATGAAGAAAATTATATGTCGTTGGTCCACAGCTGTAGAATTTGACGAGATTTGGATCAATTGGTTTAAAGATTTCTTTTTGGCGGGTGAGATTGTTAAAAACTTTGATTTCCATGATAAATTCCCAATAACTCTTATGTTAGACAATGAATCCATAGTCTAACATAAGAGTTTACTGGAAATAAGAATTAATTTTTTCGTTGATTGAATTTTTATCGAGATTAATTGTCAGTGAAAACTCTTGGGCCAATAGCTCACGACACTGGTCTAACATTTTTTTCTCACCAAAACTCAAGGCTTTTTTATCTTTTAATAAAAATAATTGGCGCAACACTTCAGCAATTTCTACGACTGAACCTGTTTTAATTTTGGCAGAATATTCTCTATATCTTCTGTTCCAAGTAGAGTTATCTACTTTCACGTCATGATCTGTTAATAGCTTGTAAACGATTTCAACTTCTTCATTGCCAACAAGTCCTCGTATACCAGTTTCGCTATCAGTGGGAACCATAACAGTCATACCGTTAGCTAAAATTCTCACGATATAAAAAGTCTTTTGCTGCTCACCCATGACTCGATCTTCAATGTCACAAATCTGGCCGACACCGTGTCCGGGACAGACTACATAAGCTCCGATTGAAAACATTTAGACCTCCAATTTACAATTACGCTTCACTATAACGCACAGTAGTGTTCACAACAACGCCCGGTGTAACATTTACATAGGTTCCTTAATTTAAATGGATTTTGAATAAAAATTCAGCCTCATTAAGTTTCTAATGCATTGATTGTGCCTATAAACATTGATTGGCCAAGCAGTTAAAACCAACTAAAACTGTCCTTGTCTTGTCATTTACAGGGTTAAAAATGGGATCAAATGCCCCAAACTCCCCTAAGCTGCCACTTTTGACTTTTTATCTTCTTGGGCCTCGTAACTTGAATAAGGTGTTTTAATAATCCGCTCAATTCCATCTTCGATGACTCCGTGTACTTTATAAAGAACCAAAGCTTCAACCTTACCTTGAACTTTAGCCTCACCGGCCTTTTCTATTATAAAATGTCCGTCAACTACTTCGACAACGGCACTTGATAAAAGCAAGTCCGTTCCAAAAGATTTAGTTGAACTCTCTATTCTTGAAGCCGTATTGACCGCGTCTCCAATGACCGTAAACTCCATTCGTTCACTGGAACCAATTTGGCCAGAAATGGCCTCACCAGTATGGAGTCCCATCCCAATTTTGATTGGTGTTAGTTCCCTCTCAATTCGACTTATATTAAGTTCATTAAGGGCCACTCGCATCTCAAGACAAGCATTAACGGCCTTAAAAATATCATCTTCTTGGGCATGTGGAACTCCCCAAATGGCCATGATCGCGTCCCCTATAAACTTATCTACGACTCCACCATTTTTATTAATAATATGGACCATGACTTCAAAATATTCATTTAACATTGAGACAACTTCTTCTGGAGTATGCCCTTCTGAAAAATCTGTAAATCCCCTAATATCACTAAAAAAAACAGTGACCGTTTTCTTTTTTCCACCAAGTTTTATCTCGTCTTTTAAAAGCTCTTCAGTGACAGAAGTACCGTGAAATTTATTAAAGAGGTTTTTAATTTTATCTCGCTCTTTTAATCCCACAGTCATCTCATCAAAAGCAATTGCTAAAAAGCCAACTTCATCATGGGATTTTACAAAATCACGGGCCGTTACATCGAAATTACCTAGGGCAATTTCTTTTGTTAAACCCAATAACTTTTCAATGGGAGAAGTCAGAGATTGCGAAAAGAGAAAAGTTAGGAAAAAAGAAATAGATAAGGCCAATCCCAAAATAAAATAGGAATTTTTTTTCACCAAAAGGGATGGCCCGTAAATAACAGACATAGGTATTTCTGAGACAACGATGGAATCTGTAGAAGTTTTGGCAAATGCCCCTAACATCTTTTCATTCGTTTTTAGTGCATCAAAATATTTTTGTTTGACTCTGATATTATTTGCAAGAGCATCTTTAACAATAGGATGAAGAGAAATATTTTTTGCCTGCAATATAAAATTTTCATTTGGATGAGCAAGAACTCTCCCTTCTTTATCAACCAGAAATAAAGTCCTCTCATTTTTTGATGAAAATGATCTTTGGAGTCTATCAATTTTTAAAAATCCCCAGGCGATTGATGTAATTTGGCCTAATTCATTTTTCACTAAAGGAATACCCAAAGCTACGACCGCAAAATTTTTAACGGAACTTAAATTAAGTATTTGAACTTTGCCATCATAACTTTGGCCATTTTTGGTTTTTAATTCATCTGCAAAATTGGAAATTAGTAGATCTAAGTTGATATTTTTAGGTTCATTTTTTTTATTGATAATTTGGATGTATTTAACTTTTTCTGTACTTTGCTCATTTGAATTAATTATAAGACCATAAAACTCTAAGTCGTTATTAAAGGCCAAAGGAGTTGTCTTTAAATCATGATCATCTCGAGATTTTAAATTCTCTAAACCATAAAAAGTAATTTTATCTACATAGGATTGGATTAAATTATCCACTTCAACTGAAATTGAATCGGCGGTATTTAAATTAGTGGCTTCTTCACGGTCAATCGACATCGTTTCAAAAAGATTTGAACTTTTAAATGACACAATTAAAGTCACAACTGCCAGCATAACAGTTGAAAGAATGACGAGTTTAATAACAATTGGAAAATAAAAACCTTTGCCCATAGTAATCTTATCGGCAATTATTAAATATAGATTATTAATTTAAAATCAATGCTAAAATAAATGTCAATGAAAACGAATTTAGTAAGATCCCTAATTGCCTTAGTCATATCAATGACTGGCGTCTTTTTATCCTATTATTTCCTTTATCCCGATAGTGGCGAAAATCACTCAAGAACTAAATTGATTGTCATGGCTAAAGTAATCAGTGTTTTAAATGATGTTAAAAAGCAAGGAATCGATAAATTTGTTTGGGAGCCTATAAGAAAAGGCGATTTGCTTTATTTAGGGGAGAAAATTAAAACGTCTCCTAATTCTAGCTCCAAAATTGAATTTGTCGACAATGGTGCGATGATTGATATTGAACCTGACTCCCTCATAGTAGTTAATAAAAATAATCAGAAACTTTCTCTTCAAGTTGTAGAAGGTAGTTTATTTGTGAGTTCAAATAAAGACATCACTAATTTAAGTGTAACTTCCGGCGAAAAACTAGAAAACACCGTCAATATTAAAAATGGTGATTTTTCTTATTCTGTTTCTAAAGAAGGAAAAGCTAATGTAGAAGTAATGAAAGGATCTATTGATTCAAATAATTCACTAACAGGAAAGTCAGTTCAAAAATTTAAAGATATAAATCCAAGTTATGGTGAAAATAAACTCATTGATCTTAAAAGTGATGAACCTATTGTCTTTAAATGGTCACCACTTCCAGCTGAGTATTCAGTTAAATTAGAAATGGGAAATAACCGAAACAATCTCATTGCCGACACTAAAGCTGTAGTAGAACATGAGAATGGAGTTATTAAAACTAAGGCGATCCTTGGAAATTATTTCTGGAAATTAGTGGCCCAAAATAAAAATAATCCCGCTGACCAATTTTCATCTAGTACTTTTAAGGTGAGTTTCAAGCAAAAAGCTGCACCACTTCCTCAAAATCCTTCGGCCAATGAAATCATCCAAATAAAGTCAACCCAAGACCCAATTGAATTCAAATGGAGCTTGATGCATAATTTTGATTCAATTCAATTGCTTATTTTCAGTGATGAAAATAAAAATTCTCCTCTCATAACCGAAGATGTTTCAAATCAAACTTTTTTTAATTTAAATAAATTATCAAAAGCGGGAAAGTACTCCTGGAAACTAGTTGGTAAACTCGCTGGAAGTGAAGAATCCCTCTCAAGTCTTCCCCTAAACTTTCAACTTGTTATTGGGGAAAGTCTTCTTTCTCCTATTCAGCTTTCCCCTGAAGATAAATCGATCATTTATACGACTGATAAAATTGAAAAAAATATTCGCAATCTAAAACTCTCTTGGAAAAATGTAAAAGAGGCAAAGAATTATTTATTAACAATTAAAAATCGAGAGAATATAAAGCGTGAATTTAAAGTTGATACTAATGAATTTTCAATTCCCTCTTTAGTGGTGGGAACTTATCAGTGGTCTGTTCAATCAGTAAGTATCAAGGACGAACTATCTAAAATTCAAAATTTCCACCAATTTACTATTGAGCCATCTGAAGCAATAGTATTTAAAGAAATGAGTAATAAAGTTTATTATACTGCCCAACTTCCTGTTTATAAGTTTTTATGGACTCAAATAGCTCATGCAGAAAGCTACCGGCTAAAGATTTCACAAAACCAAAACTTTACTCAAAGCGAGAAGCTGCAAATAAAAGACAATTCATTTCTTTATCAAATTGGAAAAGAAGGTCAATACTTTGCTCAGGTAGAGGCCTTAAATAGTGAAGAATCCCCGATTGCCCTGTCAGAAATATTTTCATTTATTGTTTCAAAGCCTCCTGCCCCACTAACCCCAGTATTTTTAAATGCTGGAAGTTCACTAGAATCAACTCCCAATGGAGATATTACTTTTGAATTAATTAATTTTGATAGTAAATATAAAGTTCTTTTTGAAATAAAAGACTTTCGTGGAGCTCTCATTGAACAGGCAAAGACGACTACCCCCAAAGTCTTATTCAAATCGCTTGCACCTGGAGCTTTTTATGTGACAGCAAAATTTACTGATGAATATAATCAAACGGGTGAATCAAGTGAGCGGAGAAGTTTTATTGTCCCTGAAAAAAGTGCAATTTCTGCGCCAAAAGTAAAAGGGCTCAAGGTAAGATGAAAAGTTTAATTATTTTTTTCATTTTATTATTTTTGAGTCTTAATCAAGCATCAATGGCCTCAACCGCTGAAAAAACGTTGCGCTGGATTGATATCGAATGGGATGAAGTTCCAGGTGCACGAGGATACGATATCGAACTTTTTGAAGTTATCGATCAAAAAGATTATACTCGTGGACTTTTTCATACTGATAAACCCCATTGGGCCAAAGAAGCTCCCGCAGGAAAATACACTGTCAAAATTAGAGCATTAGATAATCGAAGAGTTCCTGGCCCATGGGGAGAAAGTCTTCCTATCATGGTCAAACTCTCACCACCTCAGCTTTTAAAACCACTTAATAACGAAGTGATCACTAATTCGGATACAGAAGATCTTTACGTACATTTTCAATGGAATGAAGCAACTGGTGCTGCTCTTTATCAGTTCATTCTTTTTAATTCAAAAAATCAAGTAATTGCTAATCTCGTCTCCAAAGAACAAGAAGTAAAACTGAATGTTTCTAGAATTGATACTTATAAATGGTTTGTCCTGCCACTTTTGAGTGCAGATGAAAAAAAAGAGCCTGCTGAATTTTTAACAAATACAAATGAACTGGCAACGCAGAAAGCCTTTCAAATAAAAGGCACACCACTTATTTCTCCCGTGATTTCTATCGAAGTCATACAAAAAAAAGGAATGATTCTTAAGTGGGAAGAAATCTATCGGGCCGAAAATTATAATTATGAAGTGTTTCGAGATGAAAATAATGAATTGAAAAAAGTTTTTAGTGGCAATTCTAAAAAAACAATTATTGCTATCCCAAAAGATAGAATCACCAAAGGTAAATATCTCATCGCAATCAAAGCTCAAGCCCTAAAATACCGTGACTCTGAACCAGCGCGAATTCTTATTCAAAGTGAAAATGATTCAATTGATATTCTTAAAAATGAAAGCCAAGTTAGAAATAATTCTTCACGATCGAGTGAGCCTTCTGTTTTAGAAGCTCAATTTGGTTATCCCAATTTTAAATACAATAGTAAAAATTATGATTTAGACACCGTCAATACTGAGTCTCTTAGAGGAGTTGAAGTTCAAGGAAAATGGCAAAAATCTTTTTTAAATTCAAGATTTTTCAATGCGATAAATTTTGATCTCTCTCAATCCGCCGATAGCAATGTCTCTGCCCTGAGTTATGGTTTCTCAGAAACGATTGGCTTTAAATTTCATTTCGGTAAATCAACTTTAGAATTGGGCACAGGACCTCGGATTGATTCCACTCCCCTTTTGTATGCTGACCGTTTTGAAAATAAAATTACGAAACAGTATTTTTTAACCTTAGGCCCTGATTTTTCTTTTATTTATCATTATCAATTTAACGATTTATGGAAAATATTATTTAAAACTCACCTGTCTCCAATGGGGCTAAAATTATCTTCGCCCGATGGATCCAAGCTTCAAAGTGCCATAAATAGTGCTACTGAGCTTAGACTCAATTATACCTTGAATGGGTTCTTTGATCTCTATACAGGGCTTAAACTGGTCAGTCATACCCTTAAAACGAAAGCTTTGCTCAATGTTGGAAGTTTTGCTCAATCGAGCGATATTAATGAAGTGAGTTTTTCATCAACTCATTTTATTTTTGGGACACAATTTTTTTATTAACATTATTTATTTAATAATTTTTCAATTTTATTGAGACGTGCGTTCATTTCTTCATTTGATTTTTTAAGTTTCATAATTTCAATATCTTTTTCTAATAATTGATTCTCAAAATTTGTCATTTTATGATGAACTAATTGGCTATCATTATTCCATTTGAAGTAGAGTTCTTTTACTGCATTGATTAGCATAAATGTAAATTTCGAATAATCAACGACTTTAATTTCAGTTTTTTCAACATCATCAGTATGCATTTTGACCATTCGTTTTTTGACTAAATTAGGATTCGTTTTTTCTAGCTCTTGAGCTATTACTCCTACTGCAATCTCACCGGTTTTAGGCATTTCACCTAAACCATTAAACTGGTAAGTACGAAGCCTTACCCCTAGAATATTATCTAAACCTAGAGTAAAATCATGAACATTTTCTTTTAAACGAGCATCAGATGTACAAATTCCACCTATAGTTGTACCCCCAACTCGAAAGCAAGTTGATGTATTAATATCACCAAAAACATCTAAAGCGTATGAAGGAAGAAATCCTTGATTTGTATTTGCACCAAAAATTGCAACATTCCCTATTTCATTTATACGTATTCGAGAATGTGCATTTCCATCAGCAAGTAAAATAGTATTTGAAGCACCATTGAAATTATTGCCAGTATTTCCTCCAATGATTACATTTCCACTGGAAGAAGATAGCAATTGACCGGCATTAGCACCTATAAAAACATTGTTTGATCCATTGCCTAAATTTTGACCAGCATTGGATCCGATTGCTGTATTATAGCTGTTTGATGAATTATTCAATAATGCATTTGATCCAATTCCAATATTAAAACTGCCTGTTGCATATTTAAGGGCAGCAAAACCAATTGCCGTATTATCACTTCCAAGTGAGTTTTGTGATAATGCACTCGCTCCAAAAATAGTGTTATTTATTGCACCACTGCTTCCTTTTCCAACTGTTATTCCTGAAATAAGTGCATCACCATTTACTTCCAATAATTTTGTAGGACTTGATGTTCCAATTCCAACAAATCCAGAGGAATAATTTATTGCAGAACCTGAACCATTTGCTTGTTTCCAAAAGATATACCCATCTACATATTGTTTATTAACTGCATCTGTAAGTGAAACTGGAGCAAGTGGAATTGTTAAAGTTTGAGCTCCATTGGCCGGATAAACTATTCCATTGATTGTAGGCCCAGTAGAAAGGGCCTCTTGTTTTGCACTAAAAGTAATAAAATTGGTGCTAGTTAAATATCCATTTTGAGATGTACTTGCAGGAGTCATGGAAATAGTTGGAGCAGAAACTGATCCACCAATAACAACTGGAGCTACACCTGTATATAAAACATTGGTTCCAGAAGTTACTCTTCCTTGCGCATCAGTAGTAACAGAGTTGTAAGTTCCAGATACACCTGTATTTTTTAATGTTAGGGCACCTGTGTTTGCTAATACTGCATCTCCAGAAAGCGCAACACCAGCAGCAACATTCCCAGCATTACCAACTAATATATTTCCTGAATTTAGAGTTGTAGTTTGTTTTGCATTTAATTGCGTTTGAATATTACTAGTCACCCCTGAAAGAAATCCTAATTCTGCAGAAGTTGTAGGTGATGATGTTGCCATTGCCCCTGAAGCATCAGTAGTCACAACTCGATTGGCAGTCCCGATATATGTTCCAACATTATCAATACCTACTCCCCACTTTCCAGAAGACGCATTATATTTTAAGACACTTCCATTAATCGGAGCAACTGTCGCAGTATCAATATCAAATAAATCATTTAATGAAGAATTCGGAATTTTTCCATTTGCATTTTTTAGTGAAACATAATCTGCTGGAAGCAATGTCACTAAACCACGACGTCCATTGAAAGTAGAAACTACAACAGCGGAATTCGCAACTTTTTGCCAATTAAATCCATCTGAAATAATCCAGTCACCAACGGCGTAACTAGTCCCCTGAAATGAACCGGCCACAGACACAATATAATAGTCCCCTGGTATACTTGAAGGGGTCGATAAATCTGGTGAATTTACATTTGAATCAAAGGTCCCTAAATATGTTTGGGCATTCGTAATTGTTGAAGCTACCCATGAAGTTCCATTATACTTCATCACCTGCCCTTTCGTAGCTCCCATCGCGCCTAACATAGCTGCAGTGATACTGCCGTTATTTATAGTTAAGGTGATGGTAAAATTCGATGATGCTTCGGCATTAGATATAATCAAATCAAAGAGAGTACTTGTGGCCAGTGAAATATTTCTTAAGCCATTGATGATCAAGTGATTATCAGCTTGAGTTTCAATTGCAAAAGTTTCAAGTTCATTTGATGTTTTATTTTTTAAAGTAACTGTTGTGGCTTTTGCAAATCCTGAACCTTCTATGACGAGTTGGTTATTAACAATCGAAACGGCCGTGACTTGTGCCCCTAATGAAGGAATTTGTGGCCAGTTAAGGTCAGAGGCCCGACCGAGGGATTTAAAACTTGGGCGGAGGTCTTTTTGTACACAACTGATAACTAAAAAAGTTATACAGAGAGAGTGTATGAGAGTTTTATTCACCATTGTATTTATCCCAAAATATTACCGACACTTACCTGATTATTTCAGTTAACTATATCATTTGTTGTCGGTAGCTCTTGAGAAATACTTAAGTAACTAAAAAATCTAGAGTTTTTTTAGATACTTTGGATCGAAGGGTGATGAAGATGCCAGAAATTAGAGTCATATAAAGGACCTTCATACTCATTTAAAAAAAGATGGTGCACCTTTTAGAGCAAATTCTGGAACCATCTGTAATTTATTAAACTCCTCTGATTGAATTTTTGGACCGAGGTTAGTTAGTGAAGACAAAAATTCGAAAGTAAGCCGATGAAGTGAATCATCGACAATCCAGCTCTTAGATTGAGTTCGTCCAAACTTG
>CANCFT010000036.1 GCA_947377285.1 Bacteriovoracaceae bacterium
GCAGGCGTAGAAATGGTAATGCCAGGTGACAACACTACTTTCAAAGTAGAATTGATCTCTAAGATTGCTATGGAAAAGTCCCTTCGTTTCGCAATCCGCGAGGGTGGGAGAACGATTGGTGCCGGTACTGTTGCTGAAATTTTAGATTAATATTAAAAATAACGGTTGTGGTCCTTGACAAAGGGCCGCATACAAAATAAAAAGTCAAAAACGAAAAATAAGGATCGATAAATATTATGAAAGCTACAAGATTAAGAATTAAGTTGCGTGCATACGATCACAAGCTTTTGGACACTTCAGTTAATGAAATAGTTCAAACAGCGAAGGAAACTGGCGCTAGAGTAGCAGGACCAATTCCACTACCGACTGAGATAAATAAATTTACTGTTCTTCGATCACCTCATATTGATAAAAAATCAAGAGAACAATTCGAAATGAGAACACATAAACGTTTGGTTGATATTATTGAACCAACTCAACAGACAATAGATCAATTAATGAAGCTTGATTTATCTTCTGGGGTTGACGTAGAGATTAAGTACTAGTAAAACAGTTAAACTTTTGAAGCTAATAAAATAATAATAACCATGTACGCATCCCTTAGAGTAGGGTGATGCTGTGGAGGTAAGATGTCCGATTCAAAGATCGCTTTGAATGCCGTTTTTGGCGTTAAAGCAGGTATGACTAGAGTATTTGATGAAAACGGGAACCATGTTCCAGTTACTGTAATCAAAATTATCCCTAATTTAATCACGCAAGTTAAAACAACTGAAAAAGATGGCTATAATGCATATCAAGTTGGTTATGGCGAAAAGCGTGAAGCATTACTGAACAAGCCAAATAAAGGAATACTTGCAAAAGCAGGTGTTTCACAAAACGTAACACATTTTTCAGAAATAAAAGCAGAATCAGTTGAAGCTTCAAGCTTAGGTAAAGAAGTTGATTTCGAAACTTTTGGGCCGGGAACTTACGTAGACGTAACTGGTGAATCAAAAGGTAAAGGCTTTGCCGGAGTTATGAAAAGATATAATTTTCGTGGTGGACCTGCTTCTCACGGATCACACTTTCACAGAAGAGTTGGGTCAATTGGTAACAGAGCAACACCTGGACGTGTATTCCGAGGCAAAAAAATGCCAGGACATATGGGTGTTGATCAAAAAACAGTACAAAACATGGTTGTATTTGAAATAAATCTTGCAAAAGGTTACTTGCTCCTAAAAGGATCAGTTCCTGGTGGAAAAGAAGGATTTATAAAAATCACTAAAGCTCTTAAGAAGAAATAGGGTAGAGGTCTAAAATGACAGAATTAAATGTATTAAACAGTAAATTCGAAAATAAAGAAAAAATCAAAGTTGATTTTGAATTCACTCCTGATTCAATCAATGTACCCGTAGTTCACCAAGTAGTAAAAGCAACTCTTGCATCTAGAAGACAAGGAAATGCACATACGAAAAGTAAATCAGAAGTACGCGGTGGTGGAAAGAAGCCATTTAAGCAAAAAGGGACTGGTAACGCCCGTCAAGGATCAACAAGATCTCCTTTAATGCCAGGCGGGGGAACTGTTTTTGGTCCAAAGCACAGATCTTTCGAGCAAAAAGTTAATAAAAAAGTAGTATTAAATGCATTAAAATCTGTAATCGTTGACAAGCAACTTGCAGGCAAGTTGATAATAGTTGATTCGTTAGTATCAACTGGAAAAACGAAAGATATTTTTAATCTTTTGGCATCTAAGAATTTATCAAACGCATTGTTGGTAACCTTAGACTCTTCAAGCTTAGTTGTTAGAGCAACAAAAAACCTAAGAACAGCTAAAGCTCTAGGCGTAGATAATATGAGCGTTTATGAAGCTGTTAAATATGAAAATTTAATTATTGAAAAGCAAGCTTTTGAAAAGCTCGCTAAAAAGTTGGTGTAATCATGGCTGCAATAAATGATGTAATAGTAAAACCTCTTATAACTGAAAAAATTTCTGCTGAATCTGACGCTTTTAATCGTTACGGATTCGTTGTTAATCTTAAAGCAAATAAGAATCAGATCAAAAATGCAATTGAGTCTTTTTATGATGTAAAGGTTGTAGCAATTAGAACTGCAATCATTCCAGGGAAAACAAAAAGAACTTCAAAATCTTCTAAGAAGTTATCTTCTTACAAGAAAGCTCTTGTGCAACTTGCGCAGGGACAAAAGATCGAGTTTTTTAAAGGAATTTAGTTTTTAAAGAATTTTTAAGGATATTTTATGGGAATTAAAAAATTTAAGCCAACGACACCGACACTAAGAAAAAAGCAAGTTATGGACAGTAAGGACCTTACAAAAGGTGTACACATTCCTAGCAATCTTTTAGAAATTAAAAAGATACAAGCCGGGCGTAACAACCACGGAAGAATTACAGTTCGCCATCAAGGTGGTGGCGTAAAACAAAAGTACAGAATTATTGATTTCAAAAGAAATAAAACAGAAATCCCGGCAACTGTTAAAGCAATTTGTTACGATCCAAATCGTACATGTAATATTGCTTTAATTGTTTATGCTGATGGAGCAACAAGTTTCATTTTGGCTCCGCTTGGATTGATTGTTGGAGATGTAATTGTTTCTTCAGCAACAGCCGATATTAAAGTTGGAAATTCAAAACTTCTAACTGATATTCCTGTTGGAACATTAGTTCACAACGTTGAATTAAATCCAGGTGCTGGTGGACAAATAGCACGTTCAGCAGGTTCATATGTTCAAGTTATGGCGAAAGAAGGCGAAATAGCTCTTTTAAGAATGCCATCAGGTGAACTTAGAAAAGTAAAAAGCAATTGCCGAGCAACAATCGGGCAAGTTGGTAACCTTGATCATGAAAAAGTTAATCGTGGAAAAGCAGGTATAACAAGAAAATTAGGTATAAGACCTACAGTTCGCGGTGTTGTAATGAACCCTGTTGATCACCCGATGGGTGGTGGTGAAGGGAGAACTTCAGGAGGAAGACATCCTTGTACTCCCTGGGGTATTCAGACTCGCGGATTTAAAACACGCAAGAACAAAAGAACAGATAAATTTATCGTTAAGAGAAGAAAATAATTTAGGGAGTTTTTTTTATGGCTCGATCGCTTAAGAAAGGACCTTTCGTTGATACACATTTGTTAAAAAAAGTTGTCGCAATTTCAAATGACAGCAATAAAGCTAGCAAGGTTATCAAGACTTGGTCTCGTCGCTCAACTGTAGTTCCTGAATTTATCGGGATTACATTTGCAGTACATAATGGAAAGAAGTTTATACCAGTATATGTTACAGATAACATGATTGGACATAAGCTTGGTGAATTTGCTCTAACAAGAACTTTTTATGGCCATGGAGCTGATAAAAAAGTTACTAAGAAATAATTAATTTGGAGAGGGGCTTATGGCCATTAAAGTAAAAAACAATAACGTTGGAATTGCACCAAGAAAAATCAGACAAGTTTGTGACCTGGTCAGAAACAAAAAAGCGTCTGAGGCGATTAAAATACTAAGATTTTGCGAGAAAAAAGAAATTGCAATTGTTCTTACGAAGTTAATCAATAGTGGCTTGGCAATAGCAAATGAATCAAATAAATACGATCTTGATAATATTGTTGTTGGGACTATCTTTACAGATGAAGGACCAATGTTAAAAAGAATCATGCCTAGAGCTCAAGGGCGTGCGTATAAAATTAGAAAAAGAACAAGTCACGTTACAGTTATTTTAAAAGAAGCATAGGAAGGAATAAATGGGACAAAAGGTACATCCTTACGGTTTTAGATTAGGTTATATCAAGACTTGGCATTCAAGTTGGTATGCAAAAGATAGATATGCAGACCTTCTTCATGAAGATTTGAAGATGAGAGCTTATATTGAAAAAAGTATGAAAAGCGCTGCTGTAGCAAGCATTGATATTTCAAGAACTTCAGACCAAGTAAAAGTTACAGTAAATACAGCTAAGCCTGGAATTGCTATTGGTAAAAAAGGTACAGGAATTGAAAAGATCAGAAATGATCTTAAAAAAATGACATCTGGTACTTTGATATTCAACATTGCAGAAGTCAAAAGACCTGACGCAGATGCAAAATTGATTGCTGAGAACATTGCACAGCAACTTGAGAAAAGGGTAGCCTTTAGAAGAGCTATGAAAAAAGTTATGCAGTCAGCATTTAGAGCTGGCGTAAAAGGGATAAAAGTTAGAACTTCAGGAAGACTTGGTGGAGCCGAAATGGCAAGAACCGAGGGATACGCTGAAAGAAAAGTCCCGCTTCATACTTTAAGAGCTGATATTGATTACAATACCGCTGAAGCAATGACTACTTACGGAATCATTGGTGTTAAAGTTTGGGTTTATAAGGGCGAAATTTATAAATAAAATTATAAATTGTTAATAATAAATAGAGGTTCTCATGTTAAGTCCTAAAAGAGTAAGATTTAGAAAACAACAAAAAGGAAGAATGATGGGGGCCGCAACTCGCGGTGCTGATATCACTTTCGGAGAATATGGTCTTCAGGCTACAACTTGTGGATATATTACAAATAGACAAATTGAAGCAGCAAGAATTGCAATTTCTAGAAAAATGAAACGTGGTGGAAATTTGTGGATTAAAATTTTTCCAGATAAGTCTCTTTCAAGAAAGCCAGCAGAAGTTCGAATGGGTGGCGGTAAAGGATCACCGGAAACTTGGGTTGCTGTAATAAGACCAGGCAGAATTCTATTTGAAGTTGGCGGGCTAGATGCAGAAGTAAGTCTTGAGGCACTTAGACTTGCTATGTACAAATTGCCTATAAAAACTAAAGTAGTTAAAAAAGAAGACTTGTTAAAATAAAAAAAATATGTAATAAGGCGCAAGCCGATAAATTATTTTGGAAAGCACAATTATGATCACACTTGATGATGTAAAAAAATTAGATAAAAAAGAAATAGCAAAGAAACTATTAGAATTAAAAAAAGACTTATTAACTTTTAAAATTCAATCATCAGTTTCTGGTGCAGAAAAGCCCCACAAGAAACAACTCTTAAAAAAAGACGTTGCTAGACTTTTGACTTTTAGTAAACAGCTAAATAAATAGGACATTTGCAAATGAGCACAGAAAAAACATTTAAAAAAACACTTGATGGAATTGTAGTAAGCGATAAAAACGATAAAACAATTGTAGTTAAAGTTACTAGAAGATTCAAAGATGCTGTTTATAGCAAATTCGTAAGTACTTCTAAAAAGTATCATGTACATGACGAATCATCAAAAGCAAAGATGGGTGATGCGGTAACAATTATAGAATCAAGACCGTATTCAAAATTAAAAAAATGGGAATTGTTTAAAGTTAACTAAGGGATAAATATATGATCCAAATGCAAAGTAATCTAGATGTTGCAGACAACTCTGGTGCTAAAATTGTAACATGCTTCAAAGTACTAGGTGGTTCAAAAAGAACTTCTGCTGGTGTTGGAGATATAGTTGTAGTCGCTGTTCAGCAAGCGGTTACAGGCGGAAAAATCAAGAAGGGTGATGTAAAGAAGGCAGTAATCGTTAGAACTGTTTACCCAATTAGAAGAGAAGATGGTTCTTATATTCAGTTTGATACAAACAGTGTAGTTATTATTAATAATGCAAATGAGCCAGTTGGTACAAGAATTTTTGGACCAGTGGCAAGAGAATTACGAGCAAAGAACTTTACAAAAATCTGCTCACTAGCACCTGAAGTATTATAAGTTTTTAAGGTAGAATGTTATGAAAAAATTAAAAGTAAATGACGAAGTAATTGTTACAACTGGAAAAAATTCAGGAAAGACTGGCAAGATTGTCTCTTTGAATAGAAAAACAAATAAAGTTACAGTTGAAGGCGTAAATGAAGTTAAGAGAGCAACTAAGCCAAGCCAAAATAATCCAGAAGGTGGTTTTTTAACTAAAAATCTTCCGATTGATTCAAGTAATGTTTCTTTAATTAGCCCAAAAACAAAGAAAGCTACTAAAGTTAAATTTGTTTCAAATAAAGACAATAAAAAAGTTAGAACTTCAAAGAAATGTGGTGCGGTAATTTAATAGGGAATTTTATGAGTAGAATGAAAGAGATATATAAAAAAGAAGTTGTTCCAGCACTAGTTAAAAAATTTGGTTATTCAAATGTACACATGATACCGAAGATTGAAAAAATCGTAGTTAACTGTGTTACAAAAGATGCTGTTTCAAACTCAAAAGTTGTAGATTCGATTGTAAGTGACTTAGCAGCAATAACTGGTCAAAAACCAGTTATTGCAAGAGCGAAAAGTTCAATTGCGTCTTTCAAGGTAAGAGAAGGTATGCCGCTTGGAGCTTCTGTTACATTAAGAGGCGAAAAAATGTATGAATTCTTGGATAGATTAATTTCGATCTCTTTGCCACGAGTAAGAGATTTTAGAGGTGTTTCTTCAAAGGGATTTGACGGAAAAGGAAATTATACACTTGGCTTGAAAGAGCAGATTATGTTTCCTGAAATTAATTACGACAAAATAGATAAAATCAGAGGCCTTGGAATTTCAATCGTTACTTCAGCTGAAACTAACGATGAAGGTAGAGAGCTTTTAACATTGATTGGAATGCCTTTTAGAAAATAACGGAGAAGTTAAATGGCTAGATTAGCTAAAATTATTGCAAACGATAAAAAACCTAAGTTTCAAGTTAGACATAGAAATAGATGTGAGCACTGTGGACGGCCAAGGGCTTTCATCAGAATGTTCAAACTATGTAGAGTTTGCTTTAGAAACCTATCTCTTAAGGGGATGGTTCCTGGTGTAACGAAGTCAAGTTGGTAATTTAAGGAATAAGAAGGATATTATATGCAAACAGATCCAATTTCAAACATGTTAACAGTAATTAGAAACGGTGTAAGTGCAGGTCATGAAAAAGTTGAATTTCCTGCAAGTAAGATACAGGCTGCAATATGCAAAGTATTGAAAGATGAAGGCTTTATTAAGTCATTTAAAATCGTCGCAAAGGCACCAAATGACATAAAGATAAAAGTAGCACTAAAAGAAGGTGCAATTGTAGGGTTGAGTCGTGTATCAAGACCGGGCTTAAGAAGATATAACAGCTATGATACTTTTGCGAGAGTAATGAGTGGTTTGGGTGTATCGATTGTATCAACTTCAAAGGGAGTAATGTCTTCTAGAGAAGCCAAGAAGAATAAAGTTGGCGGAGAAGTTCTCTGCAATATTTGGTAGTAGGAGATTTTATTATGTCACGTATTGGAAAAGTACCAGTAAATATTCCTGAAAAAGTTGAAGTTGGTATTGTTAATGGTCAAGTAACTGTTAAGGGTATTAAAGGTACTCTTACTTCTAAGTTGAATGATAATGTAGTTGCAGAAATCGTTGGTAAAGTTATTAATATTAAGCCAAAAGATGAATCTAGTACAGCTAGAGCTCAATGGGGAACAGCTAGAACACAGATTAATAATATGGTTGTTGGTGTTAGTGCTGGTTTTGTTAAATCTTTAGAATTTAACGGAGTTGGATATAAAGCAGCAGTCAATGGTAGCACTTTAAATTTAAGTTTAGGTTACTCGCATACTATTGATTATGTACTTCCAGCGGGTATTTCGGCTAAAGTTAATAAAAACGTGATTGATATTGAAGGATCAAATAAAGAATTGGTTGGACAAGTTGCCGCCAAGGTTAGATCTTTCAGAGAGCCTGAGCCGTACAAAGGTAAAGGAATTAGATATACAGAAGAGACGATTATTAGAAAAGCTGGTAAGGCTGGCGGTAAAGGTAAATAATTATGAGAAAGCAATATGGTAAAGTACAAAATAAAAAAGATCAAAGACGACAGAAGCGTCGTTTAACAATTAGAAATAAAATCAGTGGAACTACAGAAAGACCACGAATTTGTGCTATGAAGTCAAATAAGCATATTTCTGTTCAATTAATTGATGACACACGTTCAATTAGTTTATTTACTGTTAGCACGTTTGGCAAAGAAGCAGCGGCAGACACTTGCAACATTGAAGGTGCAAAAAAGGTTGGTGCTAGAGTTGCAACTATGATGAAGCAAAAAAACTTAAGTAGCGCTGTTTTTGATAGAGCAGGGTATAAGTATACTGGAGTTATTGCGGCGTTAGTTCAAAGTATTAGAGAAAGCGGAATACAGGTTTAGGGAGATTATATGTCTGAAGAAATTTCTGTAATTGAAGAATTCGAATCTGAAGCTGGTGACAACAAAAAGGGTCCAAGAAGAAAAGGACCACCGGCCCCTAAGAAAAAAGCACCTGCTCAAGGTGGCGAGCTTGAAGAGAGAGTTGTTGCAGTTAATAGAGTTGCCAAGGTAGTAAAAGGGGGTAGAAGATTTTCATTTTCAGCCTTGATGATTGTTGGTGACAAGAAAGGGAAAGTTGGTTACGGACTTGGAAAAGCAAAAGAAGTTCCTGAAGCGATAAGAAAAGCAACACAGGAAGCTTATAAGAATATGATAACTGTTCCTTTGGAAAATGGAACTATACCTCATGAGATTCTTGGTGAGTTTGATGCAGGTAAAATTTTATTTAAGCCAGCTTCAAATGGTACTGGTGTTAAGGCTGCCGGAGCTTGTAGATCAATTCTAGAGCTTGCTGGTGTTCACAATATCTTAACTAAGTCATTACGTGGTAACAATCCACACAATGTAGTAAAAGCAACTTTTAAAGCACTTAGAGAACTTAGATCTGTTGAGCAAATCGCAATTAGCAGAGAAAAAAGTGTTAAAGGTTTAAGAGTAAAAAATTAATAACAGGAAATCTTATGTCTAAAGTATCAAAAATAACGGTTAAGTTAGTTAAGAGCATGAACGGAACAACTGAAAAAGTAAAAAGTAATGTTCGTGGGCTTGGCTTAAGAAAAATAGGGCAAACTTCTGAATTAGAAAATACGCCTAGTGTGAGAGGAATGATTAAAAAAATTATTCACATGCTTGAAGTTCAAGAGTAATTGTTAGAAATATAGATCTATAAGGAATAGTTATGTTAACTTTAAATAATTTACAAAGCCCAAAAGGTGCAAATAAAGCAACAAAAAGACTTGGGCGTGGACAAGCTTCTGGTCAAGGTACTCAGGCTGGAAAAGGACACAAAGGACAAAAGGCTAGAAAAAGCGGTCACGTTAGATCTGGTTTTGAGGGTAACAACCTTCCATTGTACATGAGACTTCCAAAAAGAGGTTTCAATAATGTTAGATTTGCTGTAGCTTATGCTGAGGTAACTCTTGAAAATATTGAATTAAAGTTCAATCATTCTGAAACTGTTAATAGAGAAACTTTAATTTCAAAAGGCTTACTATCTGGCGCAAATAAAAGTCTCCAGATTAAAGTAATTGGATGTATTCCATTAACAAAAAAATTAAACTTCGAAGAAATTTCTAAGTTTACAAAAAATGCGCTTGTATCAATTAAAAATAGCTCTGGTACTGTAAAGTAGTTAGGAAGAAGGACTTTAAATGTCAACGACTCAGGGAAAGATAGAGGAATTAAAAAAACGAATTTTTTATACATTTTTACTTCTTTTGGTTTATAGATTAGCAGCACAAGTACCTGTTCCTGGAGTTAATGCTTCAGCGATAGCATCATATTTTTCGGAATCTGGTGGTGGTGGAATATTCGATTTAGTAAATACTTTTAGCGGTGGAGCGTTTAAGCGCTTTTCTGTTCTTGCTCTAGGTATCATGCCTTATATTACTACTTCAATTATCTTTAGCTTGCTGGGTGAGGTCGTACCTCAGATTCAAGAAATGCAAGAAGATAGCGAAGGTTATAAAAAAATTCAAAAATGGACAAGATATGCATCTGTAGTTCTCTGTTGTGTGCAGGGTTATGGAATGGCAGCAGTTTTTGAAAGCTTTAAAAGCCCTACAGGTGTTCCAGTTATAAATGATCCTGGCTTACTCTTTAGACTAACGACAATGATCACTTTGGCCGGTGGTACAATGTTTTTATTGTGGCTAGGTGAGCGGATTACAGAGTTTGGTCTTGAAAATGGTGTCTCATTAATTATTTTTACAGGTATAGCTGTTGAATTACCATCAGAGCTTATTCAAAAGGTTACACTTTTTAGGAATGGTGAACTTTCGGGATTTAGCTTATTTATTGGTGTACTTATAATTTGCCTTTCATTATATATTGTTTCATTTATAGAAAGTTCTTTTAGAAATATTCCAGTTCAATATGCTAAAAAAGTTGTTAATAATAAAGTCTATGGTGGAGCTCAAAAATTACCACTTCGACTAGATACAGGTGGAGTTATGCCGCCTATATTAGCAAGTTCACTTTTAGCAGCACCTGCTACAATTGCAAATTTTGTACCTAAAACTAGTGCTCTAAAGCCATTTGTAGACGTAATCCATCAGTCACTAATGCCAGGACAAATGTTGTTTAATTTGTTGTTTGCTTTTTTGATTATATATATGTCATTTTTCTATGCACCTATTCAGTTTAAGACAAAGAAAGTTGCCGAGATGTTACAGAAAAATAATGCTTTTGTTCCAGGAATTAGACCGGGAATAAAGACTCAAGACTACTTAGACTTTGTCTTAAACAGAGTTACATTTTTTGGCGCACTATTTTTAATTGTCGTATGTATTCTGCCTTCGGTAATAACTGGAAGCCATAGTAGATTTGAAGGAACGTCTTTGCTAATTATGGTGAGCGTGGCCATGAGAGTAATGTTAAATGTTCAAACTTTTATGTATTCAGATAAATACGAAACAGCCTTTAAGAGTAAAGGTAAATATAATGGCCCGAGTAGAAGGTTTTAAAAATGAAACCTCACTTAGTAATTCTTGGAGCACCTGGGTCAGGCAAGGGTACGCAAGCTGCAAAATTAGTAGCAGCAGGTTATCATCATATTTCTACTGGGGATTTGTTGAGAGCTGAAATAGCTAAAAATACTGAACTTGGCCAAAAAGTTTCTGGAATAATGTCCAGAGGTGATTTGGTAGACGATAATACTGTAATGGCCCTCTTGAAAGCTAACTGTGATATTAACAATGTTAGCTATATTTTTGATGGGTTCCCGCGCAACGCTTTTCAGGCGGAAATGCTAGAGAGAGATTTACTTCAAGGTAAAGAAACACTTGCGATTTATTTTAAAATCGATCTTGGGATTTTGGTTGAAAGAGTTGTGAACAGAAGAACCTGCAGTGTTTGTGGGGAAATTTATAATCTTGCAACGAAAGCTCCAAAGGTTAATAGTGTTTGTGATAAGTGTGGTTCGGTGGAATCGCTTAAGCAGCGAAAAGATGATAACCACGATGTTGTTGTAAATCGTTTGAAGATATTTACTGACACTGTTGAGCCATTAATTTCTTTTTATGCAAAGAAGGGCGTGATGGTGGAGTTAGATGCATCAAGAGATGAAAGTGAGATATATAAGGAAATTGAAAAGATAATAAAATAACAAGATAGATTAGACTTAAATAGCTCTTGCTTTATAGGATTATTTTAGGATATACATCGTGTTTTAGGGGATTATGAGCGATAAAGATATCATTGAGGTTGAAGGTGAAGTTACTGAACTTTTGCCTAACACTAAGTTTCGAGTAAAGTTGCCAAATGGGCATATTATTATTGCTCACATTAGTGGGAAAATGCGAATGCATTTTATTAAGATTTTACCAGGAGACAAGGTCCTGGTGGAAATAAGTAAATATGATTTAACTAAAGGTAGAATAACTTACAGAAGTAAGTAGTTGTTGTGGAGTCTGAGTTATGAAAGTAAGAGCTTCGGTAAAAGTAATTTGTAAAGATTGTAAAGTAATTAAACGTAAAGGCGTTCTTAGAGTTGTGTGTAAGAGCAGTCCAAAACATAAACAAAGACAAGGTTAAGATTTAGGTAGGGGATTTTATGGCTAGAATTTTAGGGGTAGATATACCAAGAAATAAAGCAATGAGAATTGCACTTCAGTCAGTTTATGGAGTAGGTCCAAAAGTGGCAATGGACGTTTTGACTAAGTCTGGAATCAGTCCAGAAAAAAGCTCAAACGATATTTCAGAAGAAGAAGTACAAACTATAAGAAAGCACCTTGAAGAAGGGCATGTTGTAGAGGGGGATCTTCGTAGAGAGATTGGTTTGAATATAAAAAGATTAAAGGATATGGCTTGCTATCGAGGCGTACGTCATAGAAGAAGTCTTCCTGTTCGTGGTCAAAGAACGCATACAAACGCAAGAACCAGAAAAGGTCCTGCTGTTGCAATTGCTGGAAAGAAATCAATTAAATCACTTAAATAAATAATCATAGGTAAGTTGTATGGTAAAAAAAGTAGTTAAGAAAAAAGTTAAAAAAAATGTATCACATGGGATTTGTCATATTCAAGCCTCATTTAATAATACAATAGTAACTTTCACTGATCCTCAAGGGAATGCTCTTGCATGGGCAAGTGCCGGTCAATTAGGATTTAGAGGATCGAAAAAATCGACTCCTTTCGCTGCTCAAACAGCTTCTTTGGAAGCTGCTAAAAGAGCTTCGGAGCATGGACTTAATTCTGTTGAAGTTAGAGTAAAAGGTCCAGGCGCAGGAAGAGAAAATGCGATAAGAGCACTTCTTGGAGCTGGGATTAGAATTGTTTCTGTCTCTGACAGAAGCCCTATTCCACATAATGGATGTAGAGCGCCAAAGAGAAGAAGAGTCTAATTACAATTTCTATTTAAGGAGATCTTTAAAATGGATAATTTTACAGCTAAAAACTGGAATAGCATGATTAGACCGGTAGCTCTCGAGGCTGAGAGTGAAAGTTTAAGAAACGATTATGGAAAATTCGTAGCAAAACCTCTTGAGAGAGGATACGGACAAACTCTTGGAAACTCACTTCGCCGAGTTTTACTTTCTTCTCTTCAGGGAGCAGGAATTGTAGCAATTAGAATTGAAGGTGTGGAGCATGAATTTGGAACTATAAATAACGTAAAGGAAGAAGTTTCTGAAATTATTCTTAACTTGAAAGAAGTTAGATTTAAGATATCAGGAAAAGAAGATACAGTTCTTGTTCTAGAAAAAAGTGGTGAAGGTCCAGTAAAGGGATCTGATATCGTAACAAATTCTAATGTAGAAATTTTAAATCCTAATCACGTTATTGCTAACATATCTTCAGGTGGATCTTTAAAGATTGAACTTAAGGTTGCAAGAGGAAAGGGTTATGTTACTGCAGTTGACAACAAAGAAGAATACGATCTTCCTGTTGGATGGGTATACCTAGATACGCTTTTTTCACCTGTTTATAGAGTGAATTATTCAGTTACAAATACACGTGTTGGTAAAAGAACTGATTTTGATAAATTAACATTAGAAGTTTGGACGAATTCTGGTATTAATCCAGCTGATTCTATTGCTTTTGCAGCAAAGATTCTAAGAGATCAATTGGCAGTGTTCTTAACTTTTGAAGATGAAGAACAAGTTGTAAAGCACGATTCAAAGCCAATCGCAGTTTCTTCTCCTACAAATAATGCATTATTAAAACCTGTATCTGAGCTTGAATTATCAGTTCGATCTGCAAACTGTTTACAAAATGCAAACATTAAGTATATATACGAACTTGTTTCTAAGACAGAAGGTGAAATGCTTAGAACTAAGAACTTTGGTAGAAAATCTTTGAATGAAATCAAAGAAATTTTAACGAGTATGGGACTTGGTTTAGGGATGAAGGTTGATAGTTTAATGAAAGATATGCAAGACGGTAAAACTTTAGGTAAAAACTAAGAATTAATTATTAGGTGGAATTATGAGACACGGAAATCACAAATATACTTTAGGCGTTAAGCCAGCTCACAGAGTTGCTATAATTAAAAATTTAGCAATTGAAGTATTTGAACATAGACAAATTAAGACTACTCATGCTCGATGTATGGCGCTTAGAACTTTTGTTGATAAACTTATTACGCTTGCAAAAGAAGATACAGTTCACAATAGAAGAACTGCTTACTCTAAGCTTAATAACAAAGATGCTGTAACAAACCTTTTCACAAAAGTTGCACCTTTGTGTAAAACTAGAAACGGTGGATATACGAGAGTTATTAAGATTGCTGACGGACGTGTTGGCGATAGTGCAAAGATGAGTTTCTTTTCTTTAGTTGATTAAATATTAAAGCCTCCTTTTGGGAGGCTTTTTTTTACATATTATGCGAATAAATTCTTTTTTATCTAAATTATTATTAATCGTATCAGTACTTCTGGTTACTTATCTTTACGCTCGCTATGAGCGAAATAAATATTATTCTGCAAATGAAAATTCATCAAATGAGCTAGTACTTAAAAACTTGCCTACTTTTAATAGTGTTGAAGTGAGCACGGGGCAATTGTTAAATTCTCAAAATATACTTAAATCTAGTAGTGGATTATTTGTTCATATTTGGGGTACTTGGTGTGGGCCCTGCGAAAAAGAAATGCCGGAATTTTTGAAGTATGCAGAGACTGTTGAGCCGAAGGGTGTAAAATTTCTATTGGTTGCAGTAAATGATGAAGAAATGAAGATTAAAAAATTTATGGCAAGATATTCAATTCCAAAAAATGTCATCGTTGTTATCGACAAAGATAATTCCGCCATGGAAATGTTTGGGACAATGAAAGTTCCGGAAACTTTTTTGTTTGATAAACTTGGTAAACATATAAATAAATTCATTGGGCCTCAAGAATGGCTCCAAGAGTCCTACCAAACTCGTCTGGATTTTTGGTTAAATACTAAGAATTCACAGGATCTAGCTCCAAATTCACAAGATCGTAAAATAGAAACACATTAAATATTGCTATTTTGTTGAATATTTCATCAATCATTTAAAGAAATCCTTCAAATTGCCGAAAAGTTAAACAACTTGAGTGCCTAATGCACGAGCAATGGAGAATTTGTATGATTAAGTGGCAAGATATGGGGAAACTTCATGTTATTTCTAAACTAGAAGGAATTCTAGGAAAGTGGTTTGACGTGGAGATGTTTTATACAGACGCTCATGGAAAGCTTTGGTCTGATCATGCCAATAAGGATTATGCGTTTAAAAGTCATTTTATGAAAGTTCAAATGCAAACAGCAAGTGGGCATGAATTTTTATCAGATGATGTTGAGAAAATGGTAGATCAACTTTCTTCTGGTAAAGAAGAAGTAGCAATTTATCAATCACATTATAAAAATGTTATGGGTGTAGCTTTTCCAATTAAATTTGAAGGAGAATTTGCTGGTGCAGTGTTTGTTTATCCTTTTATCATGGATACGACGACATCTGCCGAAATGTCGGATTTAAAAAAGCAAATGATGGAGTGCGGCTCGAGTGAGAATGATGCAGCTGCTGCTTGTGAAAAAATAAAAAAAATGTGGCCTAGGGAAATGGAGTACGTAAAAGAATTAACTGGCTTGCTGGCCGAAGAAATGGTGACATTTCATGAAGAAATTACAATGCGTGAAAATCAAATTCACGAACTTAGTTCACAAGTTGGTGAAAAATATCGTTATCATTCGATGATAGGTAAATCTAAAAAAATGCAGGTTATTTATAATTTGTTAGAGAAAATTTCTAATTCAGAATCATCTGTAATGATTGAAGGAGAGAATGGAACAGGTAAGGAGCTTGTAGCAAAAGCTATTCATTTTTATTCTCCTAGAAAAGATAAAATGTTTTTAGCTGTGAATTGTTCAGCATTTAATGACAATTTACTTGATTCTGAATTATTTGGACATATGAAGGGGTCATTTACTGGAGCAGTAAAAGACAAAAAAGGATTATTCGAAACTGCGAATGGTGGAACACTTTTCTTGGATGAAATTGGAGACACTTCGCTTTCAATGCAAGTTAAATTACTTCGAGTACTTCAAGAAGGAACTTATTTACCTGTTGGAGCAACGGCCCCGAAAAAAGTAGATGTAAGAATTGTTGCAGCTACCAATAAAAATTTAAAAGAGATGATGTCAAAAGGGGAATTCAGAGAAGACCTTTTTTATAGAATAAATGTGATTAATGTTAATCTTCCGGCCCTCAGAGAGCGACATGAAGATATCCCACTCTTGATGGATTATTTTTTGAAAAAAAGATGTGATGAATCAGGAAAAGCACTTAAGTCATATGCTAAAAAATGTATGGAAAAAATGTTGGATTATCCGTGGCCTGGGAACGTACGAGAGTTAGAAAATGAAGTTGAAAGACTCGTTGTGTTGTCTGCTGATGAGAAAATGATTGGCCCAGAAAATTTAAGTCCTAGAATTATTGATTGGGGAGCAACATCAGAGCCAGCGTTTAAAGGAGTAAATACCGAAGGAACATTGCGTGACGCTTTGGAGCAATTAGAAGTAATGATGATCAGAGAAGGATTGAAACGTTGTAATTTTAATAAATCAAAACTTGCCAAAGAACTTGATATTTCAAGAGCAAGTTTGATTATGAAAGTTGAAAAATATGGCCTCGATAAACGAGTTAAAGCAGCGTAAAAAGTAATAAAATTGACGCAGTATAAGTAGCCTCCTAAGGAATGACAGTATAAAATGCGGTCTTCTTTAGGAGGTTTTTTTATGTCTCAGACACTAGAAGGCAAACGCCAGCTACTACTTAAACTACGACGTGAATCGGAAATTGGTGGTGGTGAGGCACGAGTAAATAAACAACACGAACAAGGTAAGTATACAGCACGCGAAAGAATAGAGCGCCTAGTTGATCCAGGATCATTTTTAGAATTTGATCGCTTTGTTGTTCATAAAAATAATAATCCAGGAATGGATCAAAATAAATTTCTAGGTGACGGTGTAGTTACTGGAATTGCAACAATCAATAATCAAAAAGTTGCATTGTACTCTCAAGATTTTACTTGTTGGGGAGGAGCTTTAGGAGCTGCTCACGCTAAAAAAATCTGTAAAATTATGGATTTTGCTTTGGAAAATAGAATTCCAATGATTGGAATGAATGATTCAGGTGGAGCGAGAATTCAAGAAGGTGTAGAAGGCTTAGCAGGATACGGAGAGATTTTTTATCGCAACGTAAAATGTTCAGGTGTAATTCCACAAATTTCTTTAATCATGGGGCCTTGTGCTGGAGGGGCGGTTTATTCACCGGCGCTTACAGATTTTATTTTCATGGTTGATAAAACTTCATACATGTTTGTTACAGGTCCTGAAGTTATTAAAACTGTAACTCACGAAGAAGTAACGAAAGAGCAATTAGGTGGAGCACAGGCTCATGCTGAAAAATCAGGAGTTGCGCAATTTAAATGTATCAATGAAGATGAATGTTTCGAGAGAGTTAGAGAATTATTAAGTTATATTCCACCAGCTAACTTTACGAAAGCGACTGCAAAATATACATCCGATATCGTCTATAGAGACAACGTTAAAATTAAAGAAACTGTGCCGGCCAACCCTAAAAAGCCGTATGACATGAAAGAAATTATTTTTGATGTTGTAGATGATGCTCAGTTTTTAGAAGTTCATAAAGATTACGCTAAAAATATTATTGTTGGTTTTGCTTCAATTGGTGGAATCAAGATTGGTATCGTTGCTAATCAACCTGCAATTTTAGCAGGAGTACTTGATATTGCTTCTTCTGAGAAGGCTGCAAGATTTGTACGATTCTGTGATGCTTTTGATATTCCAATTTTAACTTTAGTAGATGTTCCAGGATTTTTACCAGGAACAGAGCAAGAGTTTGGTGGAATCATTAAGCATGGATCAAAACTTCTTTATGCTTATTCAGAAGCAACTGTTCCGCTTATTTCAATTATCACAAGAAAGTCATACGGTGGGGCTTACCTGGTAATGGCTTCAAAGCATATTAAAACAGATGTAAACTTGGCATACCCAACGGCAGAAATTGCAGTAATGGGAGCAGAGGGTGCAGTTAATATTATTTCAAGAGGTGATCTTGAAGGATTAACTGGGAAGGCATTTGACGATAAAAAGGCAGCTTTAATTGCTGAGTATGAAGATAATTTTGCAAATCCATATAGAGCTGCAGAGCTTGGCTTTATGGATGCGATTATATTGCCTGAAGAAACTCGTAAAAGAGTTTATGAATATTTAATTGCTCTTAAAAACAAGAAACAAGAGAAGCCAAAACGTAAACATGGGAATATCCAACTATGATTACCAATATAACTGCTCAAAAAAGAATTCTCATTATCAATCGTGGTGAAATTGCTGCTCGTATCGCTAAAGCGTGTCGCGAGTTAGGTCACACGGCCGTTGGGGTTTGGACTGATAACGAAGTTCAAGCAAAACATCTTGAAGTGTGTGACGAATGGGTAAGACTTCCTGGTTCAACTAACCAAGAGACTTATTTAAATATTCCAAATATTCTTGAAGTTTGTAAAAAGTATAATATTGATGGTGTTCACCCAGGATACGGATTCCTTTCAGAGAATACGGAGTTTTCACAAGCTCTAGTTGATAATGGAATTACTTGGATTGGACCACATCCAGAAGCTGTAAGAGTCATGGGTGATAAAGCGGTTTCGAAGGAATTCGCTAAAAAAGTTGGGATGCCAGTTGTTCCTGGATCTCTTGGTGCAGTTCCAACGATTGAAGAAGCCATTAAGATTGGAAATCAAATAAAATATCCTATTTTATTAAAAGCAGTAGCTGGTGGTGGGGGACGCGGAATGCGCGTTTGTCATAACGAGCAAGATGTTCGCAATAATTTTGAAGCAGTTCAAAGAGAAGCGGCATCGGCTTTTAAGAATGGGGACTTGTTAGTAGAAAAATATATTGTGAATCCTCACCATATTGAAGTTCAGATTCTTGCAGATAAAAAAGGAAATGTTTTTCACTTTTTTGAGAGAGAATGTTCAATTCAAAGACGTCACCAAAAAATCGTTGAAGAAGCACCATCTCCATTTATTGGTGATGATGAAGAACTTCGTCAAAGAGTTTGTAACTCAGCTGTAAATCTTGCGAAGGCCATTAAGTATGACTCGGCAGGAACTGTTGAATTGATTATGGGGGAAAATAAAGAATTTTATTTTCTAGAAATGAATACTCGTATTCAAGTAGAGCATCCGATTACAGAAGAAATTACGGGGATTGATTTAATTGTATGCATGATTCAATCGGCTTTTGGAGAAGATCTTGGGATTCCTTCGCAAGAATGGATTAAGAGAACGGGACATGCGATTGAATGCAGAATATGTGCTGAAGATCCGATTACGATGTTACCGTCACCGGGAACAGTAACGGGATGTGAAACGAATTTTCCTCAAGGGATTCGATTTGATAACTGTCTTTATAAAGGATTAGTTGTAACTCCGGATTTCGATCCGATGGTTGGTAAATTAGTGGCAAAAGGGATTCTTCGTGAAGTGGCGATTCGTAAAATGATTGCAGCTCTTGATGGATTATTAGTAGAAGGGTTGAAAACCAATATTCCTCTTCATAAAGTGATCATGAAAAATGAAGTTTTTTTGAAAGGGAAATATTCAACTAACTTTATCTCTACAGAAAAGCCGCAAGACCAAGTAGATACTTCAATGGACTACACATCTCTCTATAAAAAAATAGCAGGGATCGAAGCTAGAAGAATGGGGTTTTAATGAGAAACTATTTAATCGATAATGATAAAAATGAATATATTGTAGATCTAATGAAGACTAGAACACATTCAGCAGAAATGGTTGAATTTGAATTTAGAACGATCAAAGATAATCAAGAAGTTCATAAAGAAAAAGTTTATATAAGAAAATTAGCTGATCAGTATTTCGCTTCTAACGATGGAGTAAAGTGGAACAAACTAGCGCGTCAGGATTCACCGGGAATCATGTTAAACGTAGATAAAGTTTATAAATTTTATCAAGGTTATAAACCATCCACAGCTGGAGCAGGCGATGAGGGTGGGTTGTTTACTCAAATGCCAGGGAAAATTGTAAAGGTTTTAGCAACAGTTGGCGAAAAAGTAGCAAAAGGGCAAACACTTATCATCCTTGAAGCTATGAAAATGGAAAATGAAATCAAATGTAATACAACTGGTATTGTTAAGGCCATCCATGTAAAGCAAGGCGATACATTAGAAAATGGAATTTTGATGATAGAAGTTGAAGCCGAATAGAATTTAAAATAAACTTGAGTATAATCTAGATTGATGCAAGAATAATTTATTACTTGATAGGTCTAGGTTATAAAAAGTTATTTTGAAACTATAGGTGTTAAATGCAGCGGGGAAGTTTTTTTAAAATCATTTTTCCTCTTCTGTTCTCCCTATTCATATCTAATTCAAAAATAGTACATTCAACGGAATTCAATCTTTATTCTTCAGTGAATTTTTCAAAATATTTTTTAGTCAATGGATGCCAAATTTATGATTTGAATGGTTCATTAATGAGAAATTATAATGGGTCACTATGTGCATTTTTTGAAGATGGGACAATGTTTATGACTGGCCCAGAAAGAGTTCGACTAAATTTTTATGACAAAAAAATGAAAATATTAAATTTTATCGACAATGTATTCCTGCACCACCAAATTAATAAATCTTTGAATGGAAATTTGTTGTTATTAGGATCAGACATAGGCATCTACAAAGGAAAACGTGTACGTTTTGACCGTTTTATTATCACGAGCTCGACGGGGAAATTAATCAGTTCTTATAGTTTTAAAGATAAACCAAATGAAATTATAGATGAACACTGTGATGGTTCATCTAAACCATTGAATGAAGAAAAAATTGAAACTTTTGAGTTTTCACATTTCAATTCGTTTTATGAAATACCTCCACAAGTAAAAATAAATAAAAATATTTTTTTTAAAGAAGGAAATTATATTTTAAATTCTGCTTCATGTAGAAACGTTTTTATTTTTGATCACAATCTTACGAAAATAGTTTCAAAAATTGATAAGTCTGTTGGAAGCGATGAAGTTTTATGGAGAATGCACGATGTTCAGCCGATGAATAACTCACGATTATTAATTTATAGGAATAATTGTAATTCAAAAAGCAAGGACTGTTCTAGTATCGATTTAGTAGAGAATGACTTTAAAAAAATTCAGTCAAGTTATAAACGAATATCGCCAGATGTATTTTATTCTAAAGTGGCCGGTGGAGTTCATCTCTTTGATGATGGAAGTTTTATTTTATCAGAAATTATTAATGATATTCCTAGAGTTCGGCATATAGATTCAGCGGGGAAAATAATAAAAGATTTCCAGATGAAATGGGTACGAGACAATAGAGGGGTTCAAAGAGTTCAAGTTCTTAATTTGAAATATTTTTTAGAAAATAATTCTGGGCCATAATTTTTACCAGGGTAGTTGTAAATGAAGTTATTAGTAATTTTTTTAATGAGTGGTTTTTTAATAAATCAAAGTTATGCGTTGTCTCTCGTTAACGAAATGGATGCTATCTCTTATAAAAATTATATTGGTTTTGAGCAGAAATGGAAACTTGTAACAGTTCGCTATCGAAAAGACACAGGAGAAATGCGATTTACTTATGCCAATAAACTTGCCTATAAAACACTTAAGGAAGGTAAGACTAATTATCCAGAGGGTTCAGTTTTTGGGAAAATAGGAATCAAGACAGAAGAAGATCCACTTTTTGCGAGCTCTGCAGTACCTGGAGGGGTTCGGCGTTATCAATTAATGGTAAAAAATACGGTCAAATATAAAAATAATAACGGCTGGGGATATGCTTTATTTAATGAAGATGGTCTGCTCTACCCTGAGAATCCTGAAAAACAAGTTGAAGCCTGCGCCGCTTGTCACAATGCTGCCTCAGAAAGGGGATATGTATTTTCTCAATTAATTAATTTAGATAAAAATTCTAAAAGCATTAAGACTGCCACTTGGCTTCCAAATCAATTACCAATTAAGTTCAATTTTGAAACATCACAAGTAAATATATTAAATGAAAAAATTAAAAATCTAATACCTGAAGAAGTAAAAGAAATCAGAGTTCTTAAAGGTGAAATTGCAGCCAATATATTTCAAGGAACATTGGAAGAGATTCGGCCAGTTTTATCTAAAGAGACTTTTGATTCAAAGTTACCCACAATCGTTTTTAGTGACGATCAAAAAAGATTTAGCTTAATCATTATAGAGAAGTCGGATTCGACTTGCCTAGTAGAGGGAAAATCAGGAATTTATCTTAAATCAATTTATACAAATTTAAATAATGAGAAAAATAGTGAACTTCATTTCTGCTATTCTCATTAGTTTGTGCTTATGTGCATGTACTAATAATCGAATTAAAAAAAATCAGAATTATTTATTAGAAAGTCGTTCAGACTTTATAAAAATTAATAATTTAAATAACTCAAAAGTTTGGCATCGAGTTGAGCATTTTAAAAATAAAAACGAAGCGGATAGTTATTTTAGGCAAAGAAGACTTGAACTACAGAGACTATATGAACTAACGAGTGAGCCATATTTTGGGACTTCTTTGGCGAGAGATTGTAGTAAGAATATAGATGTTTCAGGGGAAATTAAAAAAAATAATGGTGGAGAGTATTATTATTTAAAAATGCTTGGAAATGAAAACTTTGCTCTTGGAGATTGTTTGAAAAAAAATAATTACTATAACGTGAGGTATGAATTTTATTTATGTGGGGGAGATGTTTTTGAAGTGCGATCGTTTTTTCCATTTGAATTATTGATGCCAAAAGAACAAATCCTAGAATGCCCAATGTTTATTTAGAATTTAAAAGAGACTCATCTAAATACTTTAAAATTTGCTGAGCAGTAAATTCACTGTTTCGCCCAATTTGAATTTTAATTTTTTTCGAATTAGAACAAAAAATAAAGAATGCAAATAATCGTGAAAAAAAGATTTTTGTTTTTACAAAAAAGTCTTTATAACCAAACTCCCAAAAATATTCTAAAATCATAGGTAATCCAATCCCAATTACACCATGTTTAAAAAGTCCTTTGAATGTTAAAGGCCATGAGGTCGAGCTTATTTTCCCAAAGTCTGAATTAAATCTAAATCCTTCGGCAATGATAATATTTTCAAAAATGGCACCTGGTTTTTCTATTTTATGGGCCAAACCATTTAAGCAAATAAATGTTTTTTGCCCAAAGTTTTCTCGTTTAAGATGATAAATATTATCTTCAGGTGAAGTTATTGGAAATCCAATTAGAGAATTGGGCTCCATTCCAATTTTTAATGGAAAGGAAAGTACTCTGCCCATTCTATCTATGAGTGGTATATCATCTGAAATCATTTTTACAGAATCATTTTTAAGTAATTCAACGAGCAGGGTACTCTTGCCGCCTTTCATTGGCATCATACATACAAAGGCTAATCCTTTATATGAAATAGCAAATGCATGCAGTTTATGAAGTCTTATTAAGTCTAATCGTTTACCTACTCTTGAGAGAATTAATAGATAGGCAACCTCATGAGATTTTTCAATATCAAGAGAAATCAATTTTGCTGTTTCATGCAGATAATCAAAGATACTTAAAAGTTTTCCATAATAATCATTATATCGAACTGAATTTTCTTGGTAAGTAATAGAATTTAAAGACTGCATTTGGGAAGTCATTTCAGGAATAGGATAATCCATTGGATTAGTCTTTTGAATTTCTAAGCTAAGAAACTTGTGAGATAAGTTCTGTTCGAATATTTCCTTAGTCGTTAAAAAAAGGGAAAAATCTTTTTCTAATAAAATTAAGATTTCGGACCAAAAGCTTTGCACGCAAACAAATTCATTGTAAAAATTAAAATAGATTTGATTCAAAATAACCTCTAAGAAATATTACAAGATTTAGAGTAATTTAAAAGTAAATAAATCATTGATTAGAGAATCAACAATTAAATAACCTTTTGATGTTAATCTGACGATGTTGTTTTTTTCTGTGGCAAGATTTCTAAGTTTCCATTGTGAAAGAACTTTTTTAAAATCATCTGGAAAATCAGATATTTTAATTCCTTCTTCAGACCTAATGGCCATATAAATTTTTTCTAATTGAAATTCAGCTTCAGTTAATATTTCAGTTTCAATTTCTGGCTTATTTGGTTTCCATTTATACCTAATTCGGTCGTCTGAGAGAAGGCCAGTAGCAGATGGGCCTAACGCCGCTACTGATTTAGATTTCCAATAATTCAAGTTATGTTGTGATTGTTTTCCTGGTTTAGAAAAATTTGAAACCTCATAATGAATAAATCCTTTATCTTTTAGAAATTTAGAAACGTCTAAAAACTCGCGCTCTATCCATTCTTCATCTGGCAGGGATGCATAATAGATGTAATTATCTTTAACTGTTAAAATATAGACACTAAAATGACTTGGATTAAACTCAAAAGTTTTTTTAAGTTCATTAATAACGCTACGGTTCAGTTGATTGGAATAGGGGAGACCTAGCATAAAGTCTACAGAAAAATTAAGATCATTATATTTGAAATACTCGAGTGTATCAAAGACATCTTTAATACTATGAACTCTATCGAGATATTTTATCATTTGTGGGTCAAGGGATTGAATACCAAGCGAGAAACGATTGGCTCCAAAAGACCTCCAGTCTTTAATGACTTCATCGGTCCATGCACCTGGATTGACTTCAAGAGTAAATTCACAATCTTGATCCAGTGTTATATTTTTTTCTTTGAAAAAATTCTCCAAAAATTTTTTACCCTCAGATCCCCACATCGAAGGTGTTCCCCCGCCAATATAGAGGGTTTTAAGAGGTGCCCAAGAATAACCGCTGCTTTCAATCAAGTTTTTATGTGATTCAAAACTTTTTTCTAAGTAAGAATGATAGGCTTGGTAGTCCAATTCTTTATTTTGAGGAATTTTTTTATAAAAATCGCAGTAGTTACACAAGTGTGAACAAAATGGAAAATGAAGATAAAGTGAGTCTATTCTTTTAGGCATCTATTAAAACTTTGTATATAATTAGAAGGACTTATTCTAAATAATTTTAGATCTTCAAGGAAATAATAACTTATGCAATACGAACTTACTAAATTAAAAAATAATCTTAATACTCTTTTTGTGAATTCTCCGGGGTCAACAGCAGGAACAATCCAAATATGGTTTCGTGCTGGAAGTGCACTGGAAATGGAAGATAATGAAGGAATTGCACATTTTTTAGAACATATGTTTTTTAAAGGAACAGCAACTAGACCAGGGGCGAAGATTGCGCACGAGGTGGAAACTTTTGGTGGTGAAATTAATGCATTCACATCATTTGATTATACTTGCTATTATATCAATACTCCAAACACGCGAATCGCCGACTCGATCAATATTTTACTAGACATGGTTTCTAATCCTGAGTTTAAACAAGAAGATTTGTTGCCAGAAAGAGATGTTGTTTTTGAAGAATATCGAAGATCAATTGATAGTCCAAGCCAATTTGCTTTTAATAAACTTCAGAAATCTGCATTTTCGGGTGCCTACGCTCATCCAATACTAGGAAGAGAAGATACGATTAAAAATTTTTCAAGAGAGCAACTCCAATTTTTTAGAAATAATTATTACAACTTAACAAACGCACTATTTATAGTATCAGGCGATCTCACTAACAAAGCAGATATTATAAAAACAATTGAAAAATATAAATTGCCTGAAGGACCTCAGAGTATATTTCCAGAATTTCAATTAAAGAAATCTTCTACAATTGATGTCCATCAAAAAGAAATCGGAATGGCCACTTTAACGATGGTCATTGAGGCTCCACATTATTCGACAAATGAAGCGGCAAGCGAAGACTTGGCAATTAATTGTTTAGGATTTGGGGAAACATCGAGATTATATGGATCTCTAGTTTTAGATAATACACTTGCCAGTGCTGCTTCAGCTTCAACTATGTTCATGGCCAAAGGCGGATCTCATTTTATACGATTAGTGTTTCCTCACAAAAACATGGGGGAGTTATTAAAAAAGTTTTCACAAACAATTTCAGAAGCAATTCAAAATGGTTTAGATACCGATGAAATTGTTAAAATAAAAAATCAATATTTATCGTCAAAAATCTTTGAGATGGAGTCTATTGAATCATTTTCGTTTTCACTTGGACATAGCTATGCTCAGAATGGAGATATTAAATGCGAAGAAGAATTTATTGATAGAATAAAAAATACAAATTCTAATTCTGTAAATAATTCTCTGAAAAATATATTTTCTAAAAACATTCATTGTAGTTTACAAGTACCAAAAGAAGCATCTGTTGAAAAATCTAAGAAAGAATTACAAAAATTACAAAAATCGTTAGACCTGATAAAAAAATCATTAACACAAAAAAGTAAAAGCAAAATTAAAATCACTCACTCTAAACATGATCAGCAGGTTCAATTAGTTCATGTTAAACCTGGGATTTCATTAATTTATCGTCAAAATACAATGACACCGACATTTGTTCTTCAAGCATATATGCGCGGAGGGATGACCGAGGAAACGGCTAAATCAAATGGAACTTATCATTTATTAAGCAGCATGATTACGAAAGGACATCATAAGATTAGTTACGATAAAATTAAACAAGACCTTGAAGAAAAATCATCGAGTCTTGGTGGATTTTCGGGAAAAAATGCATATGGATTATTAATGCATGGACTGAGTGAAAATTTTAAAGAGTTAATTCCTCACTTTGCTGGTGCATTAACTCAACCAGATATGCCAATAAAATATTTGAAACATGAAAAACAACTGACAAGTAGAGCTTTAACTAATCAGAAAGAAGATCCAGTTAAGCAATGTTTTAAAGAAGCAGTTCACCTCTTTTTTTCATCACATCCTTATTCTTTGAACCCTATTGGAACTGAAACGACGCTAAGGGCAATAACTCAAAATAGTTTAATCGCACTTCATAAAAAGAATATAAAAAATAAAGAAATACTTTTAACTTATTGTGGTGATGCTTCATTGGAAGAAGTTCTAAATGTTTTAAATCCATTATTAGAAGAGCTACCAGCAAGAAAGACGCAGAAAATACAATTTAAAAAAATTACTCCAATTGTCGGGGCTGAAAAATTTATTCTTTTCAATAGAGAGCAAACTCAAATTTTTCACGGAATTCCATGCGGAAAAATGGGGTCTCCAGAAAATCTATATTTAAAAATGCTTTCGGCCCATTTATCTGGTCAATCATCAGAATTGTTTGTTGAAGTCCGAGATCGTCAAGGTTTATGCTATTCAGCTCAGCCAGTTCACTTTGCAGCAATGGAAGGTGGGTACTTTGGAATTTATATGGCCTCTGGGCATGATAAAGTTGCTGCAGCAACAATTGCAATCAAAGAACTTCTTGGGAGAATTCGTGAAAATGGATTAGCAAAAGATGATTTTAATCGCATCAAAACGATGATTGCAGGACAAAATTTAATTAATATTCAAACCAATGAAGATTTTGCAAGTATATATTCCGTACCCGTACTTCAAGGACAAGGGTTAGATTATTACTACAAAGGTAATCTTGAAATTGAAAATCTTTCATATGAGGCTTTTCAAAAAAATATTAAAAAGATTTTATCTCAAAAATGGAACACTATTATAGTTGGTAGAGATTACAAAAAACTAAAAGAACAAAAGAAAAAGTAAAATTTAAGATACTTTCCTATCTGTTAAAATTAGCCATGGCATATCTTTGTCTGATGAATATTTTTTTGAAACTAGGTTCATCAGCAGAGTTATATCACCAAAAGATTTGGACATTACTCGATAAAAAGATGGAACGTCATAGGCAACAGGCGAGATGTTGTTGAGTCTTGAATAGGCAATTTTCCCTAGGTCATGGTAATACTTAACATCAATAATTTTTTTATTAAGTGAGTCCGCAAAATAGCCACAAATAAGCAATGAGGTTTCAGCAACGTCACGAAGTGCAACTTTTTGCTTTTCTCTAGACATTTGTCCTGTTTCAAGAAGTTTAATTCCAAGAATTTTTTCTTTAGATTTTCCATCTACTTGATCAAAAAATTTAGTTGAATCACCATAAGAATCCATGACAAGACTAGAATAAAAGATAGTTTCATTTGGAAGTGGAGTTAGGGATTTTTTATTAAATTCTTGCAAATGATCATAGAAAAAGACTTGCAAACTACTTTCAAGAATAAGCCCGGAAGTTTTAGGCATGAATTATTTCTCCTCAAAGCTGACATAAAAACGTCGGCTATATTAAATTTTACAACACTTCTCTTTAGCTCTAAAATCTAGGTAAATATTTCCCCTGTAAATCTATGAAGGAAACTTCCCATGACAAAAAGTTATGAACCTAAAATCTCATCGTTGTCGGATTGGACAAAACTAGCAGAAAAAGAATTAAAAGGTAAAAAAATTGAAGACCTAAGCTGGCGAAGCTTAGAAGGTATAAATGTAAAGCCACTTTATACCAAGGAAGATTTAGAAAATCTTGAATTCACAAATACAATGCCAGGCTTTGAACCATACATCAGGGGTCCAAAGGCCACAATGTACACGGGCCGTCCGTGGACGATAAGGCAATATGCAGGATTTTCAACAGCAGAAGAGTCAAATGCTTTTTATCGAAGTGCTCTGGCCGCAGGAGGACAAGGTGTTTCAGTTGCGTTTGATCTAGCAACACATCGAGGTTATGACTCTGATCATCCTCGGGTTACTGGAGATGTTGGAAAAGCTGGAGTTGCTATAGATTCAGTAGAGGATATGAAAATCTTATTTAACGAAATACCGTTAGATAAAATTTCGGTTTCAATGACCATGAATGGAGCAGTGTTACCAGTCCTTGCAAGTTATATTGTGGCCGCAGAAGAACAAGGTATTTCAATAGATAAATTATCTGGAACAATTCAGAATGATATTCTCAAAGAATTTATGGTGAGAAATACTTATATTTACCCGCCAAAACCTTCAATGAAAATAGTTGCAGACATCTTTGCTTTTACATCTAAGTACATGCCCAAATTTAATTCAATTTCTATTTCTGGATATCATATGCAAGAGGCAGGAGCTGATGCAGTTTTGGAATTGGCTTACACATTGGCCGACGGAAAAGAATATATTGAAACCGCACTATCTAGTGGTTTGAATATTGATGACTTCGCACCAAGACTTTCATTCTTTTTTGGAATTGGTATGAATTTCTATATGGAAATTGCCAAACTTAGAGCTGCTCGATTGCTTTGGGATAGGATTGTTTCGAAATATAATCCTAAAGATGCAAATTCAAAAATTCTTCGTACACACTGCCAAACTTCTGGATGGTCTCTCACAGAGCAAGATCCATATAATAATGTTATTAGAACTACAATCGAAGCCATGGCCGCAATCTTTGGTGGAACACAATCACTCCATACAAATGCCTTTGATGAAGCGATTGCACTACCGACAGCATTTTCTTCAAGAATTGCGAGGAATACACAAATTATTTTACAAGAAGAAACACATATCACGAATGTTGTAGACCCATGGGGTGGATCATACATGATGGAAAGTTTAACTATGGAAATGGTCGAAAAAGCTTGGGGAATTATTCAAGAAGTTGAAAAGTCTGGAGGGATGGCAAAAGCAATAGAGACTGGAATTCCAAAATTAAATATAGAAAGATCAGCGGCACAAAAACAAGCCCGAATTGATAAAGGCCAGGATGTAATTGTCGGAGTTAATAAATATAGACTTCAAAAAGAAGAAATTCACGATATCCTAGAAATAGACAACGAAAAAGTTAGGCTCTCACAATTAAAGAAGTTGGATAAACTTCGCAACAAAAGAGATGATGTATTGTTAATGGAGTCCCTTGCGGCTTTAACAGAATATGCCAAAACGGGAATTGGAAACGGGTTAGATTTAGCAATCAAAGCTGCTCGCTTACGCGCATCTGTTGGTGAAATAACTTATGCTCTTGAGCAAGTTTGGGGACGTTACAATGCAACTTCTCAAACAGTATCTGGTGTTTATGGATTGTCTTATAAAGATGACGAGGATTGGAAATTGATTCAAGAAAAGATCAAAAAATTTATAGAAACTTACGGTCGAAGACCAAGAATACTTATCGCGAAAATGGGTCAAGATGGACATGATCGAGGCGCTAAAGTCGTTGCTACAGGATTGGCAGACTTAGGTTTTGATGTTGATCTCTCTCCATTATTTGCAACACCGAAAGAAGTAGCAAAGCAAGCCATTGAAAATGATGTCCATTTTGTTGCCTCTTCATCATTGGCCGCTGGACACAAAACACTCATTCCCTCACTGATTCAAGAGCTAAAAACTCAAGGAGCAGACGATATTTTAGTAATCGCTGGAGGAGTTATTCCTAAGCAAGATTACGAATTTCTTTTTAAGGCAGGTGTCGCACGCATTTTTGGACCAGGAACAACGATTCCATTTTGTGCCGAAGAATTACTTATTGCCCTTGAGGAAAAGAATGATTGAAATTGAAAAACTTCTAAAAGGTGACAGAAGAAGTTTAGCAAAATCTATTACGATGATTGAAAGTTCACTTGAGAGTGATAGAAAAGATTCCCAGGCACTTTTAGAAAAAATTCTACCCTTTTCCGGTAAAAGTATTCGGATAGGTATCACAGGTGTTCCCGGTGTTGGTAAATCAACCTTTATTGAAAATTTTGGACTTTACCTTATTCAAAAAGGACATAGTGTTGCTGTTCTTGCAATTGATCCAAGTTCACCCATTTCAGGTGGTTCAATTCTTGGTGATAAAACAAGAATGGAAAATCTCTCTCAAAATGATAAAGCATTTATTAGGCCGACTCCTTCACAAGGATTTCTTGGTGGAGTTGCACAGAAAACTAGAGAAAGTGTGCTTTTATGTGAAGCTGCAGGTTTTGATTATATTATTATTGAAACGGTAGGTGTTGGTCAGTCTGAATATGAAGTTGCAGATATGGTCGATTTTTTTCTGGTACTTCTTCTGCCAAACTCAGGGGATGAATTACAAGGAATAAAAAAAGGCATCTTGGAATTAGCAGATTCAATAATAGTGAATAAAGCAGATGGTTTAAGCTTATCCCAAGCAACGCAAACAAGAGCGCAGTATACAAGTGCCATGGAATTAATGAGGCATGATCCAGAATGGAAACCTCGCGTGTTAGAGTGCTCAGCTATTGAAAAAAGAAATTTAGATGTAATTTATGAGATGATTTTAGAGTATAAAGTATCAACGACAAACTCAGGTTATTTTAAAACAAAACGACTTGAGCAAAATGAAAATTGGTTCAAAAGACTTGTTTCAGAAATGATCAACAATAAATTAAAATCTAATAAAACTCTTGAAAAAAAGAAATTTGAACTTGAAAGTGAAGTTCGAAAAGATATTAAATTGCCAATTGTTGCTGCTCAAGAATATTTAGATCTTTTATTTAAGTAAGAATTTCACTTTATTGTTAGAGGTTTAACTTGCAATCAATTGAGATTGAATTTTGTCATCCTATTAAAAGAGAAGAAACCTTCAAGCTTTCTTGGACATTGATTGATAATGACGCTTCTTTTTTATGGTTCAAACTTTTTTGCAAAAATCT
>CANCFT010000037.1 GCA_947377285.1 Bacteriovoracaceae bacterium
GCAAGTCCAGCAGCATCGTCTGCCGCCTTTACGATTCTAGAACCAGAAGACAACTTACCTAATGTAGATGCCTGTTCAGTGTTGTTAACCCCTAATGTGCGTTGAGCAGCTAGTGATGTAACGTTCGTGTTGATACGTAAACCCATGAAATCCTCCCTGTCGAAACTCGCAATCCCTCCTTAGTTTTTGAATTTCTCTTTGTGAGTAATTCAACGAGCATCCTGCTCAACAAAAATCTGGTTTTTTAAGCTTCGTCACCATGACTCAGCTATAACTGACAGCTTTATCGGTTTTATATTTTCTAAGCATTAACTAATTTATTCACTTAATACGTTTTAACCGAGTATGCAGCTCAAGGAATAGGATCGAATTGCCAATATTCTTTTTTTTTATTTAGAGTAGAATGTAAAAATGAATTTAGACAACCAGTACAGAACTACAATATTAAAAAAAGAAATTGTTGATGCAATAGTGGATATTCACATTGAAACTTCTTCCGTCTTAATTTGGCAAAATCAAAAAGAAAATCGGGTGATAACAAAAGTAAAAATTGAAAATATAGATTTTATAAATAACTCGATAACACTTTCTCCTTTTAGTAATAAAGACATTGAGAATTTTAAAATAATAAAACTTAATTCAACAATCTATTTGAAAGGAAAAACTAAAAGTATAGTTTTTAAAAATACAGCTGTAGCTAAAAAAAACAAATTAGGAAATATTGATATACAAATTCCAGAGACAGTCAAAATGTTTGAAAATCGATCTGTCCCTAGAATGATATTTTCTTTTCATAACCCTAAAAAAACTGCAGAAATTTTCCCTGGTGGGAATAGTGATATTTCGGTTAAACCTTTTTCAGTTGAATTAAATGATGTTTCTAATTCAGGAATGGGCTTTCTATTAGAAAAAAAACACTCACGTTTTTTTATTGAAAAAGATCAAATTAAAATAGCCAAAATTGCTCATTATCAATTCCCAAAACCAATTCTTGGAAAAATCATTTTTACGAGTACAACTCCAGATTCTTTTGGACAATTCAGAGTCGGATTGCTTTTTAATGAAAAACTATCAAATGAAATTTTAAATATATTAAAACTAACTGCATAATTCAACCTTAACTTTTAATTATAAAACATATACGTTCTTTATAAAACAATGAATTCATTTATTATTTTAGATTAGCTTTTCTATTTTATTAAATCTATAAAGTACTAGTGTGTTTAAAAAGATGAAAAAAATAAATGGAGGTATCAATGAAAACATCATTCGTCTTAATTCTTATAGTCTCATCTTTACTCAGTTGTACCAGTCAGAAATTAAAAAATGAACTCAAGTCAGAAGTCTCAACCGTTAAAGATATTAAAAATGAAAATGATCTTTTAGTTAGTGAAAATCAATTTATAAATCAAAATCAAAAATTAAATGAAGGACAAAAAGTTAATCTTCAATCATTAATGGCAAAAACAAGTGAGACCAATAAACTGATAGACAGCGAAATATTAAAAACAAAATCTGTCCTTTTTAAAAACTTAGTTAGCACTGACAATAATAAATACAAGATTAAAGTGCTTGAAAGTCAATTGTTAAAATTGAACAAAAAAAGAATCAGAAACACATTAAATGCCTACAAAGAAGCTAAAAACATTGTTGGGAAAAGTGATATCTCTTTGGAAAAGACATTAGAATATATTGATAGAAGATCTGTGCATGACTTTTAATATGAAAAAATTAGTTATCATTCTTCACTTGTGTTTTGTATTTCCAGGCTGCGCCACTAGATACAAACAAATGACTAAAAATGATGGATATAAAGATCATCAAATAGGTAATGGACGGTATTATATTCAATTTGTTGGTAATATTTATACTTCCGACATTAAAACTTATCAAATGTTCCTAAAAAGATGCGCCGAAATTACAATCAATAATAACTACAAATATTTTGAAATAGTAGACAAAGAAGTAATAGAAAAAAATAATATAAATAGAGTAACTGGTACAACATACTCAAACAACAAAATTACAACTAACCTTTATTCGGGAGAAAATCAATTCACACCGTCTATTCAAAAAACCACACACAAGCACATTATAGAGGGAGTAATATCCCTCTATAATGAAACTGATAAACCTCTTAATGCATACGAAGCAAAAAATATTATTAATCAATAATTTTGTTGTAAAAAAATATTCTTATTTTTAGGATTTAACTGACCCTTAAAAGTATACATTTCGGAATCTGCAAATTCTTTATTTACAGCATATCTTGTTTGTATTTTTTCTGAAAGAAGATCTAGATGACCTTTTAAATCATCAAGATCATCATCCTCAAACTTATCCCATTTCAACTTAAGTTTTTCTCGAATCTCTGGCCATTTGCTGTGAGAAAAATTCCTGCTCATCACCTAACCTCCATAATGAATCAACTGAATTAACATTCTAAAATATCACGGCTACAGATTTCTTTAAATGACTGTGAAAATTGTTGAATAAGTTGATCGTCTTTATTTTGATTATGACATGTTAATGAAACATGATATTTCCAATAACCATCTTTTGGCCCTAGTAATTGAAGTGTTTTTTCTTTAATAAATTGATTCACATAAAGCAATGGAAAAAAAGCCATTCCCAAATCATCCGTGACGGCATGTACAAGGGATCCCATGGCATCACTTTCAAATGCTATTTTCTTTTTTACCTTATTATTTTCGAAAAACTTATCTATGTCTCCACGGAATTTGAATTTAGGAGAAGGCATAATCCACTGAACTTCATCATTCTCAACAATTTGATTAAACATTTCTGGATTTGCCCAATCTTTCAAAGTTGATGGAGCTTTCCAATTCTTAGAGCATGTTAAAACTACGGGAATTTCAGACTTATCTAAATCGTAAAAATTCGAATCAATCATTCCCGCATCTGAAACAACTGCATCAAATTCCTTAAATTTTAATTTTTCAAGTAATTGTGTCTGTGTTGCTGATATAACAGAAACTTTAGGCCGTTTTTCAGAATCATATTTTTTCAAAAAACTACTTACAACTTCGGCCACAAAGGATCTATCAATATGTTCAGAGACACCGATACAAATTTTTCTTGTGGATGAAGGTACTCTTTTAGAAATTAATTCATTCATTTTTTCAGAAAACTCAAACATTTGTCGGCAATAGCCAAAAACTTCAGTACCTGAATTTGTTAATTCAATAGTTCTTCCTGCTTTTTGAAAAAGTTTTAAATCAAGTGATTGTTCAAGCACTTTTAACTGGCTAGAAAGTGAAGGTTGACTAATTCTAAGATGAGTTGAGGCAGATGTCACTCCACCGGCCTTAGCAGTTACGTAGAAATAGTAAAGATGATTGTAGTTGTACATAGTTTATTGTGTTAAAAAACACTCCCCTTTTTTTATAGTTTGGACATTAATGAGTCGTTGTAGAAAAGTTCATTTTGTTAATACTCTGAAGATCCTTTGCAAAAGTATTATGAATATTAAAAATGGTTAAAATTGAAAACCCCATAAAACAAGCAATAATTTTTTTCTGAATCGCAGTCATCAGAACCTCCAAAAATATTAAAAATATTATGAAACAAATAACATAAGCTTTGTCCCGAACGGATGATTGCAGCTTACATGCCAATCATTACCTAAAGAAAAATCAATCGATTATTAAAATATCTATAAGACAATATTCCTCAAACGAGTCATGTTTTCCCAAATCTAATATTTAAAGTAACAAATAAGCTCTGGCACGATTCTTGGACTAAACTTAAGGAGTTCTTTTGTCAAAAAATTATTTTTTTCTGGAGAAGTAAATTGGAAAATCAAAACAAAATAAAAACGTATAAAGATATAGACCAAACTTGGATTGGAATTGATGGTGTTGACTTAGAAAGAATACAAATAGAAGTTGAGATGCGACAAGAGGCAGAAAACAATCAAGATGAAAACATTGAAAATAATAAGAAAGATCAATCTAAAATTTTTCGCGATAAATGCGAAAAAGAAAACAAGGAGACCGGTATGACTTCTACACAATACAATGGACAAATGGATCCAAACAAAATGAAAGCGAAAGTTCAACATTTAATTGAAGATGACATTGTCGAACCAGCACAACAGTATCTTATGAAGGCACGTGATTTTAGCTCTAGAGCTCTTGAGAGAGGAACTGATGTTGTAAAAGAAAACCCTGGATACAGCATGCTCGGTGCTGCCGCAATTGGTTTTTTAGCTGGGGCATATATCGCCAGAAAAAAATAGTCTTTTAAATACTAATATAAAGAAAGACCTAATTCATTAGGTCTTTTTTTACTTTTGGAGAACCTTATGAAATGGATAACAGTACTTTCTTCTCTAACTATAAAGACATTTAACACTATAAGTAATCAACGAAATAGTTCAATTGAAGAAGTGAAGCAATTAATTAAGCAGAATAGTTTAAAATTACTACTTGCACTTTCAGCAGCTTCTGCTTTAGGATCACTTTTAGTTGCTGGAATAGTCATAATTACCTTAACTCTTACAACTCAATACGAAACAACAAACCGCATTCGATATTCTAATATTGTTGGAGGAGGAATTGGGATGACGATCGCAAGTCTAATCATCTTTTCTTTTCTATTTTACTATTCTTTTAAGAGTCAAGGCCAAACTAAGAAAGAAGATAAAGCCAAAAAAGAAGATTATCAATCGATTGAACAAGCTTTTTTATTACTGGTAAATGAATTTGTCGCTGAGAGAGAATTTAAACGTGACATGAAATCCAAAGCAAGAAACGAATCAAGATATTCAGAACAAAATATAAAGCAAAATGATTTTCAGAAAAATGAAAGTCAAGAATCTTCTAGAACAAACCATTCAACCGAAAGACATTAATATTAAATTTAATGTCTTTCATCTCTTCGTTTCACATATCTAAGCCTTTTGTCAATTTTTGGGTTACTCGAGTTTTCCAATGAGCACTTTTTACAACGGCGACATGGCCTATCCATGACTTCAAGAGGTTTATCTCTAGTAAAAGATCACTAAGAAGTTTTGAGTAATCCTTTTGAATTTGAAAGAAATTTTTTGTCATTTTCTTTTGATTAATTTTAATAGAATCTGTTTCAACAGCATTTACAATCTGTGAACCGGCAAGATTCGAGTTCATTATTTTTCTTTGATTGGATTTATTTTTCAAAGAATATTTTTTTTGTGACATAGCTTACTTCTCCTGATTAATTAGCGGCAATATTCAAATCCTTTACAATCTATAAAGAGCAAAACGAATGCCATCCCCATCAATTCATTAATTTATAATGAAAACCAAAAGAATATTAAAGCGTTTATGGGACATTCTTGAGGAAAATAACCCCACAAAAATTATCCCTATGAAGGAATACTTGAGCTTAGAGAACTTAAAACCGTAAAAAAAGGAATTTTATTATTCTTATATGAAACAGAATGAAACTTATTTGATTTGGCATTGTTTCTGCATTCTCAACTGTGAATTGAGTAATTCAAGGATAATTAAAATGTTTAATAATCATTTAAGTAATTTAGAAAACAATAACCTGCAACGGATGAGATCAAAAATATTCACGATCCTTTTTTTAGCAAAAAAGGACTTCAAAGAAAGAGGAAGTAATTCTTCTGCAAACACAACATCACACTCTGCCCTACAATTATCCGTTGCAATGTCGTAAGACACTAAGAAGCTATAATATACTTTGATAAATCAAAGTATATTATAGCAGATTTGTTAGTGTTTTATAATTGAACTTAATGTAATAATTTTAAACCTTCATCAACAACTTGAATTAATAAATCGATAGACTCTAAAATCTTTAATTTATCTTTAGCAATCGCTCCCATTTCTAGGGCGATTCCAATCTCTGAAATAAGAGGATATCCAAATGTCACACCATTACCTTTTAATCGATGCCCAATTATTTTGGGCAAGTCAAAATCGTTTTGACTCAAGCTATTCTTTAATTCTTCAATATCGATAATTCGACGATTAAGATATTTCAATTTGTGCTCTGATAGAATATACATAGTTTTTAATTGCTCATTTATTTTTTATAGTTAATGAAGTGGTTGCTCACCATGCTCTAGCTCTTTAAGTTTGCGGTACAATGTTTTACGGTCAATGCACAACTCTTTAGCGGTTTGTTCTTTTGCGTATCCATTTTTCTTAAAAATGAATTCTATATATTTTTTACCAACATCTTCCAAACTCATTATGTTATTTATTGAAAACAATGGTGGAATACCATTTTTCAAACTTACCTTTGACTCTTCTGAAGATGACTCTGGGCCGGGTATATCATCAATATCAATATATTCTGAGTTGGCCAATACTACAGCTCTCTCAATAGCATTTTCAAGCTCACGTACATTTCCTTTCCAAGTCAATGCTTCTAGCTTTTTCATTGCAGCCTTTGTAAAACCTAGAATATTAACATTATTGATTAAATTAAATTTTTTCAGAAAAAATTCACTAAGTGGTAATATATCTTCTTTTCTTTCTCGAAGTGGCGGCATGTTTATAGGTATGACGTTTAATCTAAAATAGAGATCTTCTCTAAAATTACCATTTTCAACTTCTTTTTTTAAGTCTTTATGAGTTGCACATATAACTCTTGCCGTAATGTCACGCGTTTGATTTTCTCCAATTCTCTTAATTTTTCTTTCTTGTAAAACTCGCAAAAGCTTCGCTTGTAATGGAAGTGCCAAGTCTCCTATTTCATCAAGAAACAATGTTCCTTTATTTGCTTCTTCAAAAAGCCCTATCTTTGATCCAAAAGCTCCTGTAAACGCCCCTTTTGCATACCCAAAAAGTTCAGACTCCAATAGATTCTCAGGGATTGCTGAACAATTTATAGCAACGAAAGGGCCTGCTTTTTTATCACCTAAATCGTGTACCGCTTTGGCCACAACCTCTTTCCCTGAACCACTTTCACCGAAGATTATAATATTGGCCTGGCTTCCTGAAACTCTTTTGGCCAATTCCATCGCTTTTTTAAAACCTGCACTTTTTCCAATGACTCCCTTCAAGCCTAAAAAATCTTGATCACTAAATAAACTTTTAAGGTTTGTATTTTCATTTTGTACATGATTGAGAAATACCGCTCTTTGAACAGAGATAAGGAGCTGCGGGACATGCAACGGCTTCAAGACAAAGTCATAGGCACCTGCTTCAATAGACTCTACAGCTAGCTCTAAACTACCTTCAGCTGTCATTAAAATTACAGGCAGAACTGAATTAAATTGCCTAATTCTTTTGATAAAATCAAGGCCTGACATTACTGGTAGTTTCAAATCACAAATGACAACATCTGCAAGAACATTTTTTGATTCGATTTCACTGAGAGCAATTCTTGCATCTTCATAAGAATTAACCTCGTACCCTCGTTGGCGAAAATATGAAGATAAAAGCTCCAAGAGATCAATATCATCATCAATTATGACTAGTGAAATTAGAGATTTTGTTTTCATGGGTCAAATTTCCTCGTAAAAAACTAAAAAATTGCATTCTGGATAGCTTGTGGCATTTATCCCCAATTAAGTCAAACTCATTTTATTGAGCTTGTATTTTCAATATTAAAGCTATGGCACTGGCCATGCATTATTTAGACTTAGTCCGATTTTATTAAAACGGAGGGTGTTATGACACGTGCAACTATTTCCTTTTTTGCCCTTGCTATTATTTCTGTTTTGTTTGGGGCATATGGTCTCATGGGAGTCAGTATTCAAGTATCGAAAGCACTTGCCATGATTTTCCTGGCACTAGCTATCTTAAGTTTTGCAGGTGGAAAAATTTCAGGCAGAAAAGGACAAATAACATAATAATGAAATTATATTTTTTAATTATTGATAAGAATTTATCACAAATTAAAAAATTCATTGAGAGACCTGCATGAAATATTTTAAATTAAGTAATTCATGCAGGACTTTTTATTATTTATTTAATGACCCACTATCTAAATGATTGTTCGTTAAACTGCACATTGTATCCTCAAGTTGTTTTGGATTTAAATGGGACTTTGCCAGATCTCCAAGGGATAAAATTCCGACTAATCGTTTTTGACGATTTAAAACAGGAAGACGCCTAACTTTATTTTCACCTAAGTTTTTAGCAACTTCATCTAGGCTTTGATCTTCATAACAATACAAAACTCTATCTGACATAATATCGCTCACTTTGCTTTTTTTAGGATCTACCCCTTCAGCAACTCCTCTGACAGCAATATCCCTATCCGTGATCATACCAACTAAACGGTCATTATGTTCTACTGGTAAAATACCAATGTTATTATCCCGCATCTTTTTAGCTGCTTCAAACAAAGTCATTTCAGGTTTGCCTAGTTCTACTTTTTTTGACATGCATTTTTGAACAATCATAACATACTCCTTTTTTGCTAATTCCAAGCATTAGAAATATCTTTGCAATTGAAAGACCAATCAACTCCTAAACTAATTGACATTTACTTATTAGCTTTTCAAATAGTTTATTTTAGATAAAAATTAAATGAATAAATATATTTATAATAAACTGTGAATTTTTCGAGAAATAATCAAATGAAAAAAATCGTTATCCATTCACCTGGCGACTATAATCAACTTCAAATTGAAGAACACAAAATTCCTGAACCACTAGATAATGAAATATTAATTAAAGTTTTTTTTGTAGGAATTAATTATGCCGATATTTTAATTCGCTGGGGAGTATATAAGTCAGCAAAAGATTTTATTGGCTGGCCTATTACTCCGGGATTTGAACTTTCAGGTATCGTTGAGAAAGTCGGGTCCAAAGTCTCTAAATTAAAAAAAGGTGATCAAGTATTTGCAGTGACAAGATTTGGTGGTTATACATCTTATATTTCATTGGAAGAAGACTTCGTTTTTAAACTTCCTAAAAATTTAACTTTAGAGCAGGGCGCTGCATTTCCTGCTGTTTATTTAACTGCCTATCATGCATTACTGCAAAATATTGTTATTAGAAAAGGTGCAAAAATACTTATTCACTCTTGTGCAGGTGGAGTTGGAAGTGCCCTTTTACAATTGTCGCGTTACTTACAATATGAAACGACCGGAATCGTTGGATCGACTCATAAAATTGAAGTTGCTAAAAAACTTGGCGCTAATCACGTTATAGATAAATCAAAGTCTGATTTATGGAAAGAAGTTGAAAAAATTTCACCAAGTGGGTATGATGTAGTCTTAGATGCAAATGGTGCTTCTACTCTAAAAGACAGTTACTTGCATCTTGCACCTTCTGGTAAACTATTGTGTTATGGTTTTCATTCCATGCTTCCTAAAACTGGAGGAAAATTAAACTATCTTCAACTAATTTGGACATTTTTAAAAACACCAAGATTTAATCCCCTAGATATGACTGACAAAAATAAAAGTTTGGTTACTTTTAATTTATCTTATCTTTTTGATAAGAGAGATATGTTCAGAGAAGCAATTGAACACATGGTTCAATTAATTGAGATCGGTGAAATTACGGGACCTGAGACAACTATTTTTGAGTTTGAAAAAGTTGGTGAGGCCCACAAAGCACTTGAATCAGGAAAGACAACAGGCAAAGTTATTTTAAGATGCCCCTGATTCAATAATTACTTTCCAATTTCACATTTCATAATTTTCTCTACATCACAAGTGCAACCACCACAACCTCGGGTTGCTCCAGTTGCTTCAGCAATTTGCTCAATTGAGCTTGCTCCCTGTTTAATCACTCTAATGATTTGGCTTTCACCTACGGAAAAACATCGGCAAACTGCTTTTTCTTGAACTTGTGGTGTATTATTTCCCCCCACACTTGCAGGAGATTTACCATTTGCAACTGGTTGTTCAATTGCATAAACTTCAATTTGAATATCTTCAGGCTTTACACCTAATTTAACTAAATTATCTCGAGTCCCGGTGACCATTGCAGGAGGACCTACAATATAATATTTAGAATCTTTTGGAAGTTTTGGATATTCAGATGCTAAGAAGGCATCATCAATTCTACCAGTTTTTCCTTTCCAATTTTCATCTGGCCTACTAAGAATAGTTGTCACACTTAAATTTTCAGTACTTTCAGCTGCATCTACAAATTCTTTTCCAAAAGGAACTTGACTCTTATTAGAATAATATAGATGCATTGGTGTATTGAGCTTTTGGTCTTTCACATGTTGAATCATACTTCTAAATGGCGTAATCCCTATCCCACCAGCAATCATAACCGTAGGCTTAGTTGGATCAAATTGCATCGATCCTTTAGCTTGACTGAGTGTAACGGATTGACCAGGTTTTAATTTCATCAAAGATTGTTTAAATTCACTATCTGAAATCCCAACGGCAAACTCAATATTGTCCCTATCTGGAGCACTCGCAAGAGAGAGAACTCTAAAGTCTTTTCCTTCTGGCGTAGAAACTTCCACGCGGACGGCCGCTCCGGGAGTAAGCTTTAAGTCTTTTGGTTTTTGAACTTGAAGTAAAAATGTATTGTCAGTTACTTTTTGTGCCAATTGAACGATCGCTTCTCCAGGAGATTTATGTTCTACGACATACCCTTCTCTTGCATTTTTTAAGCGGACTTTTAATTCTGGATGACTACGAACATATTTATTATTCATAATCTGATAATCACGAAGTGTTTCATTAAGTGACATTTGAATTAAGACATTAGACTTTGTATCAAGTCCTATTTTTAATTTTTTTATTCGATCTTGCATTAATAGCGCTTCTTTTGAACCTGGTACTTCTGCACCTCTAAATCCACCAAAGAGATTTTCGATTAAACTTTCAATAAGTGGACCTTGCTCTTCTTCAACTTTTTTAAGTGCTAAATATTTCTCTCGCTCTTTTGGTGTCCATCTAGCTAGCTCTTGCCGTTTCTTGAATTCTTTAGCGTTCATTTCCTCAATAGCTTTTTGCTTTTCTAAAGTCAAAGGCACTGTTTCTAAATCAGCAAGAGTTTTAACAGGAGTATCAAAAATCTTCTCCATTGTCTTTAAAGGAACAGATGCCGCAAATTGACGAACTTTATTTTCAACAAATAAGTGAGTCACTCCTACTTCCATTAATACTGGTAAGCTTTCAGATAAAACATCTCCAGAACTATTATTAGCTGAAGCTTGTTTTTTTAAATCCATTATTTTATCTAACATTCCCTTTGTACGTAAACCTGGCTGGTTTCCGTAAAAATATTTAAAACCTGAAGCAAAGATTGCCATATGCTTAGTTTCATCTGCTCGAACGTTATCAATTAACTTATTGGCCGCATCTTTAGAATGCGATCTCATATAAAAATAAATAGAATTAGCATTCCACTCACTTGAGTTTCTACCTACTATATGTTTTAGGGCATATTCAGCATCTAGATAATCACCACGCTTATCTGCTTCGTAAGTTTTAGGTTCAGTTTTTGCCATACCTGTAACTTGCTCTCCAATTTTTTGAACTGCTACTTCATGGCGCTTTTCTTCTCCACACCAAACATTTGTACAAAATGGAAATTCATCTTTTGATTTGGCTTCACCTTCTGCAATTGCTTTGTCTGTTTTAGCTTCAAAAGCTAAATATTCTTCCTCATTTTTTCCCATAAAGCGAGAGACTGAAGGAATAAGACCACGTAGTGCATCTCCACTATTAGTTGAGTAGCCGTGAATCGGAGCTTCTGTTTCAGAGGCAAAATGGGCCAAGTCAGACCATAAAGTTGGGGATATATTTTCTATTTGATTAGGTCTAATTGCAGTGAAGCCTCCGGCAATTCGCTCCCATGGTCTCATCTGAGAATCGCGAAGTCCTAATTGAGTTGCACCATAAAAATGAAATAGACCTTCATCCATAACTTCAAGTGAAAGACCCTCATCTGTTAGTTTCTTGAGTCTAGAAATGGTTTCTGGCATTTTGACTATTAATTTAGCTCTTGAAGTAGTTTCATATAATTTTGTATTTAAGCTACTCGGTCGCAAGGCCTTATCGTTTAATGCAAACATCGATTTTACATTTGCTTGAACTACTGGGTCTTTTAGCTTTGCTTCCAGTTTTTGGTTAACAAGCGTAAAAATATCTGTATCTCCAACTTTAGTTGAGTTGGCAATATCTTGAAGGGCCACTCGCAATTCACTTTTTACAGCATCAGGAGCGAAGTAATTTAAATAAATATACTGAGCAATTACTGGGTCCGAAATTAGCTTTTGAGTTTCTTTGTCAACAGCAATAATTTTAGCAAACTCTTCTGCTTTAACTTGTCTGGAAGTTAATTTTAATGCGGGACCTTCAACCTGAGCGGCTTTTTCTTCAGCTAGCAATTCAGCTTTCACATCCGACTTTAATTCTTTATTTTCAATATTTGTAACTTTTTCATTTAATTTGCTTAATTCAAGTTTGCCAACTTCATCCTGATTTTTTGAATATTTTTCTGCAATCAAACTCGCATGATCACTTTCTAGAAATTTGGCATCTTCAATATCTTTTGCTGATATTTCCGAAGATAATAAATCATAACGTTTTTGATCGATTGCTAATTTAGCTGTTAATTCTTTTTGTTCGTTATTAAGAACTTTAGAATCACTCGGTGATAAAACGAGAGAGTCTTTTAATTTTTCTTCAGTCTTTTTTAAATCGGCCTGTGTTTTTAGTAATGTTTCACCAGCTTTTTGACCTTGATTTAATTTTGTAGCAATTGAAGCAGATTTTGATGCTAGGGCAACACTACCTGTTTTGACTAAGGTCTGCGTATAAGCTTTTGAACCATTATAAGTAAGATTCCAAACTTTCGAAGTTAAAAGATCATCCGTTTTCATCCAAAGCTTAAAAGGCTTACTGATAACTTTGGCCGTTAACTCAGCACCTGGAATTAATTTTAATGCCGCAACAACAGACTTCCCAATTTTATATCCGGCCTTACCAATAGGTGCGAGAACTTTAATAGCAGTCTTAGCTACTTTTATGCCTGCACCCGCTACAGACTTTGCGACCATCGCAGTTCGACTGGCCTTAGCAACATCACCGACCTTCACTGCGATTGAAACTTTTGACATCACTCCAATTGTGGAACCTGCAATTATACCAACAGGAGCAGCTAATACGGCCGTCTCTACGACCATTCCTGTGGCATATCCAGCAATTCCACAAACTGTCATTGCCTTTTGTTTACAACTTGCACATGACCAACTACCACCAGGTTCTACACAAGTCCCTACTCCTGGAACTCCAGTCGACCATTTAGTACAGCCATAGTTTTCAGCACCTTTATCAATTATTAAATGTTGGGTGAAATCAGTTATTTTTTTAATTAAAGATTTTTTAGGTTCAGCAATTTCTTCTTTAATTTCTTTATCTGTTGATTGACTGGAGGCTATCGCTTCAAGACTACCCAGATTTTCCATCTGTTTAACGGCCGGCTCTTTAAAGAAGTTTCCAATCGTTTTTCCATAAATCCACTTCGGGCCATCTATGACTAAGAGTTTTAAGGTATCTGTGATTTCGTCAAATGCTCCTCTGATAAATGTGGCCATACATTCGCCAACATTCCCCGCACCTTCCAGCATCGAATCGCATTTTAAATCTTGAGGCTTTTGCATTTTAAGTGCTTTAGCTAGATTTAAATTCTCTAAACCACAATAAGTCATATTGTTAGCACAATCAGAAACTGTTGTTTTCTTCGATTCTTCACAAATTAACTTGCTGTTAACTTTCCCTAAATCTGACGTTAGGTCACTAACTGGAGCTGCGCTTTTTTTAATATCTTCAGGTTTACAAGCTGCTTTATCTTTTACTTCTATTGAAGCAATTGAATCAGCGAGTGATTTATCCTGAAAGGGAGTTTTGAATTGCTGAAAGCACGATATATAATCAGGTCCATTTTGATGATCCAGCTTAAGAAGCGTATCAAATTTAATTTTGCCCGGTTCAATTTCGATAGGAACTGAAATTATTGATTTGTTTTTTTCATTTGTTGAATAAAATAAAGGATTAACTCCAATATCTACGCAATACGCTTTTAGGTCATTTAAAGCTTTTGTTGTTTCAGCATCTACAATTTCTTCATTTCCAAAAGAATAAGAAATAGTTGAAATTAAAATGTGCGCAATAATAATGGAGTGTTTAATTATTTTTTTCATTACAACTTATCGACAATTTTATTTTTTATTTAATATTTTTCACAAACGCTATACCTGAGTAAAATAATGCATTTGAAAAATTAATTAATTTTTTAAAATAAATACCGAAATAAGCATATGAATAAAATTAATAAAATAAAATTGATAACAGTTTTTACTATAATATTCATGGCAACATCGGCCTTGACTAAAACAACTGAAATGACAGTTTACAATCAAAAAATATCATTTGATCTGCCAACTGAGTGGCAAGTTGTTAACAAAGAAGTTGGGATTCCCGTAAAGTTAATTGGTCCGGTATATAATGAGAGAAGACCCGTTATTTTATTCGTACCAATAGACTTGAAGGAAGAAAAATTAATATTGGATGATAAAGATAATGCCTTAGCTAGTTATAAAATTGGTCGGCTTGCATGGCTGCAGACTTTTAATGGTAAAAGTATATCGTTTCTTCCAATTTCTTCTTACTTTACAGATAATAATCGAATCGAAGTTCATCAATTTGGGCATTTATATAATTTTGATAATAGTAATTTTGAAGAAAAATCATTTTATGTACGTTGTAAAAATCAGACATTTCATTTGAAGAGTCTTATTCTTGTTGAACATCTTGCACATTGGAATTCTACCATTAAAAAACTTACAGATAGTTTTAGATGTGAGTGATGACAACCAAAATTATTAAGCTTAATATTTAAGCTTAATATTTAAGCTTAATATTTATTAATAAACTGTATTTTACCAAGATATAATATGAGAATCTTAGATCAGTTATCTAAATTAATTGTCGTCACAGCTTATCTTGTAAAGCAATATTTCTATATTTTGCAATCACCTAAAAAAGCCGCATCGTTTTTCACAGAAATGTATATTAAAGCAATTGATTCAAAACCCACTACATTGCCAAATGGAAAAGGATTGAAAAGAAAAAACCTAGAAGAACTATTTCCCGGCATTGCTTTTAAAAATATCTCTGTTTATGCAAAATTTGATTCTCTTTTTGATAATTCTTATAGTCCAAATAATTCTTCATTAGTCTCAACTAAAGAAATTTTCACTTTAACTGCACTAGTAAAATATCTCTCACCAAATCGTATTTTTGAATTTGGAAGTTTTAAAGGATGGACTCTCGCAAATTTAGTAGAAAATGCCGAAATTAAGACACAAATTTTTTCATTAGATATTTTATCCAGAGATGCTGAGGACTCAAAGATTGAGAGCATTTTAAATAATAAGAATGTAACAAAGTTCATTGCAGATTCAGCTGTATTTGATTTTACACCTTTTTTAAAATCCATCGACTATATATTTATAGATGCTTGTCATAGCGAAGAATCGGTCAGAAAAGATTCTGAAAATGCTTTTAAAATGCTCACTCCTAACGGATTGATCATTTGGCATGATTTTAATTTGGCCCATCCTGGAGTTTATAAATATTTAACTGAACTCTCAAAATCGAAGACGATTTATTCAATTAAGAACACTGCATTGGTTATCTACAGTCAAAGAGATAATGATTTAAGATAAAAATAAAAACTAAATGGCTTTACTATTAATTTCTATCTCTTCTTTTAATGGAAAAGTTGGGTTGTAAGGAAGTAATTTTGAAATCCATTCACAACATATTGCTACGTTATTTACCAATAATCGATGGTCTAAATTAGGGATAATCGTCATCGTTTTTTTTTCACAATCTAGTTCATTATATAGTTGTTCGACAGCGCCAATTGAAACAACTTGGTCTTTATCTCCTAACAAAAGATGAACCCCAAGTGGCATTGGATAAATCAGTTTAGTTTCATGATTTGTAGAAATATCGAGAATACCTGTTGAGAGCTTAGTGAGGGCCTCTAATCGATTTCGACTCCAAGTAACAGTGGGATTTAACAACCCTTTATCTCGGGCCATTCTAAAATAAAGTGGAAGAGAAAAATGAGCAATTGTTTTATAAAAAGGATTCAGGTGAACTAGTGAATACCACATTCCTACAAAACCATGTTTAAAATTTTTAAACTTCGAAACATAAGGTGCAAAAAGAGCAAGCCCTTCTATTTTATCCAATTTATTGGCCGCACATAAGGCAACTCCTGCACCATATGAGAGACCTATAACAAAAAGCGAAGTAATAGAAAGTGACGATGTTATATCTTCTATAATAGTAATTTGGTTGGACATTGGAATCGTAAAACTATTTATTTTTTCTTCAGATAAAAAAGTGGCCCCTTGACCTCTTAGATCTATGGCCAGGATTGAATAATGAGGAAACATTTCAACCAATTTTAATATGAATAATTGATAATCATTTATTGATTCATCTAGGCCTGGAAGTAAAAGCAAAGTACAACCATTACTTGTAACAGAGGGATGCCAAAAGTAGCTCACTTGAATGTTTTTATTGGGTATTTTAAGTGTAACCGCTTTTTGCTTTATAAAGTCTTTCATTAAATTAACCAACCAAAATGTTTAAGATGCATATTGCAAAAATAACCAAATACCCACTTGTGCCAAAACATAATTTCTATTTAAATAGTTATGTCGCAACAAAACTTTGCAACTTAAAACCCATTATTTTCAAAAAGGAGAAATGCTATGGAAATGTTAAATGAATTTTCGGACATTATGAAAAAATCTGTAGGTCAATATGCAGAGTTAACAAAAAAACTTCAAGAAACAGCAACTGCTGCTCTAGAGCAACAACTTCTTGCAACTAAAGAATATATGGAATGGTCAATGAAATCTAATGCAAAAATGATGGAAGACTTTGTAAGTTTTTCAACAACTGCTCGCGAAACAATGACTGAAAATATGCAATCAGCACAAAAATCTTTTGAAGACACTTTGGCAGCTACAAAAAAATCAGTTTAAGTTTTTTTCACTTTAACGGTCCATTAAAACTGGACCGTTATAATTTTTTACGAAGAGGACATATGATCAATTCAATTTACTCCTCAATTTATGATGAATCTCTAAAAACAAAAAAAAGAATTGAAAATATTGTTGCTATTAAAAAAAATAAATTAAAGCCAGAATTGGCCGTTACTCTCTATGAAGTACTTGGTAATTTTGGTAGATGCCGACTCCTTTATTACTCTCCAAAATCAGGCACTTTTCAACCCCCAATCTTTATCGTTCCATCAATCATTAATAAATATTATATCCTCGATCTCATGAAGGGATTAAGTTTTATAGAACATTTAAAAAATAGTAATATTCCAGTCTACTTGATCGATTGGGGGGAACCCCGTGCCCAAGATTGCTTGGCCTCAATTGAAGATCATATACTTCATTGGATGGACTGGGCGATGAAAGAAAGCTGCAGTCATGCTGGTGTTTCTAAAATGCATCTCTTTGGCCAATGTATCGGTGGAACTTTTGCGACAATTTATGCGGCCCTAAGACCTCAAAGAGTTCAATCAATTATAGCACTCACTGCACCGGTAAGTTTTCATGATAATGGATTGCTTTCCCAATGGACTAATCAAAGTTCAATAAATTTAGATCTCATCAACGACCAATGGGGCAATGTTCACCGAGAATTCTTAAAAGAATCTTTTAACATGATGAAGCCATTGGATCGTTTTAAAAAATATAATACATTTATTAAACATTCTTGGAATTTGAATTTTTTAAATCGCTATCTTGCAATTAATCACTGGGTAGATGACTGCATCTCATTTCCTGGAGTAACTTACGTAAAGTATATCCAAGATTTTTATCAAAAAAATCTCCTATTTAAAGGTGAACTTCAAATCGGAGACGAAACAGTAAAACTTTCTTCGATCACTTGTCCGGTTTTTGTTATCAGCTCAAAAGAAGATTATATAGTACCTTTTGAATCTGCAGCAACACTACTAGAATTAGTCTCATCAAAAAGAAAAGTTTTAAAACAAATTAATGGTGGACATATAGGTATTTTAATCAGTTCAAAAACATGTGAAAACTTTTGGACTCCAGTCGAAGAATGGGTCAAAAATGAAGGGAGAACACTATGAAAATAGCAAAAGCAGTATTACTTTTTGAAAATAAACTTGAAGAGTTATTAAGAGACAAAAGAGTATTAAATTTAGTCTCTAAAAATATAAATAATGCTGTTAAATTACAACATTTTGCAAACAAGCGAATCGCCTTTATATTAAAAGTAGCAGATATTGCAACTCATAAAGGACTCAATGAACTTTTCGAATCAGTTAATCAACTTGAAAAAGAGTCAAAAAAGCATAAAGAAAGAATTGCATTTTTGGAAGATTGTTTAAAGAATCAAGAAAATACAATTGCTCAAAAAAAAATAAAACCGAAAAGAGCATCTTTATCTATTGCTGATTAATTGATTGATAATAGAAAAAAATCATGGCGAATTTTTTAAAAGATATCCAGGCTTTAAATACATCACAACAGTACAGCCGAAGTCAGTTTTAATTGTTTCAATATATAGATAATTTGTTTTTGATTTAAAACCCAAACGAGTGATATGTTCAGTCTTTCTTAAAAAATCAATTCTAAATTCACCATTTGATTCTGTTGCCCAATTTGGACACTCGCGATTTAACCCCTGACTTCCTTCTTGCACTAACCATCCAATTGATTTATCTGCAAATTCAACTTGAGCTAAAAGCGGAAAATAAAAATCATGGCTAAATTGTTGAAGTTGATTTGGCATTTTTTCAGGTGAAGTAAATCCCATTTTTTTTTGAATTTTAACTTTTGGCATTTCAATTATATGTTTTTCTCGCATCATTTTATGTTCGCGAAAAACAATTAACTCAGAATTTATTTGTCGTAAAAAATAAAAGTACCGACTTCTGATTAATGAATATTGCGAGAAAAAAAGTGCAGACAAGAGACAAATGGAAGACCAAATAATTATTTTTTTTCCATTAGATCTACTCACTTATATCTCCATAAATCCCCATTTTCTCCACCTGTTTGGTAATGAGTTTGGGAGAAACCTCCAAAAAGCCAAATATTTAAATTACTATCCATTGTAACACTTGCTCCCATCCGATCTGCTGGATTATTCGTAGCATTTGATACACCTTTAGTTCCGTAATTTATATTTACGCTCACATTGCAATTATTCCAGCATGCCCATTGATTTGATCCAGGATCATAGGCCCATAACTCTGGAAGTGACCAGTTTCCAGCAGGCATTTTACCAGTCCCACCATGAAACCAAAATAATGAAGTCCCCTTTTGAAAACTACTCGTCAAATAACTTCTACCACCAGGAGTTGTCGTCGGAGAAAAAACTTTTGACGTATTATATACTGGATCATTACCACTACCAGCTGAAGTATTAGATCCATTTATCCAGGTCCAATTAGTTCCATCAAATTTAAATAAATCATTAAGATTATCATTTGATGCATTCACGCTATCTCGACCTTCTCCACCAAATACAAAGATATTATTTGAGGCATCTATCCACATCCCCGCAGGCATTCGCCCACCGGGGTTGTTGCTAGAATTTGCGACACCTTTAGTTCCATAGATTCCGTTTCGAGTACTGGTATAATCATCTCCCGAAATCCAAGTCCATAGGCCTGTCGTTGTATTGTATTTCCACAAATCATTCATATCTATTTCATTCCAAGCTCCATCCCAACTTCTTCCACCAAAAAGCCATAGATTATTTGAAGAATCTGCAACCATTTTAGCGCCATATCTACTGCCTGGATTATTGGTTCCAGAAGGAACTCCCTTTGTTCCATATACACCAACGGGATAACTTTGATCTGCATTTCCCCACACAAAAGTCCAAAGATTAGTACTCGGTGAATATTTCCAAAGTTGTTGAACTCCAATTGTCCATTGACAATTTTTACCATGGCCTCCAAAAATCCAAATATCACCATTAGAGTCTGTCGAAGAAGCAAATCCTGAGAGTGAAGGAGGAGTATTTGAAGAGGCCGCAACACCTTTTGTTCCATAATTGGCAGTGCCACAAATTCCCTGATCTCCTGTTAACCAAGTCCATTCTAAAGATGTAGGATTAAATTTCCAGAGGATATTAAAACCATTTTCAACACTACTGTTATAAGTGTAAGGATATCTTCCACCAAAAAGAAATAGATTATTTGAAGCATCTGTAAAGAGTCCTGCGGATTGCCGAATTCCCGGTTGATTAAGTGTTGAAGGAACTCCTTTTCCTGTTGAGTAAACTCCATCATAAACTGGTTTAGCAATACTTCCTTTAATCCAAGTCCATTCCAAATTATTTGAATTAAATTTCATCGTATCTATAATTCCAGAACTACCTGTCGAATCTACGCCATCACCTGAAAAAATATAGAAATTTCCAGAGTTGTCTGAAGTAAATATATTATTGAATCTCGAACTTGGAAAATTATTTATAGAGCCGACATTTATCGTTCCATTATGTCCCAAATGATCATCGACATCGTAGGAAGGACCACTTACCCATGACCAATTATCATTTGATGGATCGTATTTCCACATATCGGCGAAGGGAATATCTGCTCCCCAAAAAAAGTTATATTGCTTAGCTCCTCCAAAAAACCAAAATATATTTGAAGAATCTCTCCATACACTATAAAAATTTCTAGTGCCTAAAAAATTTGATGTTGAGCCTATGCCCTTTGTTCCATAGGTAGGAAGATCATTATGAGTTTTGGTTCCAGAAACATAAGACCATTTTCCAGTTGCAAAATTAAATTTCCACAGATCTGAAAGACCTTGTTCTGTTTCAATATCTATAGCTGGAGTTGCATCGTTAAGCCCATAACCACCAAAGATCCAAAAATTTCCAGAAGTATCACCCCACCCTCTAGTCGTTCTTGAACCTGGCCAATTATTAATTGCCTCAACTCCTTTTGTTCCATAAATACCAATTATATTTCTGGTTGAATTTGTTGTTCCTGTTCCTCCACCTATCCATGTCCATTCTGAATTTGAAGGATTAAATTTCCAAAGATCGTTATAATAAGCAAGGCCTGTACCTGTCCAATTATAGCCACCAAATAATATTAAATTCCCACTTGAGTCCACGGCAGTAGCGGCATCCGATCGACCATATGGATTATTACTTGTGCTTCCAACTCCCTTGGTTCCATATAAATCTGCATCGCCATAGGTCCCTGTGACTCCTGATACCCAAGTCCATTTTTTTGTACTGATTTCATATTTCCAAAGGTCACTATAGGGATCTCCTGCATTTATCCAACCAGAAAATAGCCATAAAAAATTTCCTGATGAATCCAACCATGCACTTGATCCAATTCTTGATCCAGGGGAATTTGCCGTATCACCTACTCCTTTAATTCCTTGAACAGGATTTGTTCCTACAATTGAATCCCCACTCATCCATGTCCATTCTTTAGTAGTAATATCAAATTTCCACAAATCATCTAACTCTCCATATGACAAAGCCGAATCAAATCCGCGTCCACCATAGATCCAAATATTTCCTAAACTATCACTCCATTTGGCAGCGTGAGTCCTTCCACCTGGAGCATTAGTACTTGCACTTACTCCTTTGGTTCCTTTGATTCCATTTTGTTTTAAGTCCCAAGTATTATCGCCACTAATCCATGTCCAATAACCCGGAGAAGAATTAGCTCCTTTCCAAAATCCACCTAAATTATAATATGAGGCATACGAAAAACTAAATGTTGAAATAATTATGATTAAGAGGATATAAAATATTTTGATTTTTTGGGAACGCATTCTATTTCATTCCTGTAATCCATGAGACATAAACCTTGGCACCAACTTTTAAAAAAGTATAAACCGTCTCACCACTTCCAGAAGTATCAGTCAGACCATTGGTAGGACTGAATTTAAAACTAGAGACACCAGAATGAGCAAAGGTACACATTCCAGAAGAAGTTCCAGTTACGATTAAAGTATACGATCCACCGTCTTGCATATTGCTTAAACTAACGGCACCACAACTCGCTGTTGTTGTAATAATATTGGCCTGACTAAAATCGATTGTTAAATTTGTGGCAGCGGCATAGGCACTGCTGATGCTTCCTGAAGTTGAGCGAACTGAACCTGCGACTTCTAGTTTACTTGTTGGAGCAGTTACTCCAATACCAACATTTCCACCTAAAATCGCCATGACATTATTTGCTGTAACGGCTACACCACTTTGATCACCCATAAATATTCCAAGCGATGAAGTACCAGAGACATAGGGAATAGTTCCAGCGGGGTTACCCAGCCCTATGGCCATTGAATAATTACCACCTGTAGATGCAAACCCACTACCTGTTGCAGCTCCAGTTCCAAGCGTCATACTGTAATCACCACTTGCTTTATTATTTGTACCTATTGCAATTGCACTATGACCAAAAGTATTAGCGTGATCACCAATAGAAGTTGCAGAATCTCCATTTGAATAAGCATAGCGTCCTATAGCAATTGAACTTGGCTGTATAGCATACGAAGCTTCACCGAAGGCAGCGGAAGACTGCCCAAGTGCTTGGCTAGTTCGTCCGGCCACAAAAGATGAATCTCCAGATGCCATTGTATTATTTCCAAAGGCCGCTGAATAATTTCCAATATTGACGTCATCCCAATTAGTGCCCGTTACGGCACCAGCACGAAACGCCGCTTTCTTTGGATACCAAAACATTCGCGTTCCAGCACCTGCAATTGTTAAAGGCACGCCAGTTGTCCCAACTGTTCCATATCCTAATGCCATGAAAGATCCATCAATGGCCGAGCCATCTCCAATAGTTAAATTAAAAGTAGGAGTTGATGTCCCTATCCCAACATTACCTGAAGAATCTATTCGCAATCTTTCTATACTATTAGTTGAAAGAGCAATTGTATTAGTTGTTGGATGCCAAATTCCTGTTCCTGTATCTCCAGTAAAAGAAATTGAAGGAGCACCTACTGCTCCAGCAGTTGCATAAAAACCATTAGACATTGTGAATGAACCAGTAGCAGATAATTTGGGGACTTTATATCGAGTAACACCGACACTTAACCAATAATCTGTTCCATCATATTCCATAACCCCATCTTCAATCACTGAAAGTTTAGTACCAGTGGTAAATTTTAATGGAGCAGATCCGGCGGATGAGGTTCCAGCTTTTAGGTGAAGTAATGCTGTTGGGCCCGTGGTACCAATACCAATATTTCCCCCCATTAAACTAAGATCTTTTCCACTGCTTGTAATTAAATTAACTGGTCCATTTGTTCCTGAAAAACTTAAAAAAGATCCCGCATTTCCTTGAGCTCTAAATTCTGTACTTACGCCATTATTGTAAATATGAACATTGGCGGAAGGGTTTGGTATACCAATACCAATATTACCTAAACCATTTATTAAAAATTTGTCTGAACCAGCTACATTGACAGTAAAGGCTTTCGCTGACGATGATGTGGCAGCTATCTTTACAAGCAAACCGTTAGCATCATTGCCATTGTCACTATTGGCGATACTTGCAGTATAGGCATTGTTTGCATGACTCCATGTCAGTGAAGTTGAACTAAAAGTCCCTTTGCTATTTTCATCCATGGAATTTGTATTTGTATTTGCTAACATTGAAAAAGGTATAGTTGTCCCGATCCCGACATTCCCAGTTACACGATAAACATTTCCTGAACCTGAACTCCATGCTCCTGCCGCTAAACTATCGACATATTGTTTGTTAACTGCATCTGTGAGACCTACTGGAGCAAGTGGTATTTGTAATGTTGCTGCTGCACTTGTTGGATAAACAATTCCGTTAATTATAGCTCCAGCAGAAAGAGCTGATTGCTTATTATTAAAAATATTCCAATCAGTGTTTGTTAAATATCCATTTACAGCAGTAGTTGCAGAGGCCATAGAAACGATTGGTGCTGTGGCAGTTCCTCCAATTGTCACTGGTGCAGTACCAGTTATACCTGTTACAACGGCAGGATTAGTCCCACCAGTAACACGCCCTTGAGCATCAGTAGTGACTGAAGTAAAGGTTCCTGCAGTTCCAGTATTTTTTAAAGTGATAGCGCCTGTATTGGCAAGAGTCGCGTCTCCAAACAATGTTACAGCAGTTGCGGCGTTACCAGCACTACCAACTAAAAAATTTCCTGAATTTAGAGTTGTTGAAAGTTTTCCGTTTAATTGTGTTTGTATTGAGCTTGTAACCCCAGAAACAAATCCTAACTCTGCAGCAGTCGTTGTTGAATTTGTAAGTGCACCTGTCGTTCCATCTGTAATAACTGCTTTATTAATTGGCCCGGTATAAGCGCCACCACCAGAGTTATCAACTCCTACGATCCATTTACTAGTAGCACTATCATATTTTAAAACACTTCCATTTAAGGGGGTCGCGATATTCACATCAGCTAAATCATTAATCGATGAACCTGTTAGTTTCCCCGATCCATTTTTTAACAAAACATAATCTGTTGGAAGTGTTGTCACAATTCCACGACGACCATTAAAAGTTGAAACAACAACGGCTGAGTTCGCAACCTTTTGCCAATTATATCCATCTGAAATTATCCAATCACCAACTGAGTATGAAATTGAATTTAGTGTTCCAGCAACTGAAACAATAAAATAATCTCCAGGTGTCGATGAAGGCGAACTTAGATCTGGATTGTTTGCAGTGGCATCATACGTTCCCAAATATGTTTGAGCATTTGTGATAGACGAAGGTACCCATGCACTCCCGTTATACTTCATGATTTGACCTTTGGTCGCTCCCATTGAAGTAAGCATTGAAGCAGTAATTGAATTATTCGTGTTAGTGAAAGCTACTTGAAAAGTGGCTGCAGCATTAGCACTTGATAAAACGAAATCAAAAATAGTTCCAACTGCAAAATTCACATTAGATAAAGTGTTAGCTATTATTGAAGTATTAGTTTTAGATTCAATTTGAAGATCTGTCGTAGTTGAACCATTTTTAATTTTAAAAGATGTAACATTATTTAAATTAGATCCATTAATAATAATTTGATGATTAATAACTTGAATATTTGCGACATCTATATTTAAAGCTTCTAATTTAGATTTATTTTTTAAAACAATATCAATATGACTTTTAGTAATACAACTTGATAGAAAAGCTAATTGAATAAAAAAAAGAAAAAAGAACATTCCAAAAGATAAATTCCTCTTGCCCCAAAAAGCACGTAAATACTTATAAAAACAAATCATTAAGTATATTATCGGGCATATCTTAGTAATTCTTTAGCTCAGGCCAATTTTTTAAAAAATTTGAATAGTTAATTAGCTTTAAATGCTCCCTTCAAATTTAGCTAATTTAGATAATGCCCATTTTTTGAGTGTTATTTAGCTTTATTTAGAACAACCATCTAATATCACGTAAGTTTCTAATAATTTTTTCTTTTCTACTTCATTAATATTTCGAGCACTAAGCACTAACAGATTAGCTTGTTAGATCCTGTTTTAATTTGAGTTTAAAACACTCTCCGCAGCAGCACATCGACTTGCTTTTGTATTAAAAATCTTTCCGATTTCGCAACTTACTGTATCGGAAACAATTCTTGATCCAACAATTCTAACGTGATTAAAGTTTCCATCTTCAGCAAGCTCGCGGGTATTTTCTGGAGTGAGCATAAAGTTTACATCGGCATTTACAACAGGTTTTCCACGAAGTTTAAATCCAGGTAGCGAATCTATATCTGTCTGCTGATAAAGATTAACAAATCTTTTTGTGCTGTCGTTTTTCTTGCCTATAGTTTTCATTAGTTTATGAAAAACATATTGGGCCGTTTGAACAATAGGATCAATTGTAAAAGTCAGGTCAGCATTAACTCCGAATTTAGTTAAATCATTTTGAAAATCAATTGATAGTAACCCACCATTGCTGTATCCCATGATGATCCATTTAGTATCTACCTTCTCGCGACCTTGAATATTGTTTAAAACATCAAGATAATATTTACTATCTTCAGCACAGGCCGTGGCAGAAGCATAGTTTTCACGCTGCTTAAAACCAGAACCTGGATGGTAATGGAATTCAATTTCATTTTTATGCTTTGCTAATTCGTGTTGAGAGTTGGATACCATATTACTAATTGCAGTCAGACCGTTGGCATTCCCCATGCCTAAGTCAACACCTTCAGAGCCATCGATATTAACAGGCTTAATGGTGTCTGCAGCATAACGAGCATTGAAGTCGCCTGCTCCATCGAAAAAGTATAAAATGGTTTTAGGTGCTTTAAGTGTATTAGCAACTAAGCCTAAATCATTAGTTGACTTGGCCTGGGCACCATTACAAAGGGAGAGGTACATCGTATTTATCCAAGAAGTGTCGTAGCGACATCCCCTAAAGTAATCTATTTTGTTATTTTGAGTTCGAGGATCTACTGATGATATTCTTCCTTCGTTAGATAATGCTAATTGAGAGAGCTCTCTTTTTTCACTCGCAATTCGACAATAACTATCTAGCGACAAGTTTGTACTTGCTGCAAATGAATTTATTGAAACAAAAACTAAAGATACAAAAGCTAACTTTTTCATAATGATCCTAAGTATAAGTACTTCAATTGGGAGATTTTGCAAAAGAAAGGCCAATAGATTACGGGGTGCTAAATGGCTTAAGACACAAGTCTGGTTTCTGTAAATCAAATTTAACACAAGTATTGGAGTGACATATGTCTATAAAAAAGACAGTTTCCTGAAAATTTCACTAAAAACAATATTGAAAACACTAAGATTTTTGACATGTCACTTACAGTTATTTATTTTGTAATATTTGGAATTTTGATAGTTGCTCTTTTGGCAATGAATCGACTATCGATCTCATTGAGACGCTTAAATTATCTCAAGTTGAATCCAGTTTTCAGCCTGCTTCTTTTTCTTCCTTTAGTAGGCCAATTGTTTGATTTATATTTATTACTTAAAAGAGACTATAAATAGATCTTTCATTGAATCGCGTTTAAAAACATATCGATAATGAATCGCCATTAAGTATCTGGTAGAAAAACAAAGAATGCGCGTATTTTACGGTGTTTTGACTCAGTTGATATTTTTCAACAATAACTGGACGTAGAAAAACTAAGACTAATTTTGTAATCATCATATTGAGTCCATATTAAAAGCTGAATTCACTATTACATGATATAGGAAAAGAAGATCCAAAGTTAAAAGTGTGTACTATTTTCAAACATGCCTACTTACTAAGACTTCCCGCTTACCACCGGTCATTTTGCATTAGAGGCCTCTAGACTTCCAAGTCCATCTGCTACTTTTCAAATGCTGCATTTAAAACGACAAGCGTAAAATTTGATTTTTAAAAAGCCATGAGATCAAATAATTTTTGCATGGAAACTCTTGGCCCTGAAAGTTGTCTGCCCTTTATTTAATTAGTGGAAACAAATCATAAAATGCCATTTTGACACTTCTTCTTTATCAGAAAGAAACTTTGACACTGCTTTTTAAATAAAATCTTACAGTTTCCTCAAAAGTTATCTTTTCATTTTTATCCTTGCTAACAATGTTTTACTGAAATACATCAAAGGGGGAACAATGAAATTCGCAAATCGTTTTTTTATGGCCGCAGGACTCTTAATAACTCTTTTAACTGGAACAGCAACGGCAGCTCCGACTAATGGTCTAACGAAAGTAGAACGTCCAGCGTGCCTTTTTTTTCCACAAATAATCGACTTTAAGAACGCAGGTGAAGATGTTCATTACACAAAAGAAATCTACAGCGATTGTGATGATCGCGGGAACCACTGTATTTTTGGTCTTTACATTACTCTTCACTACACTTATCAGCTTATCTCAAACACAGATTATTATTCAGCCGTTGGAAAATTAGTCACAACAAATATAACAAAGGTTTCTTCAGAGCTAACTGGAGATTCTAACAACTCGGATACTAATGATGATTTGGCAGATAAATGGGTGACAGGAAAAGCGGAATTAAGAAAAAAGATTTCGAAAGAAATTTACAGGGGAAACAGCGAGGTTTGTTCAGATTCATTCTATAAAAACTGATCAAAAAAAGAAGGCGCCCAATGTTTACAAAAAAAGCTGTTTAACCGTAAAATTAACAACCTTAAGATTTGTTCTTTTTTCAAGATTAAGCGGAGCGATGACGGTAGTAATAAAACCTAATGGTTCTGGATGGTCTTTTGAACACATGGCCTTTGCGTTTTTCACCTAAACTTAGGAAAAGTGCCTGGAAGCTCAAAAACGGGGCTTCTGTTACCTAAAGCGAAGACATCATATAAAGAGGACACCCAAGATCTATTAATAAATATCACAAAGAAGATTCCGAAAAAAAGTGTCAATCATTTAGACATTATTTTTGTCATTATAAAGATTTTTCAAATGTCATTTTTAATTTTTCAAAGATTGATAATATTATTTCAATAACAACAACAGGTACAGTCATCCCACAAAAAATTGGACACTAACTACTAATGGAGAATTTATGAAAAACTTTTTTATTGGAACATTTATTTTATTTGCATCTTTACAGCTGGCAAATGCAAATCAAATTAGATCAACTTCTGCTACAGTCATTGGAAAAGGACGAAATGATTACAGGGCGTGTGACCAAGCATTTTATCAAGCCGAGCAGAAGGTACAATTAGCATGTAAAGCCGATGGAGGAGTTGTTATTCATGAGTCCTATTCTGAATGCCGATATTTTACAATTATTAACATTGTAAATGCAGATTTTATTTGTTCGAAAGATAAGTAGACATTTCTGATCAGAAGGTCTCAGTCTAATTCACTCAATTTAAACTTAACGATTGAATTGATTACCTAAGAATAAAACAACATAGGCTCAAAATTGGGCCTATGTTGTTTTTAGTAATGAATGGTTTAGAGTTTTAAAACATACCTCTTAAATAGCAATTTTGATTAAGGTGAATCGAAAAGCACGTAAAAAGATAATATTATGGTCTAGCATTTACCGGTTAGTTTAATTTATTAGAAAAAGAAGTAAGAGGAGACAATCCATGATTTACTTTTTTAATTGTTTCGATCGCAAATTCATTAACAAGTTTGGGAGCAATATAAGTTCCAGACATTAATAATATTAGTGATGAAATAATCCCGACGACAGTGTCCATTTCAAATGCTCCTATTTTTTAATTATTAATTAAATTGGCACTCTTAAAGTTATTTGTATGCCAATCTAATTTTCTCCCGTTCTTGAGGCGTCTACTCAGTACCGAAGAGAAGTAGTTCTTCTACCTTATTGCCTCGGGCGCTGGAAGGGACTTGAACCCCCATGCCTCGCGGCACTACCACCTCAAGGTAGTGTGTCTGCCATTTTCAATAAATCGCTCGAGAAGTTAACCTTGGACCTTTAGGATTATATCTTCAAAGGTCTAAATAATGCAGATTTGAAAAATTTAATAATTAAACAAGTCTAAAATCCAATAATTATAGAATTAGTTGTATTTTTATGGATTATTTTTCAGCCTAGCCTTTACTGCAGTACCGTAATGCGATATGGTAACATTCAGGAGTTCTAAGTGATTAAAGAGTTTGGCAACAAGACAGCGTTTGATTTGTTCCATTTTGGAAAAACGAGAAAACTTCCAAACGAGCATTGGCAACGTGGGATATATTTATTGGATATTATGGATGCTGTAGAATCATTGGACGAACTAGAACAGAAAGGATTCCCGCCCTCGCTGCGGCTCCACAGACTTAAAGGAACTAGGAAGGGTGAATTTGCAATAGATATCAATAAACTTAGCGGTTGGCGTATCACATTCAGGTTTATGACCAATGATTTCTATGATGTAAAAATTGAAGATTATCATTAAGAATTGAGGCAAATTATGGAAAAACTTAAAAGACAAAAAATTGAAAGAAGACCAAGTCACCCGGGAGAGATATTAAAAAGTATCTGGTTAGATGAATTAAATTATACTCAAGCTGGATTTGCTAAGCTTCTTTCTGAAGCGACAGGTGGCAAGGTAAAAGTTAGTACAATGCAAACCAAGCTTAGTGAAATCATCAATGGGAAACGAGCAATGAGTGCAGAATTTGCAGTTCTTCTTGGACGTGTACTGAATACTTCTCCTCGAATGTGGATGAATCTCCAGATTAATTTAGATATTTGGGAAGCAGAGAAAAGTGCGGCTTAGTTCAAA
>CANCFT010000038.1 GCA_947377285.1 Bacteriovoracaceae bacterium
AAGCTCTCGAATCCATACCAGCAGCTAGAATAACAATCTGACGAATTCCTTCACTTATAGCTTTATGATATTTCTCGTCTATATAGGCAGTTCTCACTGCAATGGCAGGTTGATCTCCAACTTCATCGATAGCTTTTTGCCTTAATTTAAATCCATAATCACCTGCTAATTTCTCGGCAAAGGGATCAGAAAATAATCGACCTTCTTCAACGCTTCGATTCGATTCTACGGCCCTCATTGCCGCGACTAAAAGTGAAGTAATTGCTACACCATTCATTTTACTACCTATAGACTGATCTGCCATATTTCCTCCAAATTTCACATATATTATGTAATTGAGAGCATATTTGTCATTTTTTACTTTTTCTTTATATGTTCAACTTCTCTCTTTACGTCATTTTTACGTCAAAAAGAATAGAGTGCTTAGATAAAGTGTTTAGAAAGAGAGGTTATCTATGGATTTTATACTTACCGGAATTTTAACAATTGGAATAGTTGGTTATCTTATTTACACCCTGGTTTATCCAGAAAAATTTTAGGAGAATTTATGAGTGCATTAGACTTTTTTGAAATTCTCCTTTGCTTTGGCACCATTATTATTCTTACACCAATTTTAGGAAAATACATGGCCTTAGTCTTTGAAGGTAAGATTTCTTTTTTTAATTCTTTAGAAAATGTAGTTTACCGTCTATTAGGTCTTGATACTCAAAAAGAAATGAATTGGATTGATTATACAAAAAATCTTCTTGTTTTTAATTTAATGGGATTTATTTTTGTATTGGCCATTTTAATTTTTCAAGGACATTTGCCTTTTAATCCTCAGCACATTGCAGGTCTTTCAATTCCACTTGCATTTAATGTGGCCGTTAGTTTTGTAACAAATACCAACTGGCAGTCGTATGGAGGGGAAAATACGATGAGCTATTTCTCTCAAATGATGGCCCTTGGAACACAAAATTTTTTAAGTGCAGCAACTGGAGTGACTGTGTTGTTAGCACTTGTTCGTGGTTTATCTCGAAAGTCTATAGAAGAAAGAGAATCAAAAACACTTGGAAATTTTTGGAAAGACTTAACTCGCACTATCTTATTTATTTTAATTCCACTTTCTATTCTGCTTTCTATTGTGCTGGTTAAAGAAGGAACAATTCAAAATTTCTCAGCTTATATACATGCAACTACTATTGAAGGAAAAGATCAATTGATTCCAGGTGGACCTGCAGCTTCACAAATTGCAATCAAACAATTAGGAACAAATGGAGGGGGATTTTTTAATGTAAATTCAGCTCATCCATTTGAGAATCCAACACCACTTACTAATTGGCTTTCACTCATTTCTATTTTGTTAATACCTGCTGCTCTTACTTATACCTACGGGTTAATGATCGGATCTAAAAAACAAGGCTGGGCCATTTTTGCAGCGATGATGATTACCCTGATTATTGGGACAATTATCATTATTAGGGCAGATCTTGCTGTCAATATGATGGAAGGAAAAGAAACACGATTTGGGATAATAAATAGTTCTATGTGGACCAGTTGGACAACGGCAGCATCAAATGGTTCAGTCAACGCTATGATTTCAAGCCAGGCACCAATTGCTGGTGGTATAGCGATGTTAAATATTATGCTTGGTGAAATTATTTTTGGTGGTGTTGGGTGTGGTTTATACGGGATGATTCTTTTTGTTATCCTGACAGTTTTTTTATCAGGATTAATGGTTGGAAGAACTCCTGAGTATTTAGGAAAAAAAATTGAGTCTCGCGAAATTAAAATGATCATTCTTGCAATCTTGGCTCCGAGTGCTTGTATACTTCTTGGAAGTGCACTGGCGATCTCTACAACCGCTGGATTGAGTAGTCTGTCTCATCATGGGCCTCACGGATTAAGTGAGATTTTATATGCCTTTACTTCTGCAGCTGGAAATAACGGAAGTGCACTGGCCGGATTAAATGCGAATACAAATTTTTACAATTTTCTTTTAGGGATCACTATGATCATTGGTCGTTTTGCGATTCTCATTCCAGTAATGGCCATTGCCGGAAGTATGGTTTCTAAAAAAGCAACTCCAGCTAGTTTTGGGACTCTTTCTACGGACAATCCAATATTTGTCGTTCTCTTAATTGGAGTTATCGTCATTGTTGGAGCGTTGACTTTTTTACCTGCCCTTTCATTGGGGCCTATTGTTGAGCAGATTTTAATGAATAAAGGGATTCTCTTTTAGGAAGGTATCAAATGGATAAAGTTGAAAAAATGAATATATTAACTACAGATATTTTTAAACAAGCACTCAAAGATTCTTTTATAAAATTGAATCCAATAACTCAATTAAAAAATCCAGTCATGTTTATTACTTGGATATGTGCGCTGGTTACAACTTTAATCTCAATTAGGAATGGTTTAATTGGGCAACATTCTTTTTTTGAAATTCAAATAGCCATTTGGTTATGGTTTACAGTGTTGTTTGCTAATTTTTCTGAAGCCGTGGCAGAAGGCCGAGGTAAAGCTCAAGCAGACACGTTGAAAAAAACAAGATCTACAACTAAGGCCCGACTTCTCAATGGTAAAAATGAAACAATTGTGAATGCATTAGACTTGAAAAAAAATGATATTGTTGTTTGTGAATCTGGAGATCTCATACCAGGAGATGGAGAAGTGGTTGAGGGAATATCTACAGTTGATGAATCAGCAATAACTGGAGAGTCGGCACCAGTTATTCGTGAAAGTGGAGGGGATAGAAGCTCAGTTACGGGTGGAACATTGGTCATTAGTGATAAAATCTTCATTCGTATCGTCTCTGAACCAGGAAGTAGTTTTCTTGACCGCATGATCTCTTTGGTTGAAAGTGCTAGTCGACAAAAGACTCCCAATGAAATTGCCTTGAGTATTTTACTTTCAGGTTTAACCTTGGTTTTTGTACTGGCCGTTGCTACATTAAAATTTTTTGCGGATTATTCTGGCGCTGCCGCTCATCAAGATCTCTCTCATATTATTACTGTACCCGTCTTAATATCATTATTAGTTTGCTTAATTCCAACAACCATTGGTGGATTATTAAGTGCTATTGGAATTAGTGGTATGGATCGCCTTATAAGAAAGAATGTTATTGCAACAAGTGGTAGGGCAGTTGAAGCCGCTGGTGATATTGATGTGCTTTTATTAGATAAGACTGGAACGATTACCATTGGAAATAGAATGGCCTCTGAATTTAGGGCCGCTCCTGGAGTTAGTGAAGAACTTTTAGCAAAAACAGCAATGCTCTCTTCACTTAGTGATGAGACTCCAGAGGGGAGATCAATCGTAAGTTTGGCCATTAACAAATATAAAACGGAAAATAGTATTTTCGCTAAAGAGCAATTAGAATTTATTCCCTTTACTGCTCAAACTCGGATGAGTGGAGTAGATATTTCAGAAAATGGCAAAATAACTTCAATTAGAAAAGGGGCATCTGATTCAGTAAAAAATTATATTCAATCTATTGGTGGAAATTTTGCCAATGATGTTCAAGACATTGTTGATAGTATTGCTCGTGCCGGTGGAACACCTTTAGTTGTCTGTGAAAATATTCATATATTGGGAGTCATCTATTTAAAAGATATCGTTAAGCCTGGTATTAGTGAACGATTTCTTGAATTAAGAAAAATGGGAATTAAAACTGTTATGATAACTGGAGATAATCCTCTTACTGCAGCAGCTATTGCAGCTGAAGCAGGTGTTGATGATTTTCTTGCTCAAGCAACTCCTGAAATGAAACTTGCCCGAATAAGAGAAGAGCAAGCCAAAGGTCACTTAGTGGCCATGACTGGAGATGGTACTAACGATGCCCCTGCACTTGCTCAAGCAGATGTAGGTGTTGCTATGAATACTGGAACACAGGCAGCTAAAGAAGCTGGCAATATGGTTGATTTGGACTCAAATCCAACCAAATTAATAGAAATTGTCGAAACAGGCAAACAGCTCTTAATGACAAGAGGTGCACTTACTACTTTTTCTGTCGCCAATGATGTGGCCAAATATTTTGCAATTTTGCCAGCACTGTTTGCAACATTATATGCAACCAATAATTTGCCAGGTCCTCTTGCTCAATTAAATATTATGAGATTGGCTTCTTCTGAAAGTGCAATATTAAGTGCAGTAATTTTTAATGCGCTTGTTATTGTGGCCCTCATTCCACTTGCTCTTCGTGGAGTTAAATATAAGCCACTACCAGCTTCACAATTACTCCAAAGAAATCTTTTAGTTTACGGAGCGGGAGGATTAATTGCACCTTTTATTGGTATTAAATTAATAGATGTTATTATATCAACTTTGGGATGGGTCTAATGAAAACAATTTTAAATAATTTGAAAATATTTTTATTCTTTATTTTTCTTACAGGGATTATCTACCCATTTTTTATTACAGGTATTTCTCAAGGACTATTTCAAAATGAAGCGAATGGCTCAATAATATCCAAAAATGGAAAAATTATAGGTTCTTCCCTTTTGGCCCAAGAATTTAAAGGAAAACAGTATTTTTGTCCACGGCCTTCTATGTCCAATTATGATTCGAGTGCTTCTTCTGCCAGTAATTTAAGTCCAGATAGCTTGGCCTTAAGTGAAAATATTGCAAAAAGAGCATTGGAAAATAATTTAGATATTAAAAGTAACGATGATCTTTTGTATTCATCTGGATCAGGTCTAGATCCTCATATCAGTCCACTTTCGGCCGAAAATCAAATTGATCGAATCGCTAAAGCCCGTGGCTTAAGTGAAGTAAAAATTTTGGAATTAAAAAAGCTCGTTTTGAATTATACTGAACATAGACAGTTTGAAGTATTAGGCAGAACGCGTATAAATGTATTAAAGTTAAATTTAGAACTAGATAAGAAGTTTTAGGCTAAAATATGAATGAGTTAACTAGACTTGATCCCGATAAACTTCTTGCTCGCTTAAATCAAGAAGAAATAAAAAAAGGCAAAGGTGCTTTTCGAATTTTTTTGGGAATGTGCCCAGGAGTAGGAAAAACCTATGCCATGCTTGGTGCAGCCCTTGAGCAACATAAACTTGGAAAACAAGTTAGTATCGGTGTAGTTGAAACACATGGAAGAATAGAAACTGTGAAGTTACTTGAGGGGCTCACCATAATTCCCCAAAAAAAAATTACTTACCGTGAAACTCAATTACAAGAACTTGATATAGATAAAATTTTAGAATTAAAACCAGATATCATTTTAATAGACGAACTCGCTCATAGCAATGCTCCGGGATCTCGCCATAACAAACGTTACCAGGATGTCCTTGAAATTCTTGATGCAGGGATAAGTGTTTACTCGACGCTAAATGTTCAACATATTGAAAGTCGTGCTGATATAGTTCAACAGATTACAGGTATTCAAATAAGAGAAACTGTCCCAGATTCATTATGGGACTTAGCAGATCAAGTTGAGTTAATTGACATCTCGCCTCAAGAGCTAATCAAAAGACTTAAAGAGGGAAAAGTATACTTAGGTGATAAGGCAGCGAGAGCGGAAGAAAACTTTTTTAAAGAAGCTTATCTAATTGCTTTAAGAGAAATTTCCTTACGATTGACTGCCGAAAAAGTTGACCATGACCTACAAGGTCACCTTTCAGTAAGACAAATAGTCAGTCCGTGGAATACTAATGAGCGCTTAATGGTGGCCGTCAGTCATAGTCCACATTCTACCAAACTTATTCGCGCAGCTAGAAGAATGGCCTTTAGTCTAGAAGCACCCTGGATAGCTGTTCATATTGACAACGGTGAACGGTTGAATCAATTTGATCAATCAACTTTATTTCAAAATATAAATTTAGCTCGAGAATTAGGAGCAGAAGTTCTTTCTCTTTATGATAGTGATGTCGTCTCTGCCCTAAATAGAGTAGCACTCGAAAAAAATGTGACACAAATAATTTTAGGTAGGCCTGAACGTAGAACTTTTAGAGTTCTCCTAGATAGACTTATTCAAAATACTCATTTTGTTGATATTCATATTATTAGACAAGAAAAGGATTCTGCAGATCTTAAGAAAAAAAGAAAGTCCAATCCAACTTCAGTTTTTTTAGGAGATGGCCCCGTTCCTTATTTTTATTCGTTGTATTTTTTAATTATAGTTACTTTGATTAGTTTATTTCTTAATCAGTATATTGGATACCGTGCAGTTGGCTTAATTTATTTGATGAGTGTTATAGTCGTAGGATTTCGAAGTACACTCGGTCCAATTTTGTTTGCATCAATTTCGGGAGTTCTCATTTGGGATTATCTATTTATCCCTCCACTTTTTGCTTTTCATATTTTAGAAGTTGAAGACAGGATGATGTGCTTAGCTTTTGTTTTTGTGGGTATTCTCTCCGGCTTTCTTGCAAGAAAAACCAAAACTAAAGAAAGACTATTAATCCTTAGAGAGAAAAAAACAAATGCCCTTTTTAATTTATTAAAAGATTTTTCAACTGCCATGAATTCAAAAGCTCTTTGTGAACTTACTGAAAATAGTATCCAAAATCTTTTTGGAGCACAAATTAAAATTCTCTTAAAGGATGCGAAAGGAACAATTACAAGAAAATCGATTTCTGGAAATATTTCAGAAAAAGAATTTGCATTAGCATTATGGAGTTTTGATAATAAGAAAAATGCAGGATGGTCAACTCAAACTCTTTCACAGTCCCGTTGTCTTAGTATTCCATTAATTGTTCCCAACAGAATATTAGGAATTTTACTCTTTTATCCTGATATGAAAAAAATATTAAACCTTGAAGAGGAAAATTTGTTAAATAGCATTTGTCTGCAACTCTCAAATGCACTTGAGCATTTATTACTTCAAGATCAAAATAAAGATATTCAGTTGTTAGAAGAATCAGAGAAATTACATCAGACACTACTCAATTCAGTATCTCATGAAATGCGTATTCCATTGACTTCAATTTTGGGATCTGTCAGCGCTTTACAAGACGAGAAAATTCAGTCTTTTCCAGATAAAATTAAAATATTAAATCAAGAATTGGTTAATTCTAGTCAAAGACTTAATAGAGTAATTGAAAATTTATTAGATATGAATAGATTAAGTTCAGGACTTTTGACTTTAAAAAAAGAATGGATTGATGTCTACGACTTAGCACAATCAGTAATTTCACAACTAAAAATTAAAAAAAATAAGATTCTTCTTGTGGAGAAAACAGTTAAGCTTTATCTGAATTGTGATGAACGTTTATTAGAGCATGCTTTGATGAATCTTTTACTTAACGCAATTGCTTATTCAGATGAAAAATCATTAATTAAAGTTGAGCTTGAATTAATCCATGAAAAAATTAATATTCGTGTAAAAGACGAAGGAAAAGGAATTCCAGAAGATAAACTAGGTTTAATTTTTGATAAATTTTACCGTCTCCCTGGAAGTCCTACTGGAGGAATTGGGTTAGGTCTTTCAATTGTCAAAGGGATTGTTGAAGCTCATAATGGAAAAGTATTTGGGGGAAATAGGATTGATCATCAAGGTGCAGAATTTACTATTGAGTTGCCGTGGGTTAAGCCGCCAATTAAATTAGGTGAGGATTAAAGTTGAGAAAAATATTAGTTATTGATGATGAAGCATCTATTCGCAAACTTCTCCGCGTGAGTTTAGAGGCCAATGACTATCAAATTATTGAAGCGGAAAATGCCCAAATCGGAATTCAAAAAGTTATTGAAGAGCGACCTGAAATTATCCTACTTGACTTAGGACTGCCGGATAAAAATGGTCTTGTTGTAATAAAAGAAATTCGTCAATGGTCAACCACACCTATTATAGTGCTCACTGTACTTGATAGTGATCATGATAAAATTGAAGCTTTAGATGGTGGTGCCGATGATTATATTACTAAACCTTTTAGTATTCCCGAATTATTAGTTCGGATTCGAGTAGCGCTTCGCCATACATCCGGCCAAGAAAAAGGATCAATTTTAAAATGCGGTCAATTAGAGATGGATCTTGCCGCTCATATTGTAAAAATTGATAATCACATAATTAAATTAACAGTTACAGAATTTGATATTTTAAAAGTATTAATTCGTTATAAAGGAAGAGTTGTTACCCATAGGATTATTTTAAATGAAGTTTGGGGGCCAAATTCAGTCGAACATATTCACTATCTCAGAGTCTATTTAGGTAATTTAAGAAAAAAATTAAAAGTTGAAACAACAGACGAAGAGCTTATTTCCACTGAGGCCGGTGTTGGTTATAGATTAATTGATAAAGATTAAATAAATTAGTTTTGATTAAGACGCATGTGGCATAAAAAAAAAGTAAAAATATAGCTTAAATCTTTTGTTTAACTTGCTTGAGGATGACAGTGGTAATTTTGAAGTATAAAAATAAGTCCAATGATTAACATTTTCAGGACTTATGTTTGGACACAAAAATTAAAAGTGCTCTCTCAAGAATATTTTTCGGCAAACCAATTCATAATGAAGAGGCCCATAATCAAACAATCGGTAAGGCCGTTGGATTGGCCGTCTTTGCTTCAGATGCACTTTCAAGCGTTGCTTATGCGACTCAAGAAATTCTCTTAATATTAGCTATTGCAGGTGCTGCAGCTTTTCATCTATCACTTCCGATTGCTGGAGTGATCATTCTTTTATTAGCTATTCTTACAATGTCTTATCGACAAACTATATTTGCTTATCCTGATGGAGGTGGAGCTTATATTGTTGCCAAAGATAACTTAGGAGAGGGCGCTGCTCAGACTGCAGGTGCTGCCTTATTAATGGATTATATCCTAACGGTTGCAGTCAGTATTTCAAGTGGAACTGACCAAATTGTATCTGTTTTTCCAAACCTACTTCCACATCAAGTGACACTTTGTTTGGTGTTAATAGGTTTTATGATGTTAATGAATTTGCGTGGAGTTAAAGAGTCTGGCACGGCATTTGCCTTTCCTACGTATTTTTTCGTCATTATAAGTTCTTTCACAGTTGGGATTGGATTATGGAAATCATTTAATGGAACATTGATGGCAGTTGAAGGCGTAGAAATGATTAAATCTACAATCCAACCATTAACAATGTTTTTAATACTAAGAGCATTCAGTAGTGGTTGTACTGCTTTAACAGGAGTAGAGGCCATTTCAAATGGAATTACTGCCTTTAAAGAACCTCGTAGTAAAAATGCTGCGAACACTATGATTTTTATGGGTCTTATTTTAGGCTTTTTATTTTTAGGAATTACTTATCTGTCTGTTCATGTTCATGCACTTCCTTCTGAAAGTGAAACAATTATTTCTCAATTAGGTCGTGCAATCTATGGCAAAGGAGTTATGTATAATCTATTAATGGCCGGTACGACCATAATTTTAATTATGGCCGCAAACACAAGCTATGCTGATTTTCCTCGCCTATGCGCACTTCATGCTGGAGATGGTTTTTTACCAAGACAATTAACTTACAAGAGCGGTCGTTTAGTTTTCAGTTGGGGAATTATTTTTTTAAGCGTATCTGCAGGCGCACTTATTTTTATATTTAATGCCCACACATCTGCCCTCATTCCTCTTTATGCGATTGGAGTATTTATGAGTTTTACTCTATCTCAATTTGGGATGGTCGTAAGATGGCAGAAAATTGGTAAGAAACTTGCCAAAAAAGATTATGAACATGAGTCAAATGGACAAGAAGAGAAACATCATTTAAATGGCTGGCGATTTAAGCAAATGATAAATTTACTTGGGGCACTTGCTTCTGGATTAGTTATGGCCATTTTTGCAATTACTAAATTTACATCAGGAGCTTGGGTAACAGTATTTTTAATTCCAGCAATGGTTTGGATATTTTTTAGAATTCATGGACATTATAAACGAGTTGCTAAATTTCTGAAATTACCGTGGCAAAAAATTGAAATTAAATCTCACACAAAAATGAAAACACTTATCCTCATTGATGATGTAAATACAGGAACATTGCGAATGATTCGTTTTGCAAAAACGCTTGGGCATCCATGGGTTGCTGTTCATGTTAATTTTGATAAAACTCGAGCAGATACCGTTCAATCCAAGTGGCAAGAGCTAATTGGGGAGAGTGAACTTGTTTTTCTTTATTCACCATATCGACTTTTACTTGAACCTGTTGCGGAATTTATTAACAAATTAAAAGTAGAAGAAAAAGATACGGTTATTCATATTATAACTGGAGAACTTGTCGTTCAAAGTAATTTTAGTCATTTATTACATTCTCGAAATGCGAGAGGGCTATATGACGAACTTAGAAAAATTGAAAATGTTATTGTAACCTCTGTTCCATATCAATTACATAAAAGAAAAAATATCGAAGTTAAATAAAATTAGTGATTCATTGACTTCATTTCTTAATCTTTCATTGGTGCAGCTAGCTTAAGAGGTAACTCATAGACTGCATCCTTTGATTTATTATTAATTCTTATCGCATTGAGAATGAGTGTTCCTTTTAATGCATTAATTTTTTCATTAGGAATACAATTAAAGTGGTCAGCTATTGGTGTGCATTTAAAATGTATCGCCATTTTTTTGTTTTGATATTTTAGTTGAACACTTGAATCTTTAATTACTGGATTTGAATTTCCAACATCCATAAGATAAACATTAAAAGTGTTTTTAACACCAGGAACGAGCTCAGTGTGAAAGGCCGCAGGCATTCTAATATATCCTTCATGAGGCCCGAGCTTGTTTTCACCATGTGCAAAGGCCGGATTTAAATTTACAAATAAAAGAAATAGAGAGAAGAATGATTTCATAATTTATCCTAGTTTTTTTTAAAATTTGTATTATATGTAAAGATAAGTTGGCTATTTTCATTTTTTAATTCATTAATTTTTCTATTTAACTCAAACTGCTTATCAGAAGCGTTGATTACATCAGATGAATTTTTTATTCCTTTTTTATATTCAAAAAGAATGAGTTCTTTGTATTTAGAAGCTTTCTCAAGAGATTTTTCTAAGTTTGAAAGTATTTTACCATTAAGATTTATTTTCCTTTTGTCTAAATCAATTCTTTTTTCCAGATTAATTTCAAGTTGTCTTAGTTCATGTTCAGCACGTGTAGAATTCAATATGGTCTGTGATAATTTAGATGATGTAGTAAACCCGGTAAATAAAGGTATTGTTAAGTTTAAAGCAATTTGATGTTCAGTTTTATTATCAAATAATTTTTGAGTAGGCGTAATATTTCCATATTTACCTTCGAGATCAATTGTAGGTAAATACTCTGAGTGGATATTGGAAATTTCAAGTTTAGTATTTAATAAATCCTGATGCAAGGCCTGAACTTCAGGTAAAGTATGAACGTCTATTTTATCTAGTTCAGGATTTGGCAAAGTTTGAATCTCATTTTTAATTTGATTCAGACCTATTTTATTTCCAAACATTGCGACAAGTTCTTTTTCAATATCATTGATTTTGTATTGATTGCTGCTTAGTTCATTCATTAAGTTTTCATTTTTAATTTGAAAATCTAATAAATCAGCTGAAGTCGTAAGACCTGCATCTACTTTCTTTTTCGCCATTTTAAGCTGAAGTTCATTATTTTTTATTTCTTCTGCAATTAATGAATTGTCGTTATTGAGTAAGTTCAATTCGGCAAGTAGTTTAAAACTATCGATCTGAATTTTTCTTTTTGTTTTTTCATTATCAAAGTTAAGTTTTGCAATTAAAGTATCGTTTTTTGTTGCTTTATTTAAATCCTGTCCACCATGATAAAGATTAATTTTACCACTTAGAAATAAGTAGGGACCTCGATCAGTTACGGCCCTATCTTTTGTAAATTCTGAACTTAGGCCTGTGTTTATGGAAAGCTCTGGAAGAAAAAGACTTTTAATGATCGACTTTTCGTAGTTAGCAGATTGTGTTTTTAATTGATTATTAATTATTTCAATATTATTTTCAAAAAGTGAATCATTTGCTTTGGTAATTGCATATGGGAATGCCAGTGCAACCACAAGAAGCTGCACTGGAATATGTTTTTTTATATTTAAATTTTCAAACATAATTTGCCTTATATTTACTCTGCTTGTTTACTCTTCAATTTGAACAGTAAAATGATCAGTTTTTCCATGAGATATAACTGCTATTTCTACAGGGAGGCGATTTGCTCCTTGAAGATCAATTGTTGCTGAATATCCACCTTTATTATTAACAAGTGACACTGGATAGGCTTTTCCTTTTTTTGGTTTTGCTGTAGCTGAAATTTTAATATCTTTTTCAGGTACATCTTTACTTTCATGACTAGTTGGAAAAACTGTTAACTCTTTTGCATTTATAATAACTTCTAGGTTTAGCTCTTTGCCGTTTTGAACAGTCCCGCCATGGAGAGACTTAAATGAACCTGGGGCATTGCTATGACCTTCATGGGCCAGTAAATTTACTGACATTAAACTTACAAAAATTGTGATTACTATTTTATTCATTTTTATTTCCTCCCTCGAAAATATTATTATGATCAGATTTTTCAATTGATAATTGTGCTGATTTTCTTCCAAAATGATAGAAGACTGTTGGAGTAACAAATATATCTAATAGGGTGGAGCTTATAAGCCCCCCTACAATTACGACCGCCACTGGATGTAGTATTTCTTTGCCTGCTTCATTTCCCGCAAAGACAAGAGGTAGTAAGCCAAGTATTGCAGTTAAGGCAGTCATTAATACGGGAACAAGTCTTTCTAGTGAACCGCGAATGACCATTTCTTTTGTAAACTCTTCACCCTCATGCTTCATTAGGTGCAAATAGTGAGAGAGCATCATTATTCCATTCCTTGAAGAAATTCCACATAAAGTTACAAATGCAACTAAGCTTGCTACCGAAATAATTTTACCTGTTAAGTAAATTCCAATGATTCCTCCAATAAAGGCCATTGGAATATTTAACATAATTTGAAGTGCAATAAAGCTTGAACCAAAATGCACATAAAGCACTAAGAATATCCCCAAAATAGACATGATAGATAGGACTACCATTAATTTATTTGCTTTTTGTTGGCTTTCAAATTGTCCACCATAAGAAATAAAATATTCTTTTGGAAGTTTGACATCTTTATCGATTTTCAATTTGATTTCAGATATTAAACTTTCTAAGTCTCGGCCATTGGAGTTTGCCTGCACAACAATTCTTCTTGCCGAATTTTCTCGATTGATAATATTTGGACCATTTGATTCGTAGACATCTGCTACTTGTTCAAGAAGTATCTTTGTACCATCTGGGAGAATTTTGATAGGAGTTTTTTTAATAAGCTCTAGGTCAGACCTAGATTTTTCATCAAATTTCATAACGACATCAATTGTCTTTTGATTTTCTAAAATTTGACCGACAACTTCGCCTTGAAGTGCTTTTTGTAAGAGCCCGGCCAAGTCTCCTAGCACAACACCATATTTAATCGCTTCATCGCGAAGGAGTTGTATTTTTACTTGTGGTACCAAAACTTGTTGCTCAATTTGAAGATCTACCAAGCCTTTTGTTCCTTCTATTGCCTTATTTATTTCACTAGCTTTTTGCCGAAGTATATTCAAGTCAGGACCGAATATTTTTAAAGCAATTTGGGCCTTAACTCCAGAAAGTAAATGGTCGAGTCTGTGTGAAATTGGTTGCCCTAAGTTTACAAAGATACCTTCAATTGCATTAAGATTTTTTCTAATTTCTTCTAAAACTTTAGTCCTTTCTCTGCCACTACTTTTAAAATCGACATCAAGTTCAGAGTAATGCACACCTTCTGCATGTTCATCTTGTTCAGCTCGACCAGTGCGCCTTGAAACAGAGGAAACCTCAGGGGATTTTAAAATCAATTCTTCAGCAAGTGTTCCTATTCTATTAGATTCTTCAAGGGAAGTTCCTGGTTGAGCTAATACTGTAATGGTTGCAGTTCCTTCGTTAAATTTGGGAAGAAAGTCTCGTCCCATTTGAGAAGCCGTGATTATAGCGAAGACAAAAAGACCAATTGTAAAACCAAGGACCGTTTTTTTATTTTCAAGTGAAAAATTTAAAATTTTTAAATCAATTGATTTTAAAAATAAGACGATTGATCCAACTTTTTGTTCTTGAAGTTTGTCATTTCTTAAAAGAAATGAACAAAGTGCAGGTGTAACAGTTAATGAAATTACCATAGATGCTAATAATGAAATAACATACGAGAGCCCAAGAGGAGCAAAGAGTTTTCCTTCAATTCCTCCCATTGCAAAAAGTGGAATAAAGACCAAGCAAACAATAATAGTTGCAATTATTATTGAGTTTCGTACTTCACTTGAGGCTTCAAAGATAACCAGAAAGGTATTTTTAGGCTTAGATAATTGGCTATTTTCTTTCAATCTTCTAAATACATTTTCAACATCAACAATTGCATCATCAACCAATTCGCCAATTGCAATGGCCAATCCTCCGAGTGTCATAGTATTAACTGATAAACCAAATATTTTAAATATAATGGCCGTTAACATAAAAGAGAGTGGGATTGCCGTCATGGTAATCATAGTTGTTCTGAAATTTAAGAGAAATAAAAATAAGACAATTAAGACAAGAATTACTCCATCTCTTAGAGCATCTTTAACATTGCTAATAGATTTTTCTATAAAGTCTGCTTGGCGAAAAAGATTTGGATTTATTTCCGCACCTATTGGAAGAGTTAATTGCAACTCACTAAGGGCCTTCGCGATATCTTTGGTTAAGTCAATTGTACTTGCACCAGGTTGTTTTTGAATACTTAATATGACAGATGGCAGTCCATTGACACTGGCATCTCCACGTTTTGCTTGAGGTAGCTCTTTAACTTCAGCGATATCTCTAACTAATATTGTTTTTCCAAGATGAGATCCAACAACAGATTTTAAAATATCAATTTTATTTTTAGTGTTTCCAATATTTCGTATTAAATATTCTTTACGATCAATATTAATGAATCCACCAGTTGTATTTTTACTTATATCTGAAAGATAATGTTCAATATCTTCTATGGTCAGCTGATATTTTTGAATTTTTTCAGCTGATAATAATATTTGGTATTGACGAACACCACCTCCAATAGAAATAACTTGCGCAATTCCAGGAATACTTAAAAGTCTCGGTCTCATCGTCCAATCGGCCAGACTTCTCAATTCCATTGGTGAAATTGATTTATCTTTAGAAGTTAAGCCCACTAATTGGATTTCACCCATAATAGATGAAATTGGCCCCATGATTGGAGTAGTTCCCTTTGGGAGTTTTTCTTTTGCTTGTTCAAGTTTTTCTTGGACCGTTTGACGATTTCTGTAAGTATCTGTGCCCCAAGCAAATTCAACATAGATAACGCTAAGTCCTACACCTGAACTAGATCTAACTCGCTCGACACCTGGAAGTCCATTGAGTGCAGTTTCTATGGGAAATGTAACAAGTGTTTCAACTTCTTCGGGGGCCAGGCCTTCTGCTTCTGTCATGATATTAACTGTTGGTCGATTCAAATCTGGGAATACGTCAACTGGAAGTGATGTTAAAACGAATCCACCATAGGCAATAAGCATGGCGGCAACCGAGACAACCAGCAATCTTTGAGATAAGGCTAATTTGATGATTCGATCTAACATTTGATGCCTTTAAAAAAGTTCTTTACACCAAAATAATACGCAATAGAAATGACTTTTGTGACAATTAATTTTCAAAATTACTTAATTAATTTTTTCAGTCTTTAATAATTTATCCCAAAATAAAAAGTATAACCCAAAGTTCGAATTGAAGTTTTTATGATGCAAACTGTGATGCCTTGAGGAGTTTATCCATCGATTTGTGTAATTTGGGAAAAAATCTAGACTTAAATGTCCTTTAACGTTGTTGAGAAAAGAGACAGTGGCATACCCAATGAGTAAATGTTTTTCTATTGGCAAAATCATAACCAAGGGAAAGATCCATATGACTTCGAGAATCGTTTCAACTGGATGAAACGAAAAAGAAGCTAATGGTGTTGGATTTGTCGAAAGGTGATGGGTGAGGTGAAATCGTCTATAAAAATATTTATGATGAAGTGTCCTGTGCATCCAGTAAAAATAGAAATCATTAACAACTATCATAAATGGGATAGTCAGAATGAACCAAATTATTTGATAAATAGCAAAATTTTGAATTAAGCTAAAATTCTGCTTAATGAAATATTTCAAAAGTAAAATATAAAAGATTGATAGAATTAACATAGAAATAAGTGAATTTATCACTTCAGTTTTTATTTGAAGTTTTGTTATTATGGTTGTTTGGATATAATATTTCTTAAAATAGGGTGATTTCCACATATAAAACAAAGCAAACAATCCACCTGAAATGAATAGGTAGCGGAAAATTTGAAATAAAAAAATAAGAGAAAATATTTTGTACGATTCCATTACTTTATAGTCTAATGATATTTTGTTAAATTTCCATTGGAATTAATTTTTTTGGACATTAGTGGATCATGTTTGTCCGGTATGGTGTTTCTAAAAAATTTATTTAAATTTAGTATTTCATATAAATTTATATTATTGTTTATCAATAAAAAATTTCAGGAGAATATATGAAAACCAATTTATTTTTATCCATGACGGTGGCTTCCGTGCTTTTTGGGTGTGCAACAGTAACGGATGAAAAAATCACAATTGTAAAACCAAATTCTCCTCAGATAAGTCCAACAATTCAAAATGGCAATGAGCATTCTTTAAAAAGAAAAGTCGCTATCGCACGTTTTTCCAATGAAACGAAGCACGGTGGAAGTTTTTTAAGAAATGAAAGTGAAGACACAATAGGAAAACAGGCCACTGATATTTTATCATCAAGGCTTGTTTCAACTGGCAAGTTTCTCATGGTCGAAAGGGCCGATCTTGGCAAAATAAAAGCTGAACAAGATAATTTTAAAATAAGCAGTGAAATGGTAGGTGCAGACCAATTAATTGTCGGCTCAGTGTCTGAATTTGGACGCAAAGATACTTCTGAAGTTGGAGTATTTTCTAGAACTTTGAAGCAGAAAGTTTATGCAAAAGTCAACGTTCGACTTGTTGACGTAAAAACTGGCCAAATACTTTTCTCACAAGAAGGTGAAGGCGAAGCAATGTCAGAAGTAGGAAAAACTTTTGGTGTTGGAGAGGAAGCCGGTTATGATTCAACTTTGGATGATAAGGCCCTCTCGGCTGCGATTTCCAAATTAGTAAGTAATTTAATTGAAAATTTATTAGACCATCCTTGGAAGAGTCATTTTCTCTCAAAAGAAGAGGGAGCGTATATAATAGCAGGTGGCGTTTCTCAGGGAGTTAAAGTTGGTAATACATTTGGTGTTTTTACAATTGGCAAAAAAATTAAAAATCCACAAACAGGTATAAATTTACAATTACCTGGAAAAAAAGTTGCTGAAATTAAAGTAATGACTACCTCCGGAAAAGATACAAACGAGATCGCCATTTGCAGTCTAGTTTCAGGAAGTCTTAAAAATAATTTAAATGAATATGAAATTATGGAGAATACAAAATGAGAAAAAATATTTTATATTTTATGTCATGTCTTTTGGTTGCAAGTTGTGGCGGTAAGAATTTTACCGTTAATCAAGTTGAAAATCACGCCTATTTGTTAATCAAAGGCGAATCAAAAAAAGAGCAACTAATTATAGATTCTAATTCACCTATAATTTTAGGTGTCGATACTAAAGAATATAAACTTGATGATGGAATAAAAGCGAGCAAACTTCAAATTGAAGAAGGCACCCACACTATAAAAGTATTAAGAAATGGAAATATAATTATTCAAAGAAATATTTATGTAACACCAGGAAATACTTTTGAGGTTAATTTATGAAATTTTTAGGATTACTACTACTTTTATTGTTGGCAAGTTGTGCGACTGTAAGTGAATCGGGTCTTTTTTGGGGGAATTATTCTAAAACTTTATATGAGTCAAAGAAAAATCCTTCACCAGAAACATTGGCAAAACATAAAAATGAATTAATTGATATTCTTAAAAAATCCAAAGAATTAAATCTTAGACCACCTCCTGGAATTCAAGCAGAACTCGGTGTTTTATTAATGAACGAAAAAGATGAAAAATCAGCAAGAAATTATTTTTCAGGTGAGGAAGTAATTTATCCTGAATCAAAAGTTCTAGTCGCAAGATTAATCGATATAATGACTGGTAAAAAGGAAAAGAAAAAATGAAATATTTATTAATCGTTTTAATAATTGTGAATATTGTTTCATGCGGTACAACGAAGAAAGCCCTCTACCCAGGGATGTATGCTGAAATGCCATCAAGTATTTTATTTTTACCTATTGTAAATAAAACTACATCAGCTGAAGCTCAGTTACTTTACTCAGCTACTGTTGCAGAACCATTGGCCAATAGTGGATTTTATGTATTCCCAATTGAAGTAACGAATGAGTTTTTTAAGCGAGAAGGAATTACTTTAGGTGATCAACTAAAAGGAATAACTCCTTTAAGATATAATCAAATGTTTGGAGCAGATTCAATCCTTGCCGTTACTATTTTCAAATGGGATACTAATTATTTTGTTGTCGGAGGTAATGTCACTGTAGAGTTAGAATGTACTATTACTTCAACGAAATCAGGCAATGTTTTGTGGAATCAACGCAAAGAATATGTTGTTCCAACGGGATCAAATTCGGGAAATATTTTAGCAGATTTAATTGTCACAGCTATAAATTCAGCAACAGTCGATTACGTTCCTATTGCACAACGACTCAATAAAATGGTTTTTGATACAATGCCTTTCGGTAAATACCACAAACGTCATTTAAAAGATCAAGAAGTGATGGTTCAAGAAGGAAAGAAATAAGGACCTTAAAGATAGTGTAATTAATTTACGGGAGATCTTAAATGATTCACGAAACTGCGATAATTGAAAAAAATGTAAAAATAGGAAAAAATACATCAATATGGCATTTTGTTCATGTCCGATCGGGTGCCATCATAGATGATAATGTTTCGATTGGACGTGATGTTTATATAGACACCAAAATTCATATTAAAAAAGGAACAAAAATTCAAAATGGTGTCAGTGTTTATGCCGGAGTTAATGTGGGTCTTTATTGTTTCTTAGGCCCCCATGTTACATTCACCAATGATTTAGCTCCTCGGGCCGGAAGAAAAACTTGGAAAGTCGTGAATACTTACTTAGAAGATGGAGCTTCTATTGGAGCAGGTTCGGTCATCGTTTGTGGCGCTAAATTGCAGCCATTTTGTCTTATTGGATCAGGTTCAGTTGTGATTGGGACAATACCTGCATTCCACTTAGCATCTGGTTCCCCGGCACGTGTTTCTAAAATGATTTGTGCCTGTGGAAATAAACAGTTTCCTTTAGGATCTAGTTTAAAATTAGTGATCCAAGATTGCTGTCATGAAAATCTTTTCCCTGAAGTTATTAAACTTGCGAAAAAAACGGTATCTTTGTTAATCAAGCAATCAAATTCATAAACACTCTTGCACTGATTTTACTTTTTGTATTTTACCTGAGAATTGATCTGTGCAAGTTGTATTATTAGGCATACTCCAACCTAATTCTTTGCATACATTTTGTTTCCAATCCATTGAAACTTCTTTGTCGAAAAAGATCCATTCAAGTGGCATACATTTTACAAATTTAATAAAATGATCTTTAAATTTAGGATCATTTTCGTTAATGGCCTTAAAAATTTGAGGATGTTTGGCAAAATTATTTAAGAGTGCAGTGTCTTTTTCTTTTTGCCATGAAATTGAGTTCAAGACTGAGCAGTTAGATTCTCTCATCATCTGTAAAAAATTATAATAAGCGAGCATATAAAAATTACCTGTGACGTATGGAAAATACATACCCAAACCGCAATGAGGAGCAGAAAGGGCCTTATTGCTTTCAAGGATTGGTGAAACGGGTAGACTTTCGTTTGGTGGAAGTTCCAGAAGAATTAAGATTGGAAATATAATTGGAATAATGCTTCTAAGATTTTTTGGAAATTCCATTTTTTGTGTAATTTTTTGAAGAAATAAACCAGTAATCATTAGAAGAGAAAAGTGAACAAATACTCCTGCTCGACTTGGTACACGTATTTGAGAAATAGCTTTATGCAACCAAAGTGAAGGACCAATTTCAAATCCAAAAAGTAGAGGAGATAATGAAGTGAGAAATGTAAAAAAAGCTAAAGTGTAAAAAAAATAAAATTGCTTTTTTTCAAAGCTGGTAAAGTAATTGGGCTTAAATAATATATATAATATTGGGAAGAGACTTAAAATAATTATTAACCAACGTATTCCTAAAGCATGTTCATGAGTATTACTATTATTTTCATTTAACCAAATATAAATAGAACGATTTATTTGTTCTTTTAGTGGATTCCAATCCCTGAGTGTAATGCCAATATTTCCTGAGATATAATCTATGGGATTCGCAGCAAATTGATACATAAAAGGATGGATGCCTGTTTCAGATTCACCCGTTTTTGGATAAATTTCTTGAACATTGTCTCGCACTGATAATGAGATCGGCATAGTAATTGTCCAAAGTAAGAGCACGAAACTAGGAAAAACAACTGTAACCGTTCGTTTAATAATCTGAATTTTTTTTTCAGAACCAAATAAAATATAATAGAGCCAAAATGGAGATAAGAAAGCAGTAATCAATACAAAATATTGAGGAACAATGGCCACTAAAAGCAAAAGTAGGGAAGCTGTTATTCCTTTTTTTAAAGTTGCTTTTTCTTTGAGAATTGTAAAAACCAAAAAAAGGATGGGAAGAAAAAATAGAGCGTCAAAACCTGGATGGACTTGAGCTCGAGCAATGGTAAAAGCGTTGTAGCCCCAACTTATGCCTAGTCCTAAAGAAATCCAGCGATTAAATTTTAAATATTTTCCTAAGGCGTACATGCTTAAACCAGAAAAAGTCATATAAACAAACGATAACGCCGCACTGATTTGTTCAATTGGAATAATAAGTGAAAGTATAAGAGCAATAATTTTATCTACCCAACTAAACCACATAACAAATCCGTTTGGAGAATTCACTTTATCAGTGAATGCTGCTCCATAAAAAAACTCAGTGGGATGCTCTTTGAGCCGTTCAAAAAAGAGGTTATAGACATATGGTGAAGCAACTTGATCTGAACCATCACTAAGAACAAAATCTGTCCTTTTTTCAAAAAGATATTTTGATCCAGGTGAAAGATATAAAAAACTTAGGGTGATAAACACAATGATTATTAATAGGATTTCTCCATTTTTGGATAAAAATTTTTTCATTATTTTATTTTCCTAATTTTAAATGTAATAAAATGAGAATGAATTTTGTCAAAATTCGCGAAAAAACCTGGCAATGGAAAATATCCAGCCCCTAAGATACTCTCAACTTCAAATCCAAAAAGTTCAAAATATTCTTTTAATCCTCTAATATTATAAATTCTGACGTGAAGCCAGGAACTCATTTGCTGTGTATGTTTCCGGTGCAGGGCCAATGGATTTCCAATACCCAAGGCTTTCTTAGAAAAATTAGTTAAGGAAAATATTTGCCAGCCTAAAATACTTGCTCCGATATTGCACCAACTACTGGCATTTTCGGTACTAATGATTGCATATGAATCTTTTTTTAAAATGCGATAAATTTCGGACAAAAAAGAATCTGATGAGTGGAGATGTTCTATGACTTGATTTGCATTAACTATATCAAAAAAATCAGTTGGATATTCAAAATTATTATTTAAATCAAATTTAGAAACGAGTATGTTTTTTTCTCGAGCTAGAATAATTTGTTCATCAACAATTTCAACACCATAAATATTATTAGTTCTAATTTTTGCAGCTAAAGATTTCGTAATATTTCCATCATCACATCCTAGGTCTAAAAAACTTGCATCTTTTTTTATCTCCATTAATTCTTTAATATTTTGATGGTTTCTCCATACAGCATTTTCATACATTTTAGAAATTAAACCTGAAAAAATTGATCTCATTTCAAGTCCTTTGATCGTGACTTATTTACGATAGCCAAGAGTGCCTCCTGATTTAGCAAATTTCCATGAATTTAAAATCAATCCCCAAATTATACCAAATGAAAAAAAAGTAATAGTACCTATATGAATTGGTAACATTTGAAAAAACTCTTTTGTCGTTTTACTAAATATTAGAGTAGAAATACCAATGATTAAATAAAAGATAGAAATTAATATTATTGACAAATAAACTGACTTAAAAGATAGAATTAAAAAAGAAAGAAGTAATACCAATGCAAAGAGTACTATAAAAAAATATTTCCCATGATTTTTAAAAACATGAAACTCAACAAAGCCAGGTCCTCTTTCGAGCATTCTTAAGACAAAAGGGATATAGCTTTTGCGAGGTTCCCAGAAAATGTAGAAGTGAGGGTCAAAAAGAATTGGACAATCTTTCACTATTCTTTCAATTAAAGCGTTGTCATCACTCATGACCATTTGTGAGTCAAATGAATAAGCGTGTTTTATAAAAATTTCTTTAGGAACAATCAATGCTCCTGTACCAGTTAAGTTTTGATGAAAATTATTTCCATCAATAATAAATCTTTTGTCTCTATTTTTAAAATTTTTTGCAAAAATTTGATGATGTGTTCTTTTCCAATAGAGCGAATATGGATTATCTGTTTCGTTAATTTTTACATCGGCCATTAAGCAATATTTTGGGCTGAGCAGATTTTTTATAACACCCCCAGATTCTTTAGGCAGAATAACTCTGCTATCTAGAAAAAAAAGGAATTCACCAATAGCATTTTCTGCTCCTGTGAGTCTTGCAGAAAATCTTCCTAGATTTGCCTTGTGACTAATAATCTTTATTGAAGTTGAGGGGTGTTGAAGTTGAATTTTTTCTAATATTAATAAAGTGTCATCTGTAGATGCGTCATTGACAAATATTATTTCATAAGTTGAATCGAGAAGAGTTGCTTCTTTTAAGCTAAGCCATAAATCGTTTAAATAATTTTGAAAATTATATGTGGGAATAATGATGGATAATTTTAATTTCTCCAATTTTTGGCTCCATCTTGGAAATTGAATCTTGATTGCAATATTTGATTTCATTGAAGTTTATATTGACTAATCTTTTAATTCAAAGAGAAAATGGTTTATTGGAAGAGTCGTCACATTGTAGAATTGTTGATTAAAACATTCGGCTTATTTTAGATTGGGAGCTCTCAATGGTATATTGGTTTTGTCTTGGAACGGCTGCAGAATTAATAAAAATTTTTCCCGTGATACAAGAAGCAGATAAGCGAAATATAGAATGGTATGTTCTTTCAACTGGTCAAAGTGGAATTAATCTCTTAAAGCAATATAAAGATTTTGAATTGCCTGAGAAACGGCTGATCTTACTCCAAGAAGCCAGTCGAGATTTATCATCATCAATGATGGCCTTAAAGTGGTTTTTCAAGTCAGTTTTAATCTCTAAATCATTTATTAATAAGATTCTTGAAAAACATACGGGGCATATTCCTCAGTTTTGTGACCTGTGGTTTATTCATGGTGATACTTTATCTACTTTACTTGGGGGATTTTACTCAAAACTCCTTGGTATTCCTGCCGTTCACGTTGAAGCAGGTATGAGATCTCATCATATTTTAAGTCCCTTTCCCGAAGAAATAAACCGCCGGATTGTTTCAAAATTGGCCACCTATCATATGGCATCAGATGACAATGCAAAAAATAATTTATTAAGTGAAGGAATTACTAAAAATGTAACAGTTACTCATGGCAATACCGTTATGGATACTTTAACTTTGGCAATTAAAAAATTTAAACCTAATGGATTGCCACTAACCCCTTATGGCATAGCCAATATACACCGTTTTGAAAATTTGAATTCAGAGGTTCGATGGAATAAGATTATTGAAATAATAATTAAGGCAAATTTAAAAATACCTATTATTTTTGTCCTAATGCCTAATACGGCTGCAAAATTAAACAATGATTTGTTGCTTAAAGAAAAATTAGTAATGGCCAATATCAAATTAGTAGAGAGGCTTCCTTTCAGTCAATTTGTCCATCTGATGAATAATTCAGATTTTATGCTTACAGACGGGGGGAGCAATCAACAAGAATGCTTTCATTTAGGTAAACCTTGTCTAATTTTACGAGATCACACAGAAAGTATTGAAGGAATAGGTAGTTGTTGTGTTTTGAGTAAGTTTAGTGATGAGATCATTGATTCTTTTTTAGATAATCCACAAATTTTTAAACTCATAAATTCTAAAGAAAAAAAATCTGCTACAGATTACTTATTTGAAGCTATTCCAAAGATTTAAGTTTTTCTTTTGCAATTTAATGGGGCTATCGGCTACAATTTTAATTAATGACAATTATCATAGAACAATCGATATCTCGACCCAATTTAAGTATTGTTGTGCCTGTTTTTAACGAGGGCACCAATATTGCTGAAAATGTTAATTTATTAAAGTCAGAATTAGCTAAAAATTTTCAAGATTATGAAGTAATCATAATAAGTGATGGAAGTACTGATAGTACAAATGAAATTGTAAGGCAGTTAAAAGATGTAAAAACGAGTGTAGTGTTTTTAAAAAAGAACCAAGGAAAGGGAGCTGCGATTAGAGTAGGCTTTGAGCGCTGTAAAGGAGATTATATCCTTTTCATCGATGGGGGAATGGAACTTCATCCAAAAGAAATAAAAATTTTTATGGGATTAATGTCTCTTTATTCTGCTGATATGATTGTTGGTTCAAAACGGCATCCACAATCTGCTGTCTTTTATCCTTGGTATCGTAGATTTTTAAGTTATTTATTTCAAAAGTTTATTCAACTTTTATTTTCAGTTAAAATATCAGATACACAAGTTGGCATTAAATTGTTTCGAGCAGAAGTTATTAAAGATATATTACCATATTTGAAGATTAATCATTATGGATTTGATTTAGAAATTATCTGTCTCGCTGGAGTTTTTGGATATAATAATATTTTAGAAGCACCTATTCGTTTAGATTATTTTTTAAAAAATCGAAGATCAGTTTTAAGTGATATTTTTCATACAATTAAAGTTGGTCGTTTATTGTTAATTGATACAATCAAACTTTATATAACTATTAAAAAAATTAGGATTAACAAAGTATCTCCTACACTAAAACTCAAATGAAGTCATTTTTTGTCTTTTTTGTCACTTCAATCAGTACCGCTTTTATAACTTATTTATTTCAAGTTTTTCTAGCTTTAAAATTAGGAACCAAAGAGTTTTCAAACTTTACGCTCTATTGGTCCTATTTTGGTTTGACTTCAATATTTGGTTCATTTGCGCAATATTGGAGTACTCTAAACGATATAGATCCGGCCAGACTTAGACTCTATCGAATTCTTATACATAGCTTTTCTTTTTTATTACTTATTTTTTCTATGTACTTTGAAATTAGTTCTCTTCTAATAATTTCGCTTGCGATTGAAAACATTGCACTTTCATTTATTATCGGAAGATCAATTAGGGAAAACGATTTTAAATCAGTTAATATTTTTAATATTAGCCTCTCTTGTTTAAAAATTTTATTTTTATCAATTTTACCAATTCATTTTTTAAATACAAATGGAATTTTGTACGTCATTTTAATATCTTTTTTGCTTGTTGAAATACTTTTTTTTAATTTTCAATCAAAGAAACATATTTCTACAAATTCTTCTGTCGTAGATGGAAAGTCTTGGAGCTTTAGCGGGCCATTCTTATTTTCAATATTGGCTTGTACGTTACCTCAAATTGACATTCTCTGGGGCAATAATTTTAAATCAGTCGACTCCTTGAGCATTATGTCCGAACTATCATTTATAACCAAAGCATTATTTTTTTTACAGATGATAATTGCTCAATGGCTCTTTCCTAGGCAAATAAAGGAAGACCAATTCTCGAGTGTTAATTTGCTAAAATATTTAATATTATATTTAATCTTGCTTATTATTGGAGCTTTTCTTTTCTCTACTTTCTTACCTCTGTTCATAACAAAATTATTATCTTGGAAAGTAGTACCTACACAATCAGAGTGTTTCTGGGCCGGAATAAATGCAGGAATGATGTCACTATTTTTCCAAGTCTCTCAAGATAATATTATTAGAAAGAAAATAAGAACCAGCTACCTATCTTTTGGTTTTTTAATTGCTTCGATTGCTTTTGCTGGTTTTTTGAAGGTTTCAATTGTTCAATATTTTCAAATATCTGCTTTTACAAGTAGTTTGATTTTTATTTTTTATTCTTTTCAAGTTTTAACGAACAAAAAATTAAATTGAATACTAACCACTAGGTAATTACAGTTATGGATTTATTAAAAAATAAAAAAAAGTTAAATATTATTCTATTTGCTTTCTTGATAATTACTCTTTTTGTATCTTTTCATAAGATATTGTCCTTAGACACAATCACAAATTATGATGATAAGTTTTTACTAGGAGGAGTCGAGAAAATTCAAAATGTGAAAGATTATATAAATCTTTTTAATAGTGGCAAAATTCTAGATCTTCAGCCTGTTCGTGATTTAAGTTATTTTGCCGATTTTAAAATTAAGTCAATTATTCCAAGTTATCCTTTTCATTTAACCAATCTCATCCTTTGGATTTTTATTTGTTAAAGTTTTAAATCTATTCTTGAGGTTTTCAATGATTATTCTAATCGAGATCAATGGTTAATTTGGAGTTTCGTATTTCTGTATGCTTTAAGCCCTGTCTCGAGCTCAAGTGTGGGATGGATTGCAGCTCGCAAGCATTTACTTTTAACACTTTTTATTTTAAATGCGACATGTATATTTTTAAAAAATCGGCATAACAAAATAGAAAATAAGTCAGCTTAGGGAATATTTATTTTTTATATTTTCTCTGTTTTATATCAGCCAATTAATGTTCTTTGGCCAATGTTTGCAATTCTTTTGAGTTTTTTTGATAAAAGATTAAAAGAACGTAAGGTATTTCTTTTAATACTTTGTTTATTATCAATTATTTTTCTTACAATGAATTATTATTACTACTCTCATTTTTTTATATCAATTTCAGGTGGTGACGGAAAATTTGATTCAAATTCTAATTTAGGTTTAACGTTGTTAGCAATAGGAAGGTATTTTTATCTCTCACTCTTTCCTTTGAACGCACTTCCTGTTTCTCATTACGAAGGATCAATTGAAAATGTAATAGGACTATTTCTTCTCTTTTTATTTATTTATCTAATTATAAAAAAAATGAAAAATAAATTTCTTGTTTTGGGCTTTTTGGCGTATTTTTTTATTCCATTGATTCCTGTCACATATAAAATAACGAAAATATTTTGTAGTGATACTTATTTGTTAAATTCAAGTATTGGGATTTATGTCTCAATTTATTTAATTATTAAAAAATTTAATTTTCAAAAAATACACCAATGAGTATTGTTAACATAGCTAGCGCTTTAATTATTAATAAACGTTTCAATGAAGCTGAATCTTATGTTCAGGAACTTGAAGTGATGGATCCTAATCATCGTTTTTTGGCTAAGTTTAAATCTGATATTGTTTATTTAAATCC
>CANCFT010000039.1 GCA_947377285.1 Bacteriovoracaceae bacterium
ATCCTTAAAAAATTCTGTGATTTTATGCCTTATGAAATTATGGTCCTTGATAGTGAAGCAAAAGATGAAAATGGCAATCCTGGTTTAGTCAACGACACTCAACCGATCTGGAAAAAAGACCCGACGTCTTTAACTGATGCTGACTATAAAGAATTTTATAAAAAATTATTTCCAATGGACCCAGAGCCTCTTTTTTGGATCCACTTGAGAGTTGATCACCCTTTTACGCTTGAAGGAGTGCTCTTTTTTCCAAAGCTTAATCCAAATAAGCCTTTCAATGAATCAAATATTCGTCTTTATAACAAACAGGTATTTGTTTCAAACAACGTTAAAGACATTGTCCCTGAATTCTTATCCCTCTTAAAAGGATGCATTGATTCAAGTGATATCCCATTAAACGTTTCTCGCTCAAGCCTTCAAGGGGATCCAAATATTAAAAAGATTTCAAATTATGTGATTAAAAAAGTCGCAGAATCTTTGAAAAAACTTTTTAATAACGACCGAGCTCGATTTGTTTCTATCTGGGAAGATATTTCTCTCTTTATTAAATATGGAGCTATCTCAGATACAAAATTTGACGAAATGATGAGAGACTACGTTATCTTTAAAGATTCAGAAAATAAGTACATCACTTTAAGTGAATACAAAGAATCAATTCCAGCTAACTTTAAAGAAAAAATGGGAGACAAAGTTCTCTATTTTGAAAAAGGAAAATCAGACTACTCGCTTCGAAAAGAGCTATGGTCTCACGGTCTCCATGCACTTGAAACTGAATCGTATATCGACCCACACTTTATGCAACATACAGAAATGACCAAACTGGGTGACGTCACTTATCACTTTGCAACAGTTGATTCTGAAATCTCAACTCTTCTTGAGCAAGATGCTACAACTGATTCCGATATTAAAGTGAAAGATTTATTCACAGAAGTCCTAATTGGAAAAACTTCTGATAAATCCGAAACTTCTGAAGCTGATGAAGATTTAGATTCACTCAATCACGGTGGATTAAAAGACATTGAGATCGTCAAAATTAAAAATTCAACTTCACCAGCTTATTTTAAAATCGATGAACAAATGAAACGCATGCACCAAATGGCCAAAGGCATGGGCAATGAAGCGATGTTCCCGGTGAAGAAAACTTTAGTCATTAACCCAGGAAGTCCACTCATTCAAAATGCTCTTAAATTGCATGAAAAAGGAACTAACCATACTTTGGTTAAAAAACTCGTTCATCATGTAGAAGACTTGGCCCAAATTTCGAGCGAAGGCCTAAACCCTGAAGACCGCGAATCATTTGTAAGCCGTACTCAGGAATTAATGCAAGAACTTACTAACTTAGCTCTTTAAGAATTTTTTATTGGAAGTCCCACTTTTTTAAGAGGGACTTCCAACTTATCAATCAAAAAAGATTATCAACCCCATAACAAAATTTGATTTTAATTAAAGACCATTCTAAGTGATAATCAATTCATTAACACTAGGGAGTCAGTATGATTATTAGAAAATCAAAAGAACGTGGGCACAATACAATTTCATGGCTAGATTCATGGCATTCATTTTCCTTTGGACAATACTACGATCCCAAGTGGCAAGGCTTTAACCAATTACTCGTCATCAACGAAGACTATATAGCTCCTTCTATGGGCTTTGGTACACACCCTCACCGTGATATGGAAATACTTACCTATGTCATCAATGGAGAAATTAAACATCAAGATAGCATGGGAAATTTAGGTTTTATTAAACCTGGTGAAATTCAAGTCATGAGTGCCGGAACCGGTATCACTCATAGTGAAATCAATCATAAAAATTCTGAAAAAACTCATTTGCTGCAAATTTGGGTTCTGCCAAACGCAGAAGGACTTAAACCACGCTACGATCAAAAAAAAGTTTTTGACCCTAATGAATTTAACTTTTTTAAGTCCATTGCTTCTCCCAAAAACTCTAACAACCAATCAGAATTATCAAGTTCAGTCTTTCTCAATGCGAACGCCCAATTTTGGCTTGGTCGCTATGACAAAAGTGAGCAGTTGAAATTTAAACCAACACTATTTAAAAATTACTGGATTCAGCTAATAAAAGGTGAATTGATTATTAATCAACATCATTTATCTGCTGGAGATGCACTGGCATTTTCAGAAGCAGAAGAAATCCTCATCGAAATTCAGAAATCTGGAGCAGAATTTTTGATAATAGAAGTTGCCTAATATTTTTTATTGACTGCCAATGTAATGCCTTTGTTTTTTTTATTTTCCCTATATAATAAAGGCACATAAGTTAATTAAAAACAAAAAGGTCCAAATGGCTCAAGTACTTGTTTTGGAAAAAAGCAAAGAGATTACTCTCTTAAGTCTTCTCCTAGCAAAAAATGAAGCAATTAATGTCGTCAATAAATCAACCATTGAAGAGTTAGTTTCTTTATTGGATCTACTTGGAAATATAGACTTGGTTATTTGCGATGCGACCTTCATGGTTGAATTGCAGAAAAATTTCCAAAATTTACATTTTTTTGCTTATGAAGAAAAATCTGACAATGAAGTTAATATCAAACAAATTAATGCCATTTTAGGTCTTGATACCTCGACTGCGAAACCTCCTGCTGGAGAACTCAGTGACTACCGAGCACTTTCAATTAATTATTTTACCAGCATTAAAAGTTTATCCATAAATAGTGACCTCTATATCAAACTCAAAAAAGGAACGGCCGAATCGTATATTAAACGATTAAATGCCAATGATATTTTTACTGATGTTGAAATCGATAAATATATAAAAATGGGTTTAACTGAGTTTTATGTTCTAAGAGAAAATTACGAATCAGTCAGTAATGGAATTATAAGTCTTTTAACTTCTGAACTTTCGAATTCAACCAACAGCTTTAATTCACAAAAAACGATGGAGCAGGATACTTTCCTTATTTCGATGGACCGAATGAAGTCTTTGGGAATTGATGCGCTTACGCTGCAATTAGTTGATGAAACAGTTATTTCTATCAAAAAATCAGTGAGTGAGAAAACGGCTTTGGGAAAATTTTTAAAATTTCTCACTGAGAATAAATCAACTTATGCTTATGCAAGTTCTTATCTTACTTGCTTAACTATGACGACTGTATTGAATTCTTTAGGTGGAGATAGTGAAATAACTAGTGAACAAATTACTCTGGCCAGCTTCTTTCATAATTTTAGCTTAGAAGATGAAGCAGAATTAAAAATTTTTAGTAAAGCAGACTTAACTCAATCAAGTATTTCAAACGATCGCAAAAATGAAGTTAAAATGCATGCTCTAACTGCTAGTGGTATTGTCGCCCAACAATCAAAAATACCGCCGATTGTTTTAACAGTTATTAAAGAACATCACGGCTCTCCACTAGGAGTCGACTTTCCAGATGAACCTTCAAAAAATCTACATCAAATGAGCAAATGTTTTATGGTATGTGAGTATTTTTCTCACCTGATTTTAGAAAAAGGCCCAACTCTTAAAAAAGCTGATGCCATGGAAATTATCGGTAAATTAAAAGTAAAATTTGGTGCCCGCTATTATATCGAATTCGTTAATGCTATTGAAAAAATTACATCTTAAGGGGCTTTCGCCCCAATAGATTTTAATGATCTGAATTCATAGCAAGAATATTATTTTCACTTTCAAAACTCTCTCCAACAAATGTTCTTAACGGAATAACATTCGATCCGAAACTTTTACCATGAGTGTGAGACTTTTTCTCATAGTGAACTTGCCCTTCACTTCTTTCACCTTCTTCTTTACAAGATATACACTGAGTCGCAACTGGTCGAGCTCTCAAGCGGTTTATTTCTATCTGCCCTTCGCATTCATCACATATTCCAAACGTCCCGTTTTTAATTTTAAAAAGGGCACCATCAATTTTTTTAAGCATAAATGATTGTCTTCCAAGAAGTTTTAAATCAAGGGCCCGCTCACGCTCTTCTTGGCTTTGATCAACTTCATCACCTTTTTCCCAATTTAAATTTCTATCTTCTAAAGACATTTCTTTAAGTGTATTTTTCTTAAGTTCTAAAAAAAGATTTTCAAATTGCTCTAAAAGTTTACGGTCCATCATACTAACTCCTTTATTTAAAAACCTCTTCTTCGAGGTCTTTCTTGTCTACCTACAAGTGCGAGAGTCATGCCAATTCTTAAATGTTAAAAGGAGGTGTTTTAAGTGCCAGAGCGGCCCTTTGTAAGATCAAATGAGCTCAAGTGAGGCTAGAATGTTACCTTTGAAGTAGTGTAATTGTGTCTACTTTAACGTGAATAAGATCAGTTCTATCGAAATAATAAACTGAATTAATGATCTTTTGATTATTTCTAGAATTGAATTGGCACTTTATATAAGGCCCAGGACTTAGGTATTGAGAGAGGTCATTGATTGCCACTGAATCGCTAAATTGAGAAATATTATTTGAAAAACATGTTGGGGCATATAAAGAAAAAATAATACAAATAAAAAAGGCGTACTTCGTAAGAATGTCTCCGGAGTCATCCTTATAAGTACGCCCAAAATTTTGAAAGGTTAAATAGTATTAATTAATATTCTGTATCTCATATTTAGATAACTAAATTAGAGACGCTGAAATAGGTCCATGAGTCGAGTGAAGAGTGACCAGTGGATGGTCGAATTAAAGGCCATAAGTTTAACAAGTTCTTTCCTCATAAGCTTCTCCTGTGAATAAGCCCAGTCTCCATGAAAATAGTTCCTGATACAGTCCTTGTTTCTTAACTCTCGCCTTCCTAGTAAGAGTGCATTGACAAAAAACCCATCCTAGATTTCTTGCTTACTTAATAATTAATAAAGCGAAATTCATGCCAGAACTTTTTGAATAGAAAATCCATATCTTAAATTAGAGCTGGTGGAGATAGGGCACCAAGGTGTAAAAAATTTGGTAACAAAGTGGCTTAATAATTAAACTAATTTCTCGGAAGATTCTTTACTGATAACCAATTGGCCCTTGTCGATTTTTGCACGCACGACTGTCATCACTCTTTCTTGGGCCTCTTCGACTTTTGAAGCTAATTGCAACGGGCCAGTCATGATTTCTTCCATTTCTTGTCTAAGGGATCGAGGGGAATTTTTTAAAATAAAATCTTTTAATTCATTTGAAGATATTCTTAAACCCAGTCCCAAATCTGAAATTTTAATTTCACGCAATAGTTCTATAAGCATAAGTGGAGTTAAAAACTGCAAGTCTTCAAAGGTATACATATTTTTATGGAGTAATACGGCCATCTTAGGGTCTTTTTTAGAAATCGTTTCAAGAATTTTTTCTCTGGCCGCTCGCGATAGTCCCGCTAACATCTTTGCAGCTTCTCTCACTCCACCTTGAAATTTCATTCCCTGACTCCTGTGTCAATTCTTTAACAATGAGGATTTTCTTTTAATAGATAATTTTTTACGTAGTCTTCAACTCCAATTTCTAGAGATGTAAATTCAAATCCAGGCAATACATTCTGTAATTTACTCACTTCTGCTTGGGTAAAATATTGGTATTGGTTTCGAAGATTTTCTGGCATCTCGATAAATTCAATTTGAGGTTGAAGATTAAGAGCAGAAAAGACAGCTTTTGTTAAATCAACAAAACTGCGAGCAATACCGGTTCCTAAATTATAAATTCCTGAATGTGAGGCCTTATCTGGATCGGCCAGTTCTATCATGGCGCGCACAACATCTTTGACGTAAATAAAATCACGTAACTGTTCCCCATCTTTAAATTGAGGTTTATATGATTTAAATAGTTTAACTTTTTTCGTTTGAAGGATTTGCTCAAAGGATTTGTGGACTAATGAACGCATTTCTTCTTTATGGTATTCGTTAGGTCCATAGACGTTAAAAAATTTAAGCCCAAACCAGTGCTCTGGTTTTGATTCTTCTTTTAAAATCCATTCATCCACTAATTGCTTAGAATATCCATAAGGATTAAGCGGCATAAGAGCTGGGATTTTTTCATGTGAATCGTTATACCCTGATTCACCTGCTCCATAAGTGGCCGCTGAACTCGCATAGATAAAAGGAATATTTTTGGTCGCTGCAAATCTAAATAACGCCTGTGTATAGGCCACATTATTTTTCATCAGCAAGTCCATATTTTTTTCAGTTGTGCTAGAAATTGCACCCATGTGAAAAATAATGTCTGTCTCTGCGATTAAATCATCGTAATCGCCATTGAAGAGTTCATCTGCATGGATATAATCTAGGAATTTAATTCCGCGAAGATTTTTCCACTTTATACTATCTTCTAATTTATCAACAATAACGATATCAGTTGATCCAAGAGAATTGAGCTCTCGTGCCAACACACTACCTATAAATCCTGCTCCACCTGTAATTAAAATCATACATTTTCCTTTCGTAGATTTTGAAGATTAAATCGAATAACTAGCCCGGCAAATGCTAGCAGTATGATTAATTTAGCAGTATCAAGAGATCGATAAAGAGAGTGATAGAATTGATGGCTATTCGTTAAAATTTCATATTGAGAATCATTAGGATTCACCAAGTGCAGATCTACTCCAGCCTTAGCGATCATTGGAGTCATATAGAAAGTATAAATGATGGATAAAGCGAATAATACGGAGGCCAATCCAATCATTAATTTAGATTTATTTTGGTGAGAGAGCACACCTAAAAGAATCATTAGACCAAAAAATATTTCAAAGCAATTAAACCGGCCAAAAATAATCATGCCGATTTTACCACCTTCTTGCATTATGCTTATATTTTTGAATACAGTTGGGATGGCGACAACATCAACTAAAACTGACATGAAAAACCAACACAAAATAAATGGCAATACAAATTCTGTTATTAACGCTTTACTTAGTTTCATTCGTTTTACTCCCTTTCATATGCACTCGGTATAAATATGGATGTACAATCCAGGCGACAGCTAAAACTCCAACTTCATAGAGAACAATTAAGGGAATCCACACAGACAGCATCGAGATAACATCTGGTGGTGAAAAAATGGCTGCAACGATAGAAAGTCCTACATAGACGTAGCGACGGAACTCACGAAGCATCTGTTTTGTTACTAACCCCATAAAACCTAAAATTAGTAATAGGTTTGGAAATTGAAAAATGATTCCTAAAAAAAGCAAAATCATACTGGCACTTGAAACATAATCGCGAAGATTTATATTGGCTTGAATATCGCTTACACCTAACATGGAAAGAAATTTAAAGCCAAAAGGAAAGGCAACGTAATAACCAAAGGCCATACCACCTAAAAAGAGTATACAACCTAAAATCATGAACGGTTTAACGGCGCGAATTTCGTGTTTATGTAAACCAGGTCTAATAAATCGCCAAACTTGATAAAACCAAAGTGGTGCCGAAATCATAATGGCCCACCAAATACTCACATCTACTTGAACCCAGGCTTTCTCAAAAATACTGTGATAAACAATCACTCCAGCTTTGGTATCATGCAAAGAATCTCGAAGTGGTTTCAGTAGCCACTCAGTAATTTGGTCTACATAAACAGAGGTAATAATGAAAGTTACACCTAAGATAGCGACGATTCTTATGACCATTTTTCTGAACTCTTCCAAATGCTCCCAGAAACTCATTTCTTTCACAGTTTTCTCCGCGTCTTTTTATTGATGTCTTTAAGGGAGAATTATATACTTAGAGTCTGTATTTGTAAAAAAATGGATATTTATATGCGTATTAGTCTTAAAAATTTTTCTGTAATTTGCTTTACACTTTTACTACTTTGTAATGGTACTGAGATTTACGCTGCTCCCAACCTTCTTTTGCAATGTTTGGCACGCGAAGAAAGCCAGCTACACAAAGAAAAATCAACGGGAGTACTATACCGGCTTAATCAAGAATTTCTTAATGAATTGGCCAGTACAAATGATATCGCTTTAAAAAAAATTTATATTGATGAAATTTGCCAAGCTAAGATTCATTCACCTTCAGTTGGACTCTTGAGACTCCTTTTAATAAAAGAAAGTGAAATATACGACTTAACTTTTTCAGAAGTTGATCCAACAATGAGACCGTTTAAGATGGCCTATATAAACGAATTTCAAAAACAAGTGCCAAGATTTTTTATTCAGTATATTTCAGGTCTTCAAAGTGAAATGGCCACTCCACATTGCCTGGCCCAAGCAGTCCCAGAAATTGCTGAGTTTAATGAACGTCTTAAATATTTAGAAGAAGAAATGAGCACACATGAAGTTCTAAAAGACAAAAAACGTATTGAACGAATTTTTATTAAACTTCAAAATTTAAATGCCATTAAAGATCATTGTGAATTAGTTGCCGGAAAAACTCGAAAAACAAAAAAGAAAAAAACTATTCAAGTTGAAGATAAAAACGCGCACCAATAACAGAGAATAAATACTCTCCAAAGGCAGCTAGGATTTTTTCGTTCCTCGCCCTATCACCTGCTGGCGCAATTGAAAAACTTAAGTGATGCCCTTCTATATCAACGATTTCAATTTGAACTTGATCAACGATCCCTTCTCGCGCCATCCAAAATTTTTTATGCTCATCGATTGAAATTATCAGCTCACTTGGATACTGATTTTTGATTTTTAACCAATGCCCTGATTTATCAAATCTTGTCCGAGTGGCACCAAAACCTAAAACTAATCCATGTTGACTTCTAATATCGTTTAAAGATTGAATTATCAAATCTTTGCAACTGCCACAAGCTGATGAGGCCAATGTTTCTGAGACAACTTCAGAAAGACCATAAGTATCTCGACTTAAAACCTGCTTTTTCAAATCAGAGAGACTAATTCCAAAACATAAACACAACATATCTTTTTGTTGAACAAGTTTAGCAGTTGTTCCCAAATAATCTTCAATGGCCTTGTGAGTGAGCCATAAAGATAAAGGCACTAATGAATTTTTTAATTGTTGAGTTAACAATTTTGCCTTAAATGAAAGTGCGAATGAATATTTTTGATTGAGAATATGTGTTTTTAATTCTTCAAGTTCAGCTAAATACCGAGGTACAAGAGAGCCTTTATAAGAAATTTCGATAATTTTTTCTGAGGATAAATCAATATCGAAAGTTAATTGGAGATCTTCACCCAAAATATTTAAATAAGAGGCATTAGCGTTCGACATTTAAGCCATTTCTTCTTTTCTTAATGTCAGTATTTCATGACCAGTAGGTGTCACTAAAACTGTATGTTCAAATTGAGCCGACCATTTTTTATCCCTAGTCACAACTGTCCAGCCATCTTTTAATAATTTACCATCTTTTTGGCCTAAATTTATCATTGGCTCAATGGTAAATGTCATTCCAGGTTTCATCTCTGCTCCTGTCCCTTTTTTTCCGACATGAACAACTTGAGGAGCTTCATGAAACTCCCGACCAATTCCATGACCGCAATAATCTTCGACGACAGAATATCCATTGGCATGGGCAATTTCTTGAATAGCTGCTCCGATATCGCCAATATGGCCACCAGGCATTACTGTTTGAATTCCGGCACGCATGCATTGATAAGTAATTTCAACTAATTTTTTTACTTCAAGTGAAACATTTCCAACTAAAAATGTTTTATTGGTATCGCCGTGGAATTTATTTAAATAAGTAGTGACATCAATATTGAGAATATCACCATCTTTTAAAATATCATTCTTGTTGGGAATACCATGGCAAATAACTTCATTAAGTGAAGTGCAAACAGATTTTGGGAAGCCATGATAATTTAGGGGTGATGGGTAGGCTCCATTTTTGATTATATAGTCATGGCACAGCGTGTTTATTTCTTCAGTGCTCACTCCTACTTTTACGAATGCTTCAATATATTCCAAAGTTTGGGCAGCAAGAATTGAAGTGGCCCTCATTAACTCTATTTCTCTGGCAGATTTTATAGAAATCATAGCTATTTTTCCAAATTCACCTAAAATTAATTTAATAGGTATTTATCGCAAGTTCTAGTTGATTCAATCAACTTTTTTCAATTTGAATTTACCTTAATTCTATCGGAGAGAAAAATGAAATATTTAAGCATTTTAATACAATCAAGCCTAAGTCTATTCTTTATTTCCACGACTGAGGCTCAAAATGTTGAAGCAAATCTGTTTTATTGGTGAAGAATACTATTTTAATTTCGACATCTCGACACATGATAAAATGGTTTGTTCAGAACTCATCTATATTGGCTTTGGAAAGCCAACTATTACTCCTGACCATCTCACCGAAATTCTCTTGCAAAAAACACCAAATTTAAAATCAAAACTTTTTTGGTCGCAAAAGATAAAAGTCCTAGTCAAAACCCTCAAGATCAAAGCAATAGTTACTGGAAAAAAGAGATGAAGTGTTATAATGTTTCTTCGAAAGGGGTCATTAGTACAGCGCTTCGAAAATGCAGTAATACTTATAAAGAATTTAAATATGAAGAACGAGACACTCTCTAAAATTTTAGTTAAAAGAATAAGTAGCTCACCCTATTTTTCAAGTTCATTTAATAATAGAGAAATGTCGGCAGTGTCTCAAATTACCAAAGTTGAAATGCTTCCATTTGATTCTAGTGAAATGGCAGATATTTTAATCACTAATACGCACACTGAAGTTGAAAGTATTTCAGCTGAACAGATTAAGCGCACCCAACTAATGATTCATCCCAATTCTGGGTATGATAATTTCAGTGCTGAGTTTGTCAAACGAGTGAACTTTCCCATAATTATTGGGAATCCAATCCGCGCTCATGCAGTCACTAATTTTATTTTAAGTGCACTTATGAATCACTATAGTCCAATTCCCAAACAAAATTCTTGGAGCAAAGAGCGCTTATGGCCTCGCAAGCTTCTATCTGAACTCACTATTCTCATTATAGGATATGGACATATCGGAGAGCTTTTGAAAAAAAGCTTAGAGTCACTAGTCGCAGAAGTCCGGGTGTATGATCCCTACAATAACCTGCCAAATTGTGATTTTAAAAATTGTGATGTGGTTATTCCTGCTTGTAGTTTAAATTCAAAAAATTTTCATTTCGTAAATCTTCAACGTTTAATGGAATGCCAAGAAAATTTTCTCCTTATCAATGCGGCCAGAGGTGCACTCGTAAATACCATTGATTTGCTCAATGTTTTAAATAAGCGCCCTGAGGCTTTCGCCATTTTGGATGTTTTTGAACGGGAGCCTTGTGATTTTCAGCAATTTAATGGCTTAAAAAATATTTCACTCAGCTCTCATATTGCTGGTGTATATAAAAACATTGATTCTATGACGATTGATTTTAATACAACAGTGATTAAAAATTTTAAAAAAATGCCAATTGAAAATTTTAATCAGTATTATAAAAATATGATTTTGAAAAACCGCTTGATTGAAAAAGATTTTTTAATTTAAATCCTAAGGATATTTACTATGTCTCAAATATCAAAAACACCTTCTCGAAGTGAATTTCTCTCTAAAATAAAATTGTATATGACTCCACCAGGAGATGGTGTTTACACAGTACACACCGGCAAAGATTTAAAAACTAGATTGCAAAATAAAATGTATGGACCAGATGCAGTTAAAAATAATAATGTGCGTGCACTTTGGGAAGAAAGTCTAACCAAAACACTTCCTATTTCGAAATGTGTTATCTTGGGAATTCCTTCAGATTGCGGTGGTGGAATTCAGCGTGGAGCCAACTGGGGACCTCTTTATTTGCGAGAGAGTTTAATTCAATCGCGCGAAGACTTACGGGCCTATGATATAGGGGACATCAGAGTTGTCCCACACTTATTGCATGACAAATATTTAAACGAAGAAACCATTAATAATGTTCGTCTTTCTCTTTATAAAAGTGAGTCGATTAAATTACCAGTCTCACCTCTTTCCATTGCCTATGATTTTGCTCAAAATTTCCACCAACAATTTCCTACGAAATCTCTTTTCATGATTGGTGGGGATCATTCTGTTAGCTATCCAATGGTCAGGGCCTACCTAGAAGCTAAAAAAGAACAGGGAAAAAAAGTAGCACTCATTCACTTTGATGCTCACACAGATTTATCTACTGAGCGCATGGGAATTGATTTATGTTTTGGAACATGGACCTCACATATCATCCCATTTCTTGAGTCCCCGGCCCACCTTGTCCAAATTGGAATTAGGGCCAGTGGTGAAGAGCGCGGTCATTGGGAGAAAAAATTTGGGCATCGACAATATTGGGCAAATGAAGTTTTCCAAAAAGGCCCGGGTGATGTCGCTCATGAAATAGTCGAGCATTTAAAATCTCTTAATGTAGAAGAAATTTATATAAGTTTTGATATTGATTGCCTTGATAGTGAATATGCCGGAGCAACAGGTACACCTGAAACTGGAGGACTTTCTCCTCATGAACCAATGGTAATTATGCAAACACTTTTTGAAAATTTTAAAATTTCTGGAAGTGATATGGTTGAAATTGCTCCGATGGTTAAAGCCCCTATGATTAAGCAAATTGAACCAGAAACCACTCTTCTAGTGGCCAGTGCCCTCTCAACTTTTCTAATTCAGGCCATGGGGATTGATTAAATAGAATGGCAATCCTAGAATTTCCCCCTATTGATTCAGCAGATGAACACGGTCTTTTGGCCCTTGGCGGTGACCTTGAAACCGACTCACTCTTACTGGCCTATTCACAAGGAATTTTTCCTTGGCCTATCTCAGACGAATATTCCCTGGCCTGGTTTTCACCTGATCCTCGAGGAATCCTTTTTTTTGATAAATTGCATTTAAGCAAAAGTTTTAGAAAATTTTTGAAAAAAAATCCATATGATGTCAGGTTCAATACAAATTTTGCTGCTGTTATTAAACATTGTGCAGAAGTTAAACGCCAAGATCAGCCCTCAACTTGGATCACTCAAGAAATCATTGATGCCTATATTAAATTGCAAGAATTAGGTTTTGCCTATTCAATAGAAACCTATTTAGATGACCGACTAGTAGGTGGAGTTTATGGAGTTTGTATCAACCGATTTTATTCTGGAGAATCAATGTTTCACTTGGAAGACAATGCTTCTAAAGTGGCCCTTGTTTCTTTGATGTATCTCTTAAAACAACGGGACATTGGTTGGATTGACACTCAAATGGTCACTCCAGTGGTTCAAAGTTTGGGAGGAGTTGATATTCCTAGAGAGACTTATTTGAAAATTCTTCAAGTTTCATTAAAGTCTCAATAGGCATTTTTTTAAGAATTCTATTATAATCGAAGTTTTAAACGGTCTTTATCATCAACAGTAGAAACAATTCCCTTACCATTATTTAATGATTTTCTAAAGGCCAATTCATAATGATCGGCAACCCATTCTTGTTCAGCATGACCGGACATTTCATATTCATTTGTTAAGCGAATAGCGTCTACAGGACAAGCTTCTTCACAAAAACCACAAAATACACAACGAAGCATTTCAATTTCAAAAGACACTGGAGCTTTTTCAACTTCAACATCAGAATCTTCGGCGGCAACAATATGGATACATTGAGCTGGACAATAAGTTGAACAAAGCATGCATGATGTACACCGAAGAGTTCCATCTTCTTTAACTGTTAAAACATGTTTGCCTTTGAATCGATCAGAATAAAAATACTTCTCTTCAGGATAGTTTAAAGTCATACGGTCATGCTTAAAAAGATTTCGAAGCATAGTCATCATCGTAATTTTTAAGCCTAAATAAAGGCCTTTAAGAAAACCGTGTGAGCGGTATAAATCAGTTTTTAAAATCATACGTTCACCCATTTTCCATAATAAGAGATGTCTTTAGAAGTCTCTCCATAATTGAGTCCAGCTCGAAGTGGTCTAGAGAGGCCTTGATGGTTGATGATATTACCATTTTTTTCTAAGAAGCTTGGAACTGGCAGAAGATAATTAAAAGTACGTAAAGTTGAAAGTGTCTCTCCCGGAGTAAGAGCTAGTTTCATTCCCGCTTTTTCGGTTTTTTTAATTAATGTATTAAAGTGGTCTTCATTGTAAAGAATTTCTGGGATTACAACATACACGACATCATTGCTTGATAATGAATTAAGAATTTTATCAAGACCTTCTTGTGTTGAATCAAATCCAGCTGCAGCAAATGCTGCTTTTGCTCCTCTTAAATTTGCGTTTTTATCACCACGCTTTAATATGCCATCAAAATCAGCTCCGAGATTTGGAAGTGTATAAAGACCAACTTCAACTTTTGAGCCCTTTAATGAACTAAAAAATTGAGCGTACTCTTCGACTGTTAATCCTGTTGAAAGAATATATTTAGGTTTTAATCCTTTTACTTTAGATTGGATGCTTAGTTCATCAACTGGAACAAAAAGTCCGTTGATATTTTCAGAAGCACTACTTAAGCGTGTTGGAGAAGAGACATGTTTATAAATATTTCTTCCATCGTCACACATCCAGTGTCCATTTACATCGTGGTCATAGACTGGTTTAACTCGGTAAGCGCCATTTTTATTTTGTGAGACTTTTACCGAACATCCTGTTTCACAACCAATACAAGTTGTATGAACGTCTTTTAAAAACCAGACTCGTTGTTTAAAGCGGAAATCTTTTGAAGTAAGGGCCCCAACGGGACAAATATCAACTAAGTTTTGTGCATAATCATTTTTTAGTTCTTCGTTGACGGTGATCTCAGCGTGATCCCCTCTGTTTAAAATTCCAAGCTCGTGAGTATGAGTGACTTCTTCTGTGAAGCGCGCACAACGAGAACAAAGGATACATCTTTCAGCATCCAACATGACGTTTTTGCCAATGTCTTGAACTTTTGGTTTATGAACTTTTTTATCGATCATTTGAGAGTCGTAAACTCCGTGTTTCATATAATAATCTTGAAGCCCGCACTCTCCAGCTTGATCACAAACCGGGCAATCAAGTGGGTGATTAAGTAAATGGAATTGTAGTGTGGCTTCGACAGCAGCTTTAATTTTAGGAGTGTCATTGCGAATGACCATCCCTTCACCACAAGTGGCATTACATGATGGAAAGGCACGTGGATTTCCATCTTGCTCTACCATACACATTCGACAAACACCGGCAATCGATAACCCCGCGTGGTAACAATAATGGGCGACTTCAATGCCGTTATCCAAAGCTGCTTTTAAAAGGTTGGAACCTTTTTCTGCTTGGATATCGACTCCATTCCACTTTAAATTTACTAAGTCTGCTTTTGCTGCTTCTGTTTTGGCTACTTCTGTTTTTATTGGTTCAGTCATAATGTTTTCTCAAATAGAGTTATTTTAAAATTATTTTTTTGTTGAAGCTGAGACGTAAGTTTCAAGTTCTTCTCTGAAAACTTTTATCATTCCTTGAGTTGGCATGGCAGCAGCGTCAGCGAGGGCGCAAATGGTTTGTCCTCTCATTGAACTTGCAGTTTTATCCAAAAGATCAATATCAGATTTATGTGCCTGACCTTTTTCTCTTCTTTTAAAAACACTTTCAAGCCATCCAGTTCCTTCGCGGCATGGAGTACATTGCCCACAAGATTCATGGTGATAAAACTCGAGAGTCCATTTCAAAACGTCACCCATATTGCGAGTTTCATCTAAAACAATAATGGCGCCAGAACCAAGCATTGATCCTTTAGCTGCAACATCTTCGTAATCCATTTTTACAATATAAGAATCTTCTGCATTAAAAATGGGAGCGGAAGATCCACCTGGAATAACTGCTTTTAATTTATTTCCATTTCTCATTCCACCGCAGTGAATTTCAATAATATCTTTAAGAGATGTTGAAAGTGGAACTTCAATAACTCCGGGTTTATTAACATCCCCCGAAATAGAAAATAATTTGGTTCCTGGAGATTTTTCAGTTCCCCATTGTTTATAAGCTGCAGCTCCATGTCTCATAATCCAAGGAATGGCCGCAAGAGACTCGACATTATTTACCATTGTCGGAAGTCCTCTATAGCCTTTGATCGCAGGAAATGGTGGCTTAAGTTTTGGCTGCCCTTTTTTTCCTTCAAGAGATGAAATCATTCCTGTTTCTTCTCCGCAAATATAGGCACCAGCTCCACGGTGTACGTAGAGGTCAAAATCAAAACCTTTTCCTAAAATATTTTTTCCTAAATACCCTTTGGCGTATGCTTCTTTGATCGCACGTTCTAAAATCATAGCTTGTTGATAAAACTCTCCGCGGATATAAATATATCCTTTTTGAGTGGCCAAGGCCCAAGCAGAAATAATCATTCCTTCAATTAAGATATGAGGATTTTTTTCGACTAGGTATCTGTCTTTAAAAGTTCCTGGCTCTGATTCGTCTGCATTACATAATAAATATTTTTTAGCGTTGCGGTCTTTGGTAAAAAATCCCCATTTCACACCTGTGGCAAACCCGGCTCCACCTCGACCGCGCAAACCAGAAAGTTTGACTTCTTCTTTTATGGCTTCAGGCTCTTTATTGAAACACTCTTTCATCGTTTCATATCCACCAGCGCGTTCAAATATATCAATATTATGAACACCTGGAATATGGTGATAACTTAAAAGTGCATAATCTTTATTGTTAGCAGTATTTTTCATTTTTAATCCTATCTAAGGAAGTTCTTCTAATTTATGAATGGCACTAGTTAAATCCGTAATGGCCACAAAGTCGTCATTGACTCTCATACAAGGAGCAAGCTCACAGGCACCTAAACATTCCATTTTTTGTAATGAAATTCGTCCATCGCGAGTGGGCGTTAAATAGCCTGTATCAAAATGTTTTAAGAGTCCTTGATAAATTTCTCTTCCACCAAACATTGAACAGCTGATATTAGTGCAGACTTGAACGATATTTCTTCCCACCGGGACATCGTAGAACATATCGTAAAATGAAATGACTTCTTTGATTTTAATTTCAGGGATACTCATGAGGTTACTGATATAAGTAATCACATTTTCAGCAAGCCATCCCGTTTGTTCTTGGGCCAAGTGAAGTACTGGCAATAAAGCCGACTCAACATCATCATAGCGTGTGAGTAGTTCTTTATAAGTTTCTAAATTTGCCGCGCTAAAGGCAAAGGGTTCATTTGTTGTCGGTGTTTTTTCAGTAGATTTCTCAGGTGATTTCATCGGTCCAACTCTCCAGCAATAATATTCATCCCACCGAGCTCAGCGATGGCATCTGAAATCATTTTATTTTGAATCATTTCACTAAATGATTGGTAAATAGCAAAACATGGTGGTCGCACTTTAACTCTATAAGGATTTTGTCCACCATCAGAAATAACATAAAAGCCCAATTCTCCATTGGCAGCTTCAGTCGCAGAATAAATTTCGCCAACAGGAGGTCTTACCCCTTTCATGATCAACATGAAGTGATTCATGAGTCCTTCGATATTGGTATAAACTTCTTTTTTAGGTGGGATACAAACTCTTTTATCAAGAGATTGGTATGGACCACTAGGAAGATTATTGAGGACTTGATTAACAATTTTTAATGATTGTCTCATCTCTTCCATTCGCACCAGATAACGGTCGTAGTTATCACCTTGTTGCCCAATTGGAATTTCAAATTCAACGTCTTTATAGAAATAATATGGATTGGCTTTTCTAATATCGTAATTCACTCCGGCCGCTCTTAAACAGGGCCCCGTATATCCCCACTGAATGGCGTCTTCTGCACTAATTGGGCAAACTTTTGTTCTTTGAACAAAGATCGGATTTTTCGTTAACAAACGATCAACTTCTTCAATATTTTTTGTAATAATTTTTACAACTTCTAAACAGTCAGTCACCCATCCGACTGGAAGTTCTTGGGCCATACCACCGATGCGAGTTAGTGAAACAGTTAGGCGAGCTCCACAAAGTTTCTCAAAGAGCTCGTAGACTCGTTCACGTTGTTCAAAACAAAACCAAAACGAAGTTAGTGCACCTAAGTCAACGGCACCTGCTCCGATGCACACTAAGTGATCGATGACTCTTGAGAGTTCAGCTAAAACCATACGAAGAGCTTTGGCGCGGTCAGGAATTTCAATTCCCATCATGTCTTCAATTGCTTTACACCAACCAATATTATTCATAGGAGATGAGCAGTAATTTAATCTATCAGTATAGGGAATAACTTGGTTATAAAGATGATTTTCACACATCTTTTCAAAACATCGATGAAGATAACCAATTTCTAAGCGAGATCTTTTAATTACCTCACCTTCAATTTCGGCCATAATTCTCAACGTTCCGTGAGTTGCCGGGTGAGACGGCCCAATATTGATCCACTCTCTTTTCATCGCTTCTTCGGGAGTAATTGAAGGATCTGCTTCAAAATGAATTTCTAGCGATTCTGATAAAGGTTGATTGTGATCAGCAGCGTAGTCTTTTCGTAATGGGTGCCCGACAAATTCATGGTGAGTAAGCAGGCGTTCTTTTTTTCTGCCAAGATAACTTATTCCAAACATGTCCCAAGCTTCGCGTTCAAACCAATCAGCTCCTTTCCAAAAAGACATTACTGAAGGAACTATTTCACCGTTATCAACATCAACAGGAACTCGAACGCGGATGCGCTCATTTTTATCCATGTTTAATAAATGATAAACAGATTCGAATCGAACACCGTGACTCCACTCAGTTTTAGGGCGTTGACAATTATCTACACCGCACACATCTAGGAGCATATTAAAGCCAAATTCATCTTTAAGTTTGCCCATCACGGTTAAGAGATTTTTAGTGGTCGCAAAAATCACGTGATTATCAAATTTATGAGAGTAAGAATGGGCCGAAAAAGCTTTTTCTAATTCATGGTTGAAGGGATTAAGTTCTTGTTGCATATAAACCTATTAACGTATTTAAGTTGTAATTAATGTGTGCTCGTTTTTGCATTGGCCGCTGCTTTATCGAATGCTGCCTCTTGGACTTTTCTCGAATCATCGTAACTAGAAACACCTTTTTTAATTCGGTCTTGAATCTGCATGATACCTTGAAGAACTGCTTCTGGAGTTGGAGGACATCCTGGAATATAAACATCGACAGGAATATCGCGAGAGACACCTTGAACGACGTGATAAGCGCGGTAAAAACCACCTGAAGATGCACAAGCTCCCATTGCAATAACCCATTTAGGATCGGCCATTTGGTCGTAAATTCTTTTTAAGACTGGTGCTTGTTTTTCAGTGATAGTTCCAGCGATGATCATTAAATCTGATTGGCGAGGAGAAAAGCGGACGACTTCTGCACCAAAGCGAGAAGCATCGTATTTCGGGCCTACTACTGCCATGTATTCAATCGCGCAACAAGCGGTTCCAAAAGGAAACGGCCAGAGTGAATTACTTTGTCCCCATCGCTTGGCCCATTCTAGAAATGAGTCTGCTTTAGTGGTAACAATCAATCGGTCGAGTGCAAAATCTTCTTCGCTTCTACTCGCAAGTGCACTGACAAGTCTTTTATTAGTCGACATATTGTCTCCTATTTAATTTTTTAGATGTGTACGTTCTGGAATATTTTAGGGAGAAGACCTGAAAATGTAAATCAATAACTTAATTGATTGTCTTATCATTATCGGGTGCAAAACTTGGCCAGACAACATCCTGCGGAAAAATTTCGAATGGAATATCTTGGGAAGAATCTTTGGGATTTTTGCAAACTGTAACTTTTCCCCCGACATCGACCCAATTGTAGATCTTTTGATGACTGCCACCATGTTGGGTGTCATATTCAATAAATCGGTAAGATTTATTGATTTGATTTTTCATTAAACTAAGTCCATTGATTGCTTGGTCAAAACTTTTTTCAAAATCGCGAGGCTTACATCTTGCTAATTCATTATTTTGGTCAACAAAATTTTTAGTTTCATCAACTTTAGGATTATAAAACCAAGATTTTTGAGAACAGCTATAATAAAATCCATTTTTTTCCATATTGGTAAAGGCAGACAGATAGGTAAAAAACCAAAATCGTCGTGGATTTTCATTGATACTTGCTGAGCCAACTAACTTTTGACAGCTGTAATACTTCGCAGAGTTTTTTGCATAAAACTCTTTGAAAAAGTTTAAAAATTTTGTTTGCTGCTCACTTTTTTCTGAACGAATTTTTTCGGTGGTCTCCCAAATTTGGTCATAAAGGTCAAAACACCCTAAACGCATTTTACTCAATTCATCCATTTTTAAAGGAACTGAATTTATTACAAAATATCGAACTGTTTCTTCAAAGTTTAATTCATGTGAAATTTTAAAGGCCGGAAAAAATTGTTTTCCCATTTGATGAACGCCTTCAAGAGATTGAATGAATGCTCTAAAATAAACCCAATCAACTTTCGATTTTAATTCATGAATATATTTAATGGCCGAAAACTCAGGGTCATGTGAATTAACTGCCACTAGAATCTGCGACGGTGTCCACTTAGCATTTTGGTCACAAGGAAATGATTCACACTTTTCAATTAAAATGGAGCCCAATACTTTGGCAGTGTCGTAATTTGTAGGATGAAGTTTAAATTTTTCAACTTCTTTTGGATCTGAAAAAACCACTATTCTCTGGGGATCTGAGTTTTGATCAAAGATACGCGGGACAATTCCCATGGTAAAATTAGGCTTACTCACTTCTCCTTTGTAGACATCCCAAATATCTTCTGTGGCACAAAAATCTCGATCTTTATAAAGATGGCCTGAGAGCAAATCAAAATTGTATTTATATGAACTATCTTCGGGGGTGCTGACAAAATAACGAAGCTCCTCAATATTTTTTGTTATCCCTGGATCTACGTCGTAAAAAGGATGAGTGATATAATTGTCTTGAAGGTCTCTATAAGTATATTTTGGTCCAACTTTAAACCAATTGGGAGTGATTAAACGGTCATCATGTTTTTCTACGCGTGGTGGTGTTGAACAACTTATTAAAAAAATTGTAAGAAAGATGCTACTTAGAATGTTTTGTAATTGACAGATTCTCATAAATTTCCCAAAATCACTGCTTACCGATATTGTCAGTTGTTCATCCAAATGTGCCTGGGTGGTGGAATCGGTAGACACAGCAGATTTAAAATCTGCCGACTTTTACCGGTCGTACGAGTTCAAGTCTCGTCTCGGGCACCATTTTT
>CANCFT010000040.1 GCA_947377285.1 Bacteriovoracaceae bacterium
CCCTTGCCTTCCCCCACCATATCAGTTACATTAACCACTCTTTTCATTACAAATTTTTTGGATACAAGGATTTTTTATGGCACGCACATGTGATTTAACAGGTAAAAGAAGATTAGCAGCCAACAAAGTTTCTCACGCTAACAATAAGACTAAAACGAAAAAACAAGTTAACCTTCACTCTAAAAAAGTGTTCGATCCAGCTACAAACTCTGTGATCAAGTTAAAACTTTCAGCTCACGCTATTCGTATTTTAGATAAAGTTGGTTCAATTTCAAAATACGTGAAAAAGAACGCTCACCTTTTCCAATAAGATTTAAATTAAAATTTAAAATAAAAAAAGGCTTCACTCGTGAAGCCTTTTTTATTTTAAAATCTGTATTGTCTTAACTACTGAACTTCAACTTCTACAATCCTCGCTCCCCATTTATTAATAGAGCGGTCACTTATAAAATCTAACTCAACCGTACTGCCTTCAATATAATCAGTCGTATAATTGGCCCCAACGCCTGAAACTTTTTCAAGTGTCACACCTAAGGCATCAGCGACGCGTACATAATCATAACCAGATTCAAGTTCAAATTTTTCCACCTTTACTCGGACAAATTTGGCACCCGGAAAGTTGAATACTTTTTTTACTGTAGTATTTTCTTTATACGGATGATCGGTTTCAAAAGCTTGAGGCAACTTCACCGTTTTCCACTTAGTATTATCAGGCCCTGATCGATCAGGTCTTGTATCAGTTAAAAGATTGTAAGCATCGATTCGCGAGGCAGTCATCGTTTTACCACGCAATCCTGACACTGGAACTCCAGTCATCGTTAGGCGGTCTTTTAAAACATCGTGAGGCATTCTTCCTTCTTTAGCGAGAAGCAAACCAAGCACTCCAGAAACATGAGGAGTGGCCATCGAAGTTCCAGACATCACTTCGTATCCACCACCTTTTATGGTCGATAAAATATTATGTCCTGGGGCTGCGATATGAACTGAAGATCTTCCATAAGAAGAAAAATTGGCCAGGTCATTTTGCGCAGTCAAGGCGGCCACAGCAATAATATTTGGTGATTCATAATTGGCCGGATATGACGGAGTCGTATCATTGTTAGAACTATTATTTCCAGCAGCGGCCGTAAAAATGATTCCCTTATCACTGGCCCTTTTAATTGCTTCTAATAAGGCTTCCGATTTTCCACTTCCCCCCCAAGAATTCGACATAATATCCACATCAAGTTCAGTGGCATAATCGACGGCCTTAACTGCATCTTCAAGTGAGCCAGATCCATTTTCATCTAAAAATTTTAAAGGAATGATCGTCACTTCAGACATAACACCGGCCACGCCGACGGAATTATCATGAATGGCACCAATTGTTCCGGCACAATGAGTTCCGTGTCCGTGGTCATCCATGGCGTCTTTTGTATTTTTAACAAAATTATACCCGCTGGCCCCATCGACGTTGCCGATTAAATCAGGATGAGTGTAATCAATCCCCGTATCGATAATAGCAATTTTTATTTTGCGAGAACCTGTGGTTAAATCCCACGCTTTTAAGGCATTTATATCGGCGCCCTCTACTCCAGCTTTTCCTTGCGGTTCATTCGCACCAGTATTTCTAAGGCCCCATAATTTTCCAAATGAAGGGTCCGTAGGATTTGCCGCAGAAAAATTATTAAACGGAGAACTCTCCAATTTTTTATGGACTAGTGATTTCTCTTTTGGCATCAAAGCAATAGAGTAAATATAATTCGGTTCTGCATAAACAATATTGGGATTATTTTTTAAAAGAGTGATGGCACTCATTAATGACTTTTCATTATCAACACTCAAAACAAATAAATTCTGATGGGCCAGTTTGATTTCTCTTTTGGAATTAATTCCAAATTTTGTCACTTCTCTATTATTAAAACTTTTAAAAAAACTAGTGGCAGTCACGCCTTCTTTGAATTTAACAATGATTTCGCCGGGGACATAATTACTTTTTTCATTACTTTTTTCATTGATATTCTCAGTCGCTACTAAACTCCCCGCCATACTCAAACTCACCAATCCCATTATCCACTTGTTCATATTTCTCCCTCCATGGAGTTCAATACTCAACGCCCATTACCCAAGTACATGAGTCAGATTTAGTTGAGACTAGGTCGAGATTATAGGATAATAGAAAACAACGCGACGCCCAAATGTTTTTACGCACTGGTAAATTTTTCCGAAACAGGCCCGCACTTTATTTTTTCCCTGGAATTGAGACAATGATCTCTATGATTCACAACAACTCATCAGATCCAGTCCTCATTAAAAAAATCTCCCTTAAAATTTGGTCTCTCCGAGATGAAATTGAATCGCGCATTCAAGATAAAATCGACAGTGGTGCTCCGACAGAAACAGCAGATTTAAACAATATCCGCGATGAATACTCTCCGAAATCTAAATCAAACGACAATGTCTTGGCCTTAACACCAAATAATAATCTTGATACTGGTGAAGATGAAATGGCACGAGCTATGGCCGGAATGGATTCTGAAGAAATTAGTACAGACGAAAAATCAGAAGCTAATGGTGGTGAAAATCCAGCAACTCCAGAGCCATCAAACGTAATCAGCTTTGATCAAAATATCATTAGCATCAGTCTCAACGCTCCTAACCTGTCAGAAGATAAAATCTCAAAAGGAAAAACAGTTCTGTCGGAAATAGGCATGGATAAAATGTTTTTCTTTTGCAACAAACCTTTCACTGAAGGACAATCCATTGTCATTCAGTTCTGCATCCCTAAATCATTTATTGTAAATGCTGATATCCTCTATTGCCGTCCTTTTAATTTAAAAAGCAGAATTATCAGCCAAAATAATTATACTCACCGTGCTCTCATTCGTTTTAATTTTTTAAAAGAAGGTGAACGGGCCCTCTTAAGACAATTTCTTCAATCAATCGAGCCAGATGTCACAAAGGTGGCTAAAAAAGCTGAACCCGGAAAAGGTGATTCTGGTGGATCAGACTTTGGCGAACTCGATGATTTAGGCTTATAATACAAGAATTATATTTAAGTCATTCGCTCTAAGGAATCGTCATGCAAAAGCGCCAGTTTGCTTCAAATTTACTCATTTTCCTTTTTTTTATATTAGTAGTCGTGACTGCTACCTTCTCTGAACTTTTTAAAAACAACGTAAAGACTGGTTCAGAATTAATTGAGCAGGCCAATCCATTTAACTCGAACGAATTAACTCTAACAAAGAGTCTTACGCTTAAAAATAAATCTGGTGAATATGCATTTGAGCATCTTCAAAATAACCAAATTTCCCCATGGCGCATGACTACTCCACGAAAAATATCTGCCAACTCACTCTTTTTTGAACAACTTTTTAAAACACTCAAAAGTTTAAAAGTAAAAAAAGTATTTCCTGAAGAAAAAATAAATATTTCCAATTTCTCAATTGATAAACCAACTTCAACTCTCAACCTCATTGATCCAAATGGAAAGATTATCAATATTATTTTTGGACTTATCAACACAATTGATAATTCTACTTATATCAAAATCTCAGGTCGAAGTGGTATTTACCATGTTGAAGCTCCAAGCGTTTCTCTAGAGAATGCGACAATCTTAAATCTTATTGAATCACAAATTATTTCGATCGATTTAGAGACTATTAAATCTTTTAAAATTTTTCATGGAAACAAAAAGACAGTAACACCACAGCTTGAAATGAAAAAGAAAGACAATACTTGGGTTGACCAGGCCGGACGGATTTTATCACAAGATAAAATTGATGAATTCCTTCAAGAACTCTCAAGTTTAAAGAGCAGTTTTATTATTGATAAACAAACTGATTCTCAAAAAAGACAAATCCAAAATCTCGCTCGCAATGCTCAGACAATTGTTTCAATTCAAGACAATTTAAATAATACAATTGACTACAATATAAGTGGATTGTTCAAAGAACTAAGTGATATTGATTTGAAAAATGAAGAGTATTTTATTGTTACGATTTCAAATAACACGACTTCTTATGTAATCAAAAAAGAATTTATTGAACTTTTTAATCGCAAGTCAGATAGCCTCATTTCTCAAACAGCACAGGCCCCAGCTCAAGCACCAGTAGCATTGCCCGAACACGCTCCTGAATCTATCCCAGCACCAATTCCTGTTAAAAAAATTATCAAGCCAATCGCTCGTAAAGCACCTGCTGTGGAAAAAATAACTGAACCTGTAAGTGCTTTACATCAAGAGAAACCACTCGAGAAATCTCAAGAGAAAATACAAGAGAAACCACTTGAAAAAGAAATTGATTAACTTAGATTGACCCTAAGAAGCTTTTTTCTGAAGAACTCTTGAGTTCGAAGGAAGCGCATTTTCCTTGTGAATTTTATCAGGATCCACAAAGACGTTGATAAATTTTTCAATTAGAATTGAATTATAACGTTTTACTCTAACTTTATCAGTGAGAATTTTTCTTAATGCTTCAGTTGGTTGCAATTTATCATCTATCATAATGTGGACAAAATCATCCACCAGACAAACTATATTGGCGAGAGTTAAAATCTTATTTCCCTTTCTTTCAAAGGGAAACCCCGTCCCGTCATAAGCTTCATGGTGCTGTAAAATAATTTGTTTTATTGAGTTATTAATCGCCCGAGAACTCTCTACTACCTGGAGACCTAACTCTGGATGCTTTTTATACTGTTCTAATTGCTCAGGATTCATGTCTTTGGGAATCATCCCATTTAGTTCTTTAGGCAGTAACATTTTTCCAATATCGTGAAACATACAGGCCATGGCCGTGGTTTCAATCGTTGTTTTCGACTGCCACTCAAATTGTTTAATGATCGCCGTAGAGTACAGTGTCACTAAAAAAGAATGAGCATATGCGGTTGGATCAAAATTTTGAAAAGATTTTAAAACTGTATATAAGTCAGGTTGAGATTCAATTAGTTGATAAACAGTTTCACAAACTTCCCGCCCCTGCTCAATAACCTGAGGCTTCATTCCTTGAGTGTAAACTTCTTCAATAAATTTTTCAGAGACGTTTTTTAATTGATTAACTTTATTATAAACGGGAACAACTTTATTATTAATTAATTTCTTTGCGAGGAAATTATTATATTGAATAAATTTTCTTCTATCGCTGTTATGAAAATATAGACTCTCAATTTTTTTATCATTTTTATATTTATCAATTCGTTCTTTAGAAAAAGAGTCCCCCGCATGAAGAATTTTTAAATATTTATTCTCTTTGAGTTTTATATAAATATCAAAGAGCACTGCTTGCGAAGAAAAGAATTCATCTATTTTTATTTTTGAAAAATTCTCATCAGTTAAACTCACTTCGAGCTCTTCTGATGTTCCTTCTTTTTTTGTGACTCCGGCCATGAGGTCGCCGAGTGACTGATGACCTTCAAGTAATTCTTTTAAATAAGGAATCTCAAATGGCTTAACGGCCATTTCTGCGACACCTAATCTTTGCAATTTTTCTTCCGTAACAGCACCTGAATCTACTAATTCTTTTTCATTAACAATGACGATGACTCTTTGGTTTGTATAATTTGATTTGATAAATTTTAAGACTTGAGTGCAAGAGTGGTTTTCAATGGCGAAATTCATCACAACGGCGAAAAATTTATCATTGTAGAGAGCTAATTGAGCATCGCGACCATTACTGACGATGGAGACTTCATACATTTGAGCCACTAAAAACTTTTTGGCGTTAGACAGCCATTCGTCATCAGGATCAACCAATAGTATTTTTAAAGCCAATGAAAATCCCCAAATTACAGACAATATTAGATTGTCTCTAATAGGATTTATCGGTGTAAATGGAGAAAGTCTGAAATAAAAAGTGGTTGAAATATCAATGACATTTCAACCACTTAAATAAATAAAAAAGTCTTTTAATTACTTAATTTCTTTATGAACAGTATGACGTCTCAAGAACGGATTATACTTCTTAAGCTCAAGACGATCAGGTGTCGTTTTCTTGTTCTTAGTAGTTGTATAACGCGAAGGACTTTTGCCTTCTTTTCTTGCTTCAGTACATTCTAGAGTTATAATGACTCTAGCACCTTTTTTTGCCACAACATGCCTCCACGAAGGAAATTTAACAGAAGGTGAAATTACATGTTTCTCATTGGCATGACAACCAAAAATTGCTAAACCTTTAAAAAAAGCTATAAAATGACCCTTAAACCGCTAAGATAAATACCAAGTTTGGCCAATATGTTAAAAATAAATACTGAAAACTGGACCTCTGCACACTTTTACTCGGCTCCACTTCGGGCCTTTGTCTCTTTGGGCGCCGCTCCGCTTGAACTAAGCGACAAACTTGAAGTCGAAATTCAATACTTAGTCACATTGACTGATAAAGATTATCAAGAACTTTTCCAAAGTATTCACCTCGATCTAAATGAAGCCCTCAGTTTACTAAATGAGAAATATGGACATTGGGAGCTCCAAGATGCCAATAACAAAACAGATGGAGATGGATGCACGAGCTGCGCAGCACACTAGCAAGTCGTTGCAGGGTCCTTGACTTAAACCCCTGAGTTAGTTATAAAATCCATTCAAATAAACCTGTTACTGTATACAAAGCAGTAATACGAAATCTAGAGGTCCATATGAAAGAAGGAATTCACCCAAAGTACGAAGCTATGAACGTTGTTTGCGTTTGTGGAGCAGTTTACCCAACAAAAAGTACAATCAAGCTTGAAAAGATCGATATCTGTGCTGCTTGTCACCCATTCTATACAGGAAAAACTAAAATTCTTGATACTGAAGGAAGAATTGAGAAATTCAAGAAAAAATTCGGTACTGATTACATGAACAAAGAAAAAAAATAAGTTAAAAAATAAGTAAAAAAAAAGGCTCCGCAAGGAGCCTTTTTTATTTCAACTGTACTCTCATTTTCTCGCCAATCATTTTCTCAACTTCAAAGCTCAAACGATCACCGACATTTGAATGTTTGAAATCTTTTATCTCTTCTTTTGTTAATTCTTTTTTCATAATTTCAATAATTGAATTTTTATTAACTCCATCAACTAAATGGCACACTTCATATTCAAAACTAAATTTTGTTTCTTGAATATAACGAACTACGGTGGCCGAATTTGTTACTGCCAATGTTTTACTTTTACGGCGATAAACATGGGCCGTCATTGGAAGAATTTTTCTATCAAGACTCACTAATTGTGATAAGCGCTCTACACTTTGATCGTGAGTAGTGCGAAGAACTTGATGGCACCAATTATTTGGACAAGCTCCATTTCCTGGACACGGATAAAGCACGTCGTAATGATCAAGCATCACATCGCGAAGTTGAATTAATTCTGGAAAAAGGTCACTAGTTCCGGGCTCAATCCACATGACATATTCAGGATCAATCGTCATTATATGCTCTTGGGCCTTTTGGCGGCCCATTTCATTAATTGAATGACCAAAAAATAAAACACTATTGGTTTTGGCTTCTTCAAATTTTCTGACGGCCAGAAATTTATCTTTGGGAAAAAAACCATTCATAATCTTTGTGGCCTGGTCCAACATAATTTGGGCGGAATCGACACCGATCATTTCAACATGACTAGGAGTATTCATCAGCATTTTCCAACCCAATGAAAAAGTCCCGGGGCCAGATCCCATATCTATAAATGGTCGATTTTTAAAATCGTCCAAAACATCAGTGGGAAGTTTTGATAATAAAAAATGTAGCTTGGGAATATTAGTGGGCAAATAAAAAGCAGCGTAAGCACTCACGTGACGATGCTCCATCACATAGTCATTTATTTGATCTCGTTTTTTAGTAAATTTAGCCGACATTTCAACAATCAACTTTACCATTTCGGGCTCAGTGATATTGACTAATAAATGGGGGCGAATTTGTTCAACTGATAAAGAGAAGGGCCCGAAGGCCCTAGGAGAATCATTATTTTTTTTGGTCATTTTTTATCTTTTTTTGATATCGGTGTATTCGCGAACTGTTGAGCCAATATAAACTTGTCTTGGGCGAGAAATTTTTGTTTCTTTAGTTTCTCTCATTTCTTTCCATTGAGATAACCATCCAGGCATTCTTCCTAAAGCAAACATGACGGTGAACATATTTGTAGGAATTCCAAGAGCGCGATAAATAATTCCAGAATAAAAATCGACGTTAGGATAAAGGTTTCTCGATTTAAAATACTCATCTGAAAGTGCTTCTTGCTCTAGTCCTTTAGCGATATCAAGGTAAGGATCTTTTACCCCAAGTTGAGCCAGGACATTGTCGCAAGCTTTTTTGATAATTTTAGCTCGCGGATCGAAGTTTTTATAAACGCGGTGTCCGAATCCCATTAATTTAAATGTATCGTTTTTATCTTTTGCGCGCTCAAGGGCTTTTTTATGATCGCCACCAGCTTTTGAAATTTCTTCCAACATTTCTAAAACTTCTTGGTTAGCTCCACCATGAAGTGGTCCCCAAAGAGCATCGATACCAGCTGAGATTGCAGCAAAGATTGAAGCATTAGATGAACCTACAACTCGCACTGTAGATGTCGAACAGTTTTGTTCGTGATCAGCGTGTAGGATCAAAAGAACATCTAAAGCGTGGGAAACATCTTTACTCGCTTTCATTCCCATCATCGACATAAAGTCTTCAGTATAGGATAAGGCCGGGTTTGAAGCTACTAGCGGCTGACCTGTTGTAGTTCTTTGAATGGCAGCAGTAATAATTTTAAATTGACCAATAAGTAGAGCATAGATTTCATCTTTTTGCTCTTTAGTTGGGTTTGGATTATTAAGTTCTGGGTAGTGAGCAGATAAGGCAACTGTTACTGCAGAAGCAATGGCCATCGGGTGAGCTGTCTTTGGAAAAAGTTTTATCATGCTCGTGATATATTCAGGAAGTTGTGAGTAGTTTGCTACTTTTTTCTCAAAAGCAGAAAGCTCAGAAAGCGATGGAAGTTTGTCCCAATTAAGTAAATAAGCCACTTCGAGAAATGAAGATTTTTCAGCAAGCTGCTCAATTGGATATCCTCTGTATCTAAGAATTCCAAGTTCACCATCGAGGAAAGTTACAGCAGAAGCACATGAACCAGTGTTTAAAAAACCATGATCTATGGTAATGCAACCTGTGTCTGCACGGAGTTTTCCAATGTCGATCGCTTTTTCTTTTTCTGATCCTTCCATGACAGGATACTCGAAAACTTTACCATCAATTTCAATTTTTGCTTTAAGAGACATATAATCCTCCAATAAAATGGGCTATAAAAAACTAATTAAATCTCTTATTAATTACAGTGCAATAAAAACACTGTCCACGAGAAAAATTAAAATAACTTTGACCACTCTTTCGGGTTTTCGTGCCAATCCATTAAGAGATTTTTACCATCTTCATCAATTAATTTAAGTTCAAGACTGGCCGCAACGATATGATCAAAATCAGTTAATGAAAAAAGTGAGAGTGACAACTCTTTGAGGCGTTTTTGAGCTTCTGCCATTTTGTAATCTACGATGCATAAACAATGGCTCGAAAGTAATTTTGCTTCGGTGAGACCGGACATGGCATCGGCCAAACTAGAACCTTGATTAACTAAGTCTTCTATTAAAAGTACTGTTTGGTTAGGATGGAAATCCCCTTCAATTTGATTTTTTTTACCGTGCTCTTTAGCTTTAGGTCGCACATAAACCATTGGCATTTTTAAACGGTCAGCAATAAAAGCTGCATAAGGAATCCCTGCAGTTGCGATTCCTCCAATGAGATCAAAGTGTAATGTTCTGCTTTGGATAAAATCAGAAAAAGAATTGATCACTATTTCACGCAAATCTACATGAGAAAGAATGAGTCGATTGTCACAATATATAGGGCCTTTTAAACCTGAAGCATATGTAAAAGGATCTTTGGGTGAGAGCTTTACACATCCTTTCTCAATGAGGCTCCGTGCAATTTTCATTTTCATTTTTTAATCCTTGAAGGTGAATACTCTCATTCAACAGCACTCTGATTGATTTTTCTAGAGAAAAGTCTAAAAATTCACTGATTTCGCTTTTTTTAGTTATAATTAAATATGAAGGGCCAATGTAGAACGCAATATTTAAATAAGAGAGTTTCGTGAAAGTTTTGTTTATCGGGCACACTCCAGAAAATAACATTCCTATTAAGCGCATCATGGGGAATCAATTCCCTAAAATTAAAATGATCGAAGTGACTGAAACGATCAACTTAATGGAAATGATGATCACAGATGGGCCATTTTCATTCGTCATTATTTCAATCGACAATAAAAATATTTTTATCAATGAAATTTATGATCAAATCAATGAAACATTAGGAGAAAGACCGTTTATTTTTATAGGCAGCCCTAATTCTGTAAAATCCTATATCACTAGTGAAATATTGCAATTATCACAACAAAATTTTGTTATTGAAACTCCAATTGTTCCAGATGTACTAAAGAAGTCAGTTCTTGCCTGTATAGAATGGGTAAAAAAAGAAGAGTTTGAAGAGTCTATTTTAGATTTTGTACGCGATGATTTACATAAGATGCGGATTCGAAATTTTTATCTTTTTGACCAAATTCCTTACGATGTCTACCTAGAACTTACATCGACAAAATTTGGAAAAGTAATCGCGAAAGATGTTCCCTACTCACAGCAACTCATTCAAAATTTCTCAAGAAAAAACGTAAAATTTTTACATCTTAAAAAAGATGATCATTTAAAATTTTTAGAAACATCAATTAAAAATTTAATAAAAATTTATGATGCTAAATTAAGTGATAAAAAAAAATACATCCTACTTCACCTAAAAACCATTTTTTTTATTCACCAATTTATTAAGGCCTTAACTGTCTCAGAAGATATCCTTAAACTGACACACTTATTTATAGATTCTGTTCATGAGACTGTAAAATCATTTGAAAATATGATTATACTTTTAGACCAAATTGCAGAAAACCCCAATATGACTTTTGCTGAGCACAGTCTCGCCACTGCATATGTTTGTGAAAATATTCTTTATCACATGGGCTGGAGTGCTGATATGTCTAGAGATAAGCTGCAACTAGCTTCTATTCTTCAAGACATTGGTTTAAGTAATGATGAACTCATTAAAATACGTTCTTTAAATGACCCCAAGTTAAAAAATTTTACCGAAGAAGAACAATTAGAATTTAGAGATCATCCATTTAAAGCGGCTCAACTTTCAACTTTCTTTCACGGGTTTTCGGATGTTGATTTTATTTTAATTGAACAACATGAACACCCAACAGGAGATGGTTTTCCAAAAGGAATCAACTCTTCTGGCATTACCACAATTTCTTGTATTTTTATTTTAGCGAGTAATTTTGTTTCTAGAATTGCTGGAAAAGAAAAAAAGACAACGACCTATAAAGAAATAATTGGCAATATGAAAAGAATATACAATACAGGTAATTTTAAAGATCCACTTAAAGCACTTGAGAAATCGATTAAAATTAGCTAAATTAAAAACTTACAATTTGATCGTTTCAAGCGTTTCAATAATCTTTTTATATGTACTCTTTTTAAATTTTTCGACAAGTATTGGAAGCATTACCTTTAAATCTATTTGAAACTTGGGATCAAGATCGCGTCCTTTCATATATTCTTCGACAAATGCTTCTGCCACTAACACAATTTTGGAAAGTGGTGAAATATCATCTTTAAATTCTGTCGCAAATCCTATTCCATTAGTAATGCCGTGATGTTGTTTGATTAATAAATCGACACCTAAAGGAGCTCGTCGATAATTAATTACGAGTTCTGCTGCAAGTCGAGCGTGATTGAGAACTAAACTTTTCTCTTCTTCATCAAGTTTTTCGCTAAAGAGTAAATCATCTTCATATTTTAATTCAGGATATTTTAAATAAATTGGTCCCAACATAATGTCATGGAAAAAAAGTACAAAATTAATTTTTTCTAAATGTCCCTCTCCACCCCATGAAACTTTTCTCACAATATGCGCGGCTACAAATGAAGCTAAAATTGAATGCGTATAAATATACCCAGATGGATTACTAGATAAAATTTTAATTAAGGCCCTCAGTCCCGCAGTGTCTTTCGCGATATCTTCCATCACAGATGTACAGACTTTTGCAATGGCCATTACTTCATGAGTTGACTCTGGGGTTTGACAAAAATCACTTGCTATAAAATCAAAACCAACAGAGAGAGCATTTGATTTTTCAGCAACTCCAAGATTCTCTGTGCTTTGAATAAAATCACAGACCGATTTTGATATTTGATTAATCACTAAAAGTCGATCGAGTTTGTTCACAAAAAGTTTTACGATTCCTTCAGATGAAAATTTACGAAGACTTTCTGTCGTCTTATCATCTTTTTTTGCAACTAAAAGATAATCAATTACCTCTGAGTTCTTTTTTACTTGCAGGAATATTTGGCAAGGAGCAACTCCTAAACGCAATAAAAAACTTGTTTCGACAGCATAGTATTCAGGCACAATATGGCCCGCCATTGATTTTGCTGTTACTCCTAAGATCTCAGCACAAGATTTAAGTAAATTCTGTAAATGATACGAACTTTGAATAATGACAATATTAGGTACTTCCTTTTCAGGTTTTCCGATAACCACTAAAGGTTTATTCCATTTTTTTGATTGTAAATATTCATAGAGCATGATGGCAGAATCTTGACCATTAATCATATTCATTGTCACAATCAAATTATATTCTAAACCAGAATCAATTAGTTCTTGGGCTTTTTGGAAAGACAGCACAAGCTCAACTTCAGTGCCTAAATAAACTTCTAAATTAACGACATAAAGTTGATTTAAAATTTCATTGTCAGAGACAATTAATGTTTTACTCATTTTTTTTCAAAATCCTTTATTTATACAAGATCAAAGTTCTTGTGAAATTGGCTTGTACTCATATAAAATCATAATCCAATATGAAATTTAAAACTCCACTTATTTCTGGTTTTTTTAAAAAACGCTATAAAAGATTTTTTGCTGATATTTTAGTAGAAAATAATATTATAACTTCTCACCTGGCCAATACTGGTTCTATGAAAACTTGCCTTGGTGAAAATTGGCCAGCACTTTTAAGTTTTCATGATTCTCCGACTAGAAAGCTTCCCTATAGTCTTGAAATGCTCTTCAATGGTTTGTCATGGATTGGGGTAAATACATCTTTAACAAATAAATTGGCAATCGAAGCCATTCAAAATGGGACTATTAGCGAACTACAAGGTTATGAAAATCTTAAACCAGAAGTTAAAGTAGGTCTTAGTCGAATAGACATTCTCCTTTCAAATGGAGAAAGTGATCTTTGTTATGTTGAAGTTAAGAACGTCACTTTTATCAACGAAAACAACCAATGCCTTTTTCCAGATTCTGTTACTGAAAGAGGTCAAAAACACTTAAGAGAATTATTTGAACTAAAAGAAAAAGGAATTCGCACTGTCATGCTTTTTATAGTGCAAAGAGAAGACTGTTTAAATTTTAAAATAGATAATTTAATAGATCCAACTTACTGCAGGCTACTTAAAGAATGTATAGAGTTCGGAGTTGAAGTGCTAGCGTATCAGTGTGAGGTTGGGCCGTTGGAAATAAAAGTGAATAAAAGATTGAAAACGGTTTAAGTGAATTTAACGGGTGAACTCTACAGAAAGAGTAGAGTTCACCCGTTAAATGGAAAAAATTTGAGCTTAAGCTGCTTTTTTATCTTTGTTCGGATTAACTGCAACAACCGTATTTGTAGCTGTAGTAGCATTACGATCTTTCGATCCTTGCATTAGCTTTAAATGGTTTTGTGCTTTCTTTTCTTTCGTCGTTAACTTTTTTCCGTGCTTAGCTTTTCCGTCGTTCTTATCTCCCATGAGACTACCTCCCTCGTGTGCTATGTGACTTTTGATGTTTGTACTTACCTATCGACATGACCCTTTAAATACTTTAGTTTTTTTATCAGTTATTTATCCTTTTTTCTTCCTCTAACTTACTGAAAACTTGAATTAATTAAGCACTTAGTTCATCTAAACTGTTCGTTAAGTAATTTTTTGTTTTCAAAACTAATGGCCCGAAAATATTTTTTAATTCATTATTGTGTCCACTTGGGCGTAAGTCTTCAAAACGAGCAAACAAATAGAATTCTTCATCTGAGCTGCGTTTAGCATTATTCATATTCCCGTAAAAATTGAGAATTCGGGCCTCTAAATTAAATACTGCATAATCAGATTCATCTATTTTTTGACTTTCATCTAAATTTTTATAAGCATCTTCTACTTTGAGTGAACTTACTTTCATATAGTGCTTAATTGGAATTTTTAACTCCAATGCTCCGGCATTTTTTATTTTATTTAAAAAGTTTTTATCTTTAATCTTAAAAATAAATCCAGATTCTGATATTTGGTGAATCAATACTTTATTTCGGTATTCATTGACGTCATTATCTAATTTGAAAAGAAGTGGAATATTTGCATTTAAACGAAAAGATCTAAGTGTGTAATGTTCGAGTAAAATTTTTCGCATAACGAATTGGGTATAAAGATCATTGTCGATCCACTTCATTGAAGTAAGCGCATAATAGGGGCCTTGTTGGCTATCTAATGAAAACAAAATTTCATCTTTTCTCTCAAACCACGTCATTCTTAAACGACTATCGAGATAAGATTCATAAAGTGAATACAGATCACTTTTCATGGTTTTTATTTTATTACACAACCAAACTGGTCTAGCTTTTAGTGATTGAAGAGTCTGATTAAGCTTTATAAGATGAAAATGATTATCAAAATTTGTATAAATTTTTCTTTGAGCAATACATGTCTGATCCCAATTGGCCCAATGAAAAGTGAGCTCCGGAGATAATTTTAAATGCTCTGATAAATCTTTTCTTCCAAGATAATCTTTCAGAGAAAGTGAACTCATCATTAGACTAGTACTTAGCATGCTTATCCTCCGAGAAAAATTTCATCAACACTTCCACCATTTTATCTATGTTTATAAAGATTCAGCTTGTTAATTATTGAACTCCTTAATACCCTTGAAATTATTCTTTTTATTAGCTGTATTGAGGTAATCTTAAATACTTAAAATAGTGTCTTTTTTGAGGCACTTTTTCATGGAAGAAAGCTAAACTCTGGTATAATCATCAAATGAAGAATCCATTTGATATTCTTGAACAAAATTCATTAAACTTTAAACTCACTCCGATTTCATTTAGAGAAATATTCTTCATAGCTGAATCTCCCTGTGATATTTACGCTCTCGTCGAAGGACTTTTTAAAGTTGTTCTATATAAAAAAGCTGAAATTTCTAATTCACTTTTAAAAGAATTACTTCAAAAAAAATTAGCAAATTTATTTGTCATGGAAGAAGATCGAATTTCTCTCAGGATTGCTCAACAAGAAAATTTAAGGAATGTAACTCGCTCATTATCCATTGGAGATCCATTAGAAAAAGCAAGGCTTCAAACCAATCTCTTAACTTTAAACTTAGGCTATTTATATGAAGATCCAACTGATGATAATCTCCTGAGTCTTCAAGTTCAAAGTGCCAAAAACCTGGCCACCTTTCTTTTTAATAAGCCGCAAATCCATGAAGCGCTATACAAAGAATTTATCAAGCAGGGGCATCACTATATTTTTGCCCAGCCATTTCTTTCGACACTATTTTTAGTGGGAGTGATGAAAAACTCTCGAATGTATATTGATAAAGATATTGAATTATTCTTTTTGACTAGTTACTTAAAAGATATAGGAATGTCGGCAATTCCAGTAGAGAAATATAATCAAGAAAACTTAGATGATGAAGATAAAAAGCTTTTAGCCTCCCATCCGCAACTTTCTGTTAATATTTTAAAGGGCCGTGTCCCCTTACCGCCCAATCATTTAAAAATAATTGAAAACCACCATATTTACAGCACACTTACCAACCGAATAAACTTAGCCGACAAAGATGATCCGAATAATATTTTTGGATTTGAAACAATGATGATTTCAGTGATGGACACAGTAGCTGCGATGATTACGAATCGTCCATTTAGGAAACCAGAATCTTTATTTAAAAGTTTAGACCTCATTCGATTACTTATCGGAGAACAATACCCCCAAGAATTTAAATTAATCGTTTTTTACTTTAAAAATTTCTTCAAAGGAATTTAGTAAATTAAAAAAAATTTGAGCAAAAATCTTTCGTCCAATATTGGAGTAATTCCCTCCTGCATAAATTTCTTTTCAAACAGTAATCAGACATGAAACACTTTGTATTGAAATTATGGCCAATTAATTCTAGGGAGGGAAATAATGGCGAATCCAGATTTTAGTCCGCTGACAGGTATCATTGCTGAAGATTTGGTTTATGTTGATTTTGGAGAACACGAGGGAAAATCGGTTCTAGAAGTCGCAGACACCTTGCCAGAGTTCTACGAATTTTTAGTTGAGAGCAAAGAAGGTGGAAAATGCATAATCCGCCGCTCAAAAGACAAGAGTTTTCGCCTTTACGTTACTCAAACCGCACATTAATGAAGATTTGTTTGGGGAAAGTCCTTTTCCCCCAATAATCTTAACCAAATCCTAACAAATAACCCTTTAATTATTGAGCAAAATTGTCGATTATGCCTTCATGATTAAACTGAATTCTAAAACTCAAGATGCCGTTCTTTTTTATGTTTTGAGATTCATTTCTTTGCTGGTAATAGGGCTACTCTTGTTTATCATTTTCGTCTTATTAAAAGCGGCAGGACCTGCTATTAAATTAAACGGTCTCTCTTTTATAGTTAGAAAAGAATGGAACCCAGTTGAAGACCAGTATGGAGCATTGCCTTTTATATTTGGTACACTCATCACTTCATTTGTAGCTGTCCTTATCGCAACTCCCATAAGTATTTTTGTTGCTCTTTTTATTTCAGAGTATTTACCAAAATCAATTTCTCGTGTGATTTCCTTAATGGTCGAAATGGTTGCGGCAATTCCTTCAATTGTCTTTGGACTTTGGGGTATTTTTTATTTATCTCCGTTAATGAAATCAACGATTGCTCCGTTTCTTAAATCAACTTTAGGATTTCTTCCCTTATTTGATGGACCGAGTTTTGGAATTGGAATTTTAACTGCATCCTTAGTTCTATCTATAATGATCGTTCCAACTATTTCTTCAATTTGCCGATCAGTCTTTGAACTTATTCCACAACACCAAAAAGAAGCGTCATTTGCCTTAGGATCAACCAAATATGAAATGATTAAAATGGCGGTGCTTACTCCCTCTATTTCAGGAATAAGCAGCGCAGTTGTCTTAGGCTTAGGGCGAGCGTTAGGCGAAACGATGGCCGTTACAATGCTCATTGGGAATTCTCCAATTATATCTAAATCATTATTTTCCCCTGCGGCGACAATGGCTTCAGTTATGGCCAATGAATATACAGATGCGAATAACCCACTTCATGTTTCTTCTTTATGTTATTTAGCGCTCTTGCTCTTTTTTATTACATTTCTTTCCAATCTTTTTGCTAAAAGTATTGTAAAGAATTTTTCGAAAATAGGTTGAAAGTGAAATTGAATTACAGGCTCTATAGGGCCATTAAAAATAACCTGTTCACAAGCTTAATTATACTTAGTGCAATTTTAGTACTCGTTCCACTTTTTTTGATTATTAAATATGTCTTCGTTCAAGGGGCAAGTTCTCTCAACTTAAGCTTTTTCACTGAATTACCAAAACCAGTTGGTGAAATTGGCGGAGGTATGAAACATGCCATTTTAGGAACTATCTATATTGTATTACTAGGTGCACTTATAGCTGTCCCAATCGGTGTTACCTGTGGAGTGTATCTGTGTGAGTTTAGTAAAAGTAAACTCTCTAAAACTCTTAAACTATGCGTAGATTTGATGAGCGGGATTCCCTCAATTGTTATTGGTATTTTTGCTTACTTAATGGTGGTAGTTCCACTTAAAAGTTTTTCAGCCTTGGCCGGCGGCGTGGCACTAAGTATAATCATGCTCCCAATTATTATTAAAACTTCCGAAGAAATTTTAAAGCTTGTCCCCAATCATATCCGTGAAGCTGGCCTTGCCCTTGGACTTCCAAGATGGAAAGTTATCCTTTTTATTATCTTAAAAGGTAGTCTCTCAAATTTATTAACAGGTATTATTCTGGCCATTTCAAGAGCTGCCGGTGAAACTGCTCCTCTTTTATTTACGGCATTTGGAAATATGTATTTAAGTTTTAATATGAAAGAGCCAATGGCCACACTCCCTGTCCAAATTTATACATACGCTATTTCACCTTTTAAAGATTGGCAGCGACAAGCTTGGGCCGGAGCATTTGTCTTAATGGTTTTAATTCTTAGCATGAATCTTTTTGCGAGATATATTCTCACTAAAATGAAAGATAAAAAAGGGTACTAATCAATGTCAAAATCAGAATTGAGCGATAAAATTATTCTCGAAGCAAAAAACCTAGAAGCATGGTTTGGTGACTTTCAAGCAGTCAAAGGAATCAATGTTCAATATTGTGAACGAACTATCAATGCAATCATTGGACCATCAGGTTGTGGAAAATCAACTTACTTGCGATGCCTAAACCGCATTCATGAAGAAATTGAAGGGACAAAAGTAAGTGGTGAAGTCTTACTAGAGGGCAAAAATATTTACGATAAAAAAATTGATGTCGTTGATGTAAGAAAAAGAATTGGTATGGTTTTTCAAAAACCAAACCCGTTTCCATCTTTAAGTATTTTTGAAAATGTTGTAATTGGATTAAAACTTCAAGGAATTCATAAAAGATCAATTTTGATGGAGATAGCTGAAACGTGCTTAAAAAAAGCTGCTCTTTGGGAAGAAGTAAAAGATAAATTAAATACACTAGGAACTTCCCTTTCGGGAGGTCAGCAACAAAGGCTTTGCATTGCTAGAGCACTTGCCATAAATCCTCCAGTTTTATTGATGGATG
>CANCFT010000041.1 GCA_947377285.1 Bacteriovoracaceae bacterium
GACTTTTATCACCAAATGATTTAACTGTAGCCGTTTAACGGGCGTGACAGAATACTTACGTCAGATATTTTTTTGTTTGGGACCTTTCTCATCTTGAATCGAAGCCTTGCGGCTTCAAATCTTTTAACTCTATTTAATTTTTAAAGAACAATTTTTTACCCATGCTTTCGATTAAGATCGCTTTGTAGCTGATGTCACAAGTGGGTGAGACGCGATATTATAGATAACGAAAGAGCTCGTCAACTCTTTTCTTTCGTTATTGAAAAAAATTATTTTAAATTAAACCCTGCCTTCGAAGTTGCGTCAATTAGAGCAATTTCTGCTTGTTTTAAAAACTCAGAATTCAAGGTCCCCGCCTCATCGGCAAGGACAGCTCTAAACGTTACATATTTTACATCTTTATTGGGAAAAATATCTAAAACGGCAACATCTTGGAGTTCTTTAAGCTTCACTTTTTTAGCGGCCATTAAGGCTTCAGTGATTGCCTTATCAGCAGGCATAACCACCGTCCAATCAAAGGTTGAACTAGGAAATTTGCTAAGTGGTTTATATTTAGTCTTATCTTTTGGCGAAAAATTTTCGAAAATAGAAAGATCAAAAAGAGCTAAAGTAAGATGTCCTTTAATTTTTAAGTTTCTAAGGATCAGTGGGTGAATTGAAAAAATCGCCCCACAGTTTTTTCCCATGACTTTGATATTGAGAAATTCGAAAGGATGATTCCCTAGCCATTCAGTAGGAACTAATGGGTTCGTAAATTTTGGATTTCTCTCTGTGAATTCATAAGATAGATTTAAACTTGAGAGGAGATTAGAGATGAGGTTACTTGTATCGATAAAAGTATTTTTATCTTTGTCGTAAAAGGCCGTCCCTAGATGAAGATTTTCTTTAGAGAAATGAGTACTGTCTTCAGAATAACTTCTACCTATTTCAAAAAAGCGGGCCCGTTCAAAATTTTTCACATTGGTTTCTGTAATTTCTAATAAACTTGGTATTAAGCTTGGTCTCATGAGGTCGTGATCTACAGAAAGTGAATTAATTAATTTCAAAGTTGTAGATGTCGGCCATGAAACTTTTTTCAGCAATGACTCTCCTATAAGCGGGTAAGACATCACTTCGAAAGATTTTCCTTGTTGAACCATAAAGTCGCGAACTCGGCGCTGAACTTTTTGCATATCAGTTAGTTTCACTGGTGCAATTGTATCAAGTGGTGACAATGGTGTGATATTATCATAACCAATAATTCTTCCCACTTCTTCAATGAGGTCCGCTTCTTGTTCAATGTCTTTGGTCGATCGATAGGTCGGGACAGTGACAAGAAGAGTTGCTCCATCGGCTTCAATTTTAAAGTCAAGAGCTGTTAAAATTTTTGTTAGTCGCTCAGCAGTTAAGTCGCAACCTAAAACTGTTTTTATTTTTACAAGTGAAGTTTTTATTTTCAGAATTTTTGACTCTGATAAATTAATTCCTGCGTATTCGGACTTTCCAACGACCACGGCTTCTGGGCATAATTCTAAGACCAGTTCAAGGGTTCTTAAAAGTGTTCTTTCTGTTAAATGGCCATCAAGTGTTTTTTCAAAACGTTGGGAAGAATCAGAACGAAGTCCTAGTCTGGTAGATGTACGGCGAACCATAGCAGCTTTCCAATTGGCCACTTCAATAAAAATTTTTGTCGTAGTTTCACTGACACCACTTTTTTTGCCACCCATGATTCCGGCGAGAACTAAAGGGCCACTAGAGTCTGAAATGACGGTATCTCCAGGGATAAGTGAGCGGTCAATGTCATCTAGAGTTTTAAATGTCTCTTCCTTAGATATTTTTTTGATGATGACTTCCGGGCCTTGGATCTGCTCACGGTCAAATATATGTAAAGGCATTCCCAGCTCAAGCATAACGTAATTAGAAATATCAACGATATTATTAATTGAACGCAATCCACAAGCTTTCAAGCGCGACTTTAACCACTCTGGTGACTCTTTAACGACTATATTATCGAGAGATAAACCAAAATAAGAAATACCGGCACTCTCGCCTTCAAAACGAGGAATGACTGGAGAAGATGATGTCGTAAATTTTTTTCTTAAAGCATCACTCCACTCTTTTGTGAAACGGTTTTGAAGAGGGACTTCAAACATCGCAGAAAATTCACGGGCCATTCCAAAATGTCCCCAAAGGTCTGGCCGGTGAGTGAGAGATTTATTGTCGATATCGAGAATGGTGTCTTTTTTCATCTTGAAATAAGTCAGCATATTCACTCCAAGTGGGGCGTCACTTGGCAATTCCATTATTCCTTCTGATTCGAGGGCAAATCCTAATTCTTCTTCAGAGCAAAGCATTCCTTCAGATAAAATTCCGCGGATTTTTTTTGCTTCTAATAAAAGTCCATTGGGGAGTTTCACTCCTAAAGGAGCATAGGGAATTTTTATTCCGACTTTGACATTACTAGCACCACAAACAACTTTTCGAATTTCAGTTTCTGAAATGCAGAAAGTGACTAAGTTTAGTTTGTCGGCTTCAGGGTGCTTTTCAAAAGAGAGAATTTCGGCAATAACGATTTTCTCTAGGTGTTCATCAACCGTGAGAATGCCTTCAACTTCGGCCGTGGCCAAAGTAAAGCGGGTGTAAATATCCTTTGCGGGGATATTGGGAACTTGAACAAAGTCTCTGATCCAATCAATAGAAATAAGCATATTAAAATCCTAAAAAAATTAAAAAAGTTTAAATTGAGAATTAAAACGGAGGTCTCCACTTTGCAAATGCCGGATGTCATCAATGCCGTATTTCATCATGACTAATCGGTCAAGGCCCAGACCGAAAGCAAAGCCATTATAGACTTGAGGGTCAATACCGCCTGCCACTAAAACATTGGGATGAACCATTCCACAAGGTAGTAACTCTACCCAACCTATTTGTTTGCAAACAGAGCAACCAGTACCACTGCAAATAAGGCAGCGGATATCGAGTTCAAAACCAGGTTCAACAAATGGGAAATAACCTGGGCGAAGCCTAACTTCGACTTCTTTTTTAAAAATTTCCGCCAGAATTGTTTTCATAAAATAAATAAGATTAGCTACTGAAATATCTTTGCCAATCATCATCCCTTCAAGCTGAGTGAAAACCATTTCATGAGAGGCATCTGTGCGCTCTGAACGAAAAACTACTCCTGGAGCGATAAAACGAAAGGGTGGCTTTCGTCCGAGCATACCTCGGACTTGAATAGTACTGGTATGACTTCTCAATAATCGCTTTTTACCAGACTTATCTTTGTCTGTTTCAGAGTGTGGATCGTGAAACCAAAAAGTATCTTGCATATCTCGCGCTGGGTGATCACTAGGGATATTGAGAGCTTCAAAATTGTGAAATTCGTCCTCTATATGCGGGCCATCTAAAACATCAAAGCCCATTGATAGAAAAATATCTTCAATTTCTTGTTGAATAATTGTTCTAGGGTGAAAACCACCATGTTTATGGGTTTTTACTTGAATCTGTTCAGTTAACGAAATATCAATTCTCTCAACAGCTAATTTTTTATTAATTTCTTCAACTTCAAGTTTTGCCATGTGACCACTAGCGAGCTCTTGGATAAAATCCTTGAGTTCGTTGGCCTTGGGACCAAATGCTTTTCTTTCATCGGCATTCATATCTTTCAGAGATTTTAAAATTTCTGAAACAACTCCATTTTTTCCGACATATTCTGATTTTAAGTTGAGAACTTCTGCTTCTTTTGTGAGTAGAAGTAATGCGGCCCTAAACTGTTCTTTGATTTTTTCCAAATCGACCATGAATTTTACCTTTTGATTATTTAGATTTTTGAAGGCAAAATTTTTTCATGTGAGAGAGAATTTGGCAAGGTATTATGAAATGAAAAAAAAGGACAGCGCATACGTCTGTCCTTTTCATATATCTAAATTTATTAAATTTGATAAAATTATTGTTGAGAGCTTAATGAGTAAGCCTCTGAACTCTTAATTCTTGTACGAGTCCTCCTGAGGTGCTCGCACAAATTCCAAAATGAATGTCGTGTTATAGTCATCTAGGGTCAATTAAACTTTCGTTACGGATCCAAAAATTCCTCCTAAAGACTTTCACCTTCTTCCAGGGTTTGGGCTCGCCACACAAACTCTGACCAGTCACGTTTACGAAGAAGATAGCCTTTCCGTTTCGGCAACCTGATAAACCATCTCGCTTTTTACAACGGCTTAGGTCTCAAGCTTTGCTCCGATCCACTTTCGCAAGAATCGTCGCCATTTCGACGGGTTTTTGTCAGGCGCTCATAATCAGCCGGACAAGAATGAGATTATCGCAACGCATTAGATTAGTCAAGTAATTTTTACAGACTTTAGTGATTTATTTTTTTTACAAGCTGTTGGTAGAAATGACTTAACTCTTCCAGATTAACTGTAGCCGTTCCTTTTTTTCCAACGACAACTCCCGAAGCACAATTTCCAATCCAAGCGGCTTCTTCTAATGTCGCACCTGCGAGAAGAGCTGATGTGAGAACACTAATCGCAGTATCCCCTGCTCCCGAAACGTCAAAAACTTCATTGGCCACAGTGGGAATAATTTTTAACTCAGGTTGAGTGTTAATATCTAAGAGTCCCATCCCTTCAGCACCTAAAGTGATCACCAACATTTGAAGATCTAATTTTTCGACTAAGATTTTGGCAATTGTTTCTAATTTTTTTTCTTTATAACCTAAATTTTCAACCATGATTTTGGCTTCACTAAGATTAGGCTTTAAAAGAGTCGCACCTTTATAATAAAGTGGAGGTGTCGTTCGTCCCGGGTCAACAGCAACAAGTTTACCATGGGATTTAAATTGAGAAATAAGGGAAGCAATTAGGCTTTGTGTTAGTGTCCCTTTAGCGTAATCTTCAATGATCAAGGCCTTATGAGTTTTAACAAACTCAGCGACCCTTTGAAGAATTTTTTGTTCAGTTGCTTCATCAATATAATCTGAGGATTCGTAATCTATTCGGCAAATTTGCTGAGTATTAGTAGTCACTCGTTCTTTAAAAATTGTAGGACGAGCGCTCGATCGGACAATTCCCCAAGTATTGAGGCGCTCATCTTCAAGTAAATTATCAAAAAGATTTGCATTATTATCTTCTCCAACAACACCGCAGAGAGTTGACTGAACACCTAGAGTTCTAAGGTTATGAGAAATATTTGAAGCAAGGCCAAGTTTGAGCCATTCTTTTGTAACTTCAAGAACTGGAACAGGTGCTTCAGGTGAAATTCGCCTTACTTCTCCAAAAGTATATTTATCTATTCCAACATCACCGACAACAACGATTGGATCAATAGTTGAAAATTTAGAAGTAATTTCATTGAATCGATTTTGTGAAATAATATCTTTTATCATATCAAATTTCCTTATAGGTCCATCACGTAGAGGGCCTGTTTTAAAACATCTTCAACTTCGATCTTTCCCATGCATTCGTAATAAGGACAATCCCGAAGAGCACATTTTTTGACTTCGCCACAAATTACATCTGGAACTAAAATTTTTACTTTATCTTTGTTTTTTGCCATGGGTCCCCACCGTAGTGAAGATTGAATTTTAATAGGAGAATATATACTAACGACAGGGACTCCTAAGACAGCTGCAATATGCGTTGTCCCTGTACTGGGCCCAATAAAGACTGAAGCTTTTGTTAAAACTCCCATATAATGACGAAGACCTCTGATTTGTCCGTTGAAATAATAAATTCGATTTTTTAAAAATTCATTTTCGCGTCGATTTAATATTTCTTTTAAGCCTTGTAAAAATAATTCGTCAGAAGGCGTATGTGAAATGACAAATAAATATTTATCTGGAAATTTTTGTTCAAACTTAAGCACTAGTCTCGCATAATTGCGTGAAGACCAATTGAGAGTATGCCCAGTCATGCCAGGATGAATAACTATCATTTTTCTTTCAGTTTCAATACCGTCTTTCATTAAATCCGAGCGAAATGAATTTTGACTTGATTCGATCTCATCTTGATTGAGGTAAATTTCCGGTGAATAGTGGGATTTATCTTTATAATTATAATTTATTCCTAACGGTGCTAATAAATTGAGGTTATATTCCATTTCATGCATCGTAACCATTGAGCGCTTTTGTCTGATTCCTTTATTAAGAAATAAATAAGTATGCCAGCGAGATTTTAAACCTCCACGGAACTTAACTCTATTAAACCAAGCGATGAAATTAGGGAGATATCCTCCACCTACGTAAAAATAATGGGTCGGTTGAATTTCTCTAAAAAGTCTAAAGATCTCTCTAATTTTTAAATAAAAGCGAGCATTGCGGTGATAGATTTTATAATCGTCTATATAAGGATGCAATTTAAAAACATCAGCACTTTTGGCAGAAATAAGCATAGTAATTTTTGCTTCAGGAAATTTTTCTTTTAAAATTTTGGCCATAGGCATAGTTAAAATAGAATCTCCAATAGCATCTGAGCGATTGATAAAGATTCTCATAAATTAAAACCAAGGTGGGCCGCACGGAATTTAGTTTCATTTGATAAAATATGGATCACATCTTTTAGTTCTAAGTTTGATGTATCTAAGAGTAATGCATCTTCAGCTTTTTTAAGAGGTGCTACAGAGCGGTTCATATCAGTTTCATCGCGAAGCCTGACATCTTCAATGATTTGAGAAAGTGTTATTGTTGTGTCACCATTTTCTCGCAATTGTTTTAGTCTTCTTTCCGCTCTTATATCAACTGAAGCTGTGATAAAAAATTTGCAAAAAGAATCTGGAAATACAACCGTTCCAATATCTCTTCCTTCCATCACGCAAATTTTATCAAGTGCAAGGGATCGTTGAAAATCTAATAAATACTTTCGTACAGAAGGCAATTGAGAAATAATTGAAGCTAATCCAGAAACATGATGCTCTCTGATTCTTTCAGTTAAGTCTTGCCCATTGACACGAATTAATACGGAGTCACTCAACTTGTATTCAATCTTTAGCGAACTAAGAAATTCATTGAGTGCGAATCCTTCTTTTAAAATGATTTTTTTTTCATCTGCAATAAAGGCCAAGGCCCTGAACATAGCACCCGTGTCTATGTAGAGAACATTTAGTGCATGAGCGAGCTCTTTAGCTATTGTTGATTTTCCAGATCCAGATGGACCATCGATCGCAATAACTTTAGCGACGTGATTATGAGTTACAGGCATTGGGTATCCGTTATTTGTATTCTCTAATAAATTTAACACTTATGATTAAGAAAAAAAGACGCTCTGTATAGATTTAAGCTATTAAAATGGAAGAGAATTAAAAGAAAGATGTGAAGGATTCTCAGAAGTAAGCAAGTAACTGATAGTTGAACCCATTGCAGCTTTTATATATTGCTTTAAAAGTTGATCTTCAAGCATACTTCCCTGACCCAGAACAACATAAGTCAATTCATATGGTCTCGCTTGCTTTTTTATTTCAATTGAAAAGTGTTTGGTTAATTGTTTATAGGTATCTTGAACTTTTATTAAATAAGAAAAATTCACTACATCAATTTCTTTACCACTTAAAAGATTTTTTAATCTGCTTGGTCCAATATTATAAGCAATTGTGGCCAGAGGATAATTTAACCGAAAATTATGTAGTAATTTTTTTAAATAAAAAATTCCCACTTCGATATTTTCAGCTGGATGATGCAATTTTGATTGGATTGCTGGGCCACTTATTTTTTTTCCCATCAATTGGTACATATGACTGGCAGTCTCTGGTCTAATTTGCATAAGTCCGCGGGCATTTTTTGAGCTTTGAGCTTTAAAATTAAATTCACTTTCAACCATCATTATCGATAAAACCCAAAATGGATCAACTTGGTATTCAACCGATAATTCTAAGGTTGAAGTTAAATATTGTTCTAAGTTTTGTTTGGCCAAGGGACTAAGTGAGCTCAGTACAATTTCTTCAAATCTTTTTTTGCTAAACTCATCTGCTCGTTTAAGTTCAAGATTTGGATTAAAGGCAGAATGAAGCCCATTAAACGAATAAGCTGTCATCTCCTCATTAGGAATTGGGCCATAAGGGATTTTTCCACTCTCGACGAGTTGGTTTAATCCAATATCTTTAATGACACGTGAACCTGACCAAAGAGTGATGGCGATGGCCATCACTCCCAATGCTTTTAAACAATTCATGTCCCATGCTTAACCCTAGCTGTTAGCTCAAGTCTAGACTAAACAAGTCATCGGAAAATATTTCATAGAACATCCAATCTCATAATTGTAATAATTTCTTCCCTTTAACCAATCTATAAGCTTATAATTAAGAATTATTTTTTGCTTACTTCGTCTTTCATTGGCAATATTTAAGGGTATACATGACACAATCAACAAGTAATTTTAACCGACTTAAAAACGAAAAATCACTTTATTTACGTCAACACAAATCAAATCCTATTCATTGGTGGGCCTATGGCCCTGAAGCAATAGAGCAAGCAAAGTCAGAAAATAAACCTATTTTTTTATCGATTGGGTATTCTTCATGCCATTGGTGTCATGTCATGGCCCATGATTCTTTTAATAATGAAGCAATTGCTAAAAAATTAAATGAAGATTTTATTTGTATAAAAGTAGACCGTGAAGAGTATCCAGATTTAGATAATTATTATCAAAAAGCGGCATTACTCTTTAGTAAAAATGGCGGATGGCCATTATCTGCATTTTTACTTCCAGACATGCGCCCATTTTTTGTCGGAACTTATTTTCCGGCCGAGTCGCAAGGTGGTGGCCCAAATTTTACAGATCTAATATATGAATTAAAAAGGGCCTATGACCAAGATGTCGAGCAAGTTTTAAAAAATGCCGAACAAGTTACTGAGGCCATAAGGAATGGTCAATCTAACTCTGACAAAGTTCAATTTAGCGGACACTTTCCTGCGCCAAATGGCATTTTAGAAGCAATAAAAGAATTCCGTGATCTTGAGTGGGGCAGTTATGGGGCAGCTCCAAAATTTCCTCATTTCTCTTATTTTGAATGGGCCGTAGAGCAAATGCTCGAAGGTATGGTTTCAAAAGAACAAGGTGAATTTATAATTTCATCAGTGGAAAAAATGCTGATGGGAGGAATCAACGACCATGCTCGCGGAGGAATTCATAGGTATTCAACAGACGAGAAATGGCTCGTCCCTCATTTTGAAAAAATGCTTTATGACCAAGCAGGATTCTTAAAATTATTAGCTAAAATAAGCCTAGTTCATCCTTCACCTCTAGTATTTGACTCCATCATCAACACTCTTGATTACCTTGATGATGAAATGATGGCAGATGATGGAAGTGAATTATTGGCAAAGTATTTTTTTGCTGCTCAAGACGCAGATAGCGAAGGAGTTGAAGGACTTTATTTTACTTTTAGTTATTCTGAATTTGAAGATTTACTTAACAAAAATGATGATGAAAAAGAAATTCTTTCTAAACATTTGGATAAAATAAAAAGATGGTTTCAAATAACTGAAAAAGGAAATTATGAACACAATCTAAATGTCATTTCGCTCAATCCACAGTTTCAAGAAGAATTCTATCAACCAGAGAACTGGGAAATTATTAGATTAGTAAGAAAGTCCATAGTTAACGAAAGAAAAGAGCGCATTCCTCCAGCGACAGATAATAAAGGTGTTGCTAGTTGGAATTTTATGATGATCACGGCCCTGGTAGATGTTATTCAATACTCTCAAATTGATGTCATCAAAAAGATGTCGACGACTCTATTAAATAAAGTACTCGAAGGGATTTTTAAAACATTTCTCACTCAAGAATCCAGTGTCTTAAAAATGCATCATTCAACAACTAATCCTTATTCTCATCCCTATTTAGAAGATTATGTTATGTTTGCTGAGTCTCAAATTAGGCTTTATGAATTATCGGGAAATAGTGTATTCAAAGAAAATTTTAGAGATGCAATGTCATTTATTACCAATGAATTTCTCGATGGTTCTAAAATGCTCACTAGAGCTCGGCAATCAGAAGAAATGGAGCTCTATCCAAATCAAGAATACAGTATTTTTGATAGTTCTTTTAAATCCCCTGTGGCCACTTTTCTTGCTATATCTAGACGTGCTGCCGTCTTATTTTCAGACCGAAATTATCTCGATGTGATTGCTGATTTACAAGAAAATATGATTCATACAGTTTTAAAAATTAATCCTGTTAGTTCTGGTGAAGCACTCAGAGGGATGACTTACCCTAATGAAGTCTACAGAGTTATGAAAGTACCAAAGGCCTGGATTCAAAACGAAAAATTTATTAATATGCTTCCTTATTTTTTAAGCCGATTTGTTTTTGATTACACTGAGGTTGGTGAAGAGTGGCAAATATGTACACTCAATTCATGTGAATTAAAAGGTCATGGGATTGATGAATTTGTTGAAACGTTAACTCCAAAAACATTAGACGAAAATGAGGCGGAGTCGTAATGAATTCAATGAAAATAATTGGCCCTTTAAACGGCATGACAATTATTGATCTCTCGCACCGCTTACCAGGGCCTTTGTGTGGAAAGATCCTCACGGATCTCGGCGCTCGAGTTATTAAAATTGAAGACCATATTTTTCAGGATCCATTTTTATCGGGATTGTTTGCTCAATTTGATCCTAGTTTTGTTTCTTGGTATGAAAATTTAAATGCTGGTAAAGAAATTTTAAGATTTGATTTCAACTCTCCAATTGATCAAGAGAAAATTCATCAGTTAGTTATTCATTCTGATGCTGTCATTATGGGGCTTCCTAATAAGACTCGTGAGAAATGCCGAATTAGTGACCGAGAATTAACATTGAATAAAGCGTTGGTTGTCATTGAACTTCTCTCTTCTAAGACTGAAAAAAAATCAATGCATGATTTAAATGCTATGGCGATGACTGGTTTATTATCACTATATGTCGCTGGTAAAAATGAAAAAATTATTGATCCTCCCTTTCTTCCGATTGCAGGTATAAGTTTTGGCCATAAAGCGGCGACTGATTTATTGGCCAATTATATTAGTGCCACTAAAACAATGAAAACTCTGTTTGTGAAAACCTATTTAGATGAAGTAACCAGAGACCTATTAGGTATTTTTTGGCCAGAAAAAGATAGGCAGAGTGGTCGAACTCAATTTTTACACAATGGACTCTATCCGAGTTATTCAATTTATCAGACAAAAGATTTAAAATATGTTGCATTGGCCGCAGTAGAAGAAAAATTTTGGAATCGATTTTGTGAAGTTTTTCAAATTCCTAGTTCATTAGATCGCTTTTACAATTTAGATAAAAGTGTGTTTAGCAGTATATCCGATAAAATCCATTCTAAAACATCGCAAGAAATTCTCTCGCTCATAAAGAATGAAGATCTTTGTTTAAGTCTTATTGATTAAATATTCTAGAGGCCTATTAGCCCCGTTTAGTATCAATATGACCAAGTCTATAAGTCTTGGAAGATATCTTCGCAGTTTGGCACCGTCATTTTATACGCAACTTACTGATAATTCATTTCAAAGATTTGGCACAAATACTGAAGTAAGAAAACCGAGAATAAGGGTCAAGGATTTAGACCTATACACCAGGAGGTCATTATGAAAGGACTCATTGCTATTGTTTTATGTTTATTTGCCCTAGAAACTTTCGCAGCAGTTACTGTCAATCCACGGGAACTCGCAGCAATCAAACTCCAGTCAGGTGAAATAATTGGAAATTTGAGCTTGCAAGAAAGTACTAAGGTGCTAAAATCACTTGATCAGGATGATAATATCGAAATTAGAAAACGAGTCATCTACCCTGAAGAAGTTTCACGCTTAATAGTCAGTAAGTTGACAAAAGCTCGTTTAACTGAGAAAAAACCGAATCCGCAGGATTATAATTAAAGTTTTGGGGCGCCAACCCCAAAATCCTCCGAAAGGATAGTGTTTGTTGTTGTGTGAAGGGCCCGCAAAATTTTGCGGGCTTTTTTCTTTCTGGGCCACATTTAAGTTTTATTTCTTAGCAATTATTCTTAACAAATCACACTTAACTTCAATGCCACCAATGCTATTTGAAAATCCACTCTCAGAAGAAATCATAAAATAAATAATTTTAAATCCATGTGAGACAAAAGTTTGTTCAATTTCTTGAGCGCTCTTAATACTTTTAAAAGGCATCGAGACATGTTCTCCAATAGGCTGAATCATAATTTCACTGGCGAAAATTCCACCAACGACAAGCGCAGAATAAATATTTTTAAAAGCATTTTCACGATCGTCTTCGCTAGTTATGCAGTTCAGGCAATGTGAATCAAAAATTAAATCATAAAATGGAAAATTAAAATGATGAGCATCAGTTATATCCAATAGTTTATAATTAATTTTTGAAATGGGAGTATTAGAAATAGCTGTTTTTGAAAAATCGATAGCATCAACATGTGCATTTAGTCCGGTACAATCTTCAAACAGAGAATAACTTCCAGAACCTATATCAAGTATTTTTAATTCTCTCTGGGGAAGTTTAGAAAAAACAATTTGATTAAAAAATGTAAAAAGACTCTGAGAATAATAATGATCTTTTGTCGTTTGATAAAACTGATTAAAAAATTCTTTTGAATTCAATGTTAAAGATTTCCAATGAATATGAAGCGATCGTCTCGGCTAAAGGCGGCCGGCGAATTTCCCAGCTCACCTTCGGGGATGACACCTTTAAAATATTTTAACCAATAGGATTCATTTTTTTTATAAGTAAGTGGATAAGGGATTGTGGCAGTATCAAGAAAATGATCTAGAAATTTGGCGATGAATTCTGAACAGTATAATAACTCGCGACCAAGTTTATCAAAGTTGTTCCATTTATAGGCTTCATCAAAAGGGGCACCTTTAAAAGTACTATTAAAAACATTTAACATGCGCTCTTCTAGAGAATTTTTATCGGCGAGATCCATTTTTTGGAATTCTTTTGGACGAAAGACTGCGACGTTAGATCCGGGAGTAATATTTTTTAGAAAATTATCTAAGGGGTATAAAGCAACAAATCCTAAGGATTGAGCAATTTGTATTTGGTGGGCTTCATTTTTAATGACGACGCCTGAATGAGAGAATTTTGAATTGGTTTCTGACTCGATGACTTTGCATTCGTAACAGTTAAAGCTAATGAGGAGGACGTCGCCGTTTTGGAGGTCGAGTGCTGCTGAATATGTTTGATTACATAGTGTCAGCAGAGTGAAAATCATTAGGGTAATCATTTTTTTCATAAGCTAGAATTAACATGTGACCTGTCAATTGCCTACTATTTAAGTCAGGCAGATTCAAAGGCTAAAAAGTTCATCTACTCAATTTTTAAAGACTTAGCTAAATAAGCCGATAAGTTTGGCAATTAAAATCAAGAAGGAAACGTATAATTAAGATTATGAAAATGAGTGTGTTCAAAATCAAATATTTTTTTATGAGCTTTATCATTTTCATGACTTCTTTTTCATTTATATTTATTGCTAATGCTCAAATTTCAGGCTCTCCATCTCTTGATCAACAACAGGCCGAATGTGCAAAAAATACAGCGGCCGAATGGTCAGCGACTTTGAATAGATGCGTTGGAAAAGTTGAGGCTCGGCAAACTCGTCATGATGCTATAGATTGCAATTCAATAACAAACGCTGAAGAAAGAAAAACTTGTCAATTAAACCTAGCATCTCAAAAAACAGGAGTTACTTCAAATGTAGATGAGGCAACTTCAAAAGTTTCAAATCTACAATCTCAATCTGCTGTTGTAAATGCTGCGGGGACCATTATCGCTGTCTTAAATTATTTTGGAAAGGACTTATCTCAAAATACATGCTTATCAAAACAAATTTTTGGTATAACTTCCACTGCCGGCTTTTTAACAGATCTCTATTTAAAAATTCAAACAAAAAATAAAATTAAAGATTTCCAAGATAAATTTCAAATTGATATGAAAGATAATCCATATAACACTCAAGTTAAAGCACTTCAGTATCTCAAAGAGGAACAAGAACTAGTTAAAGAAATTGCATCGTTAGAAAAAAAGAGACAAATGTTATTAATGATTGGTTATGGTGCAGCTGCAGCGACAGCAGGATATGAATCAGTTTATAATACTTCTTGTTGGAAAGCTGAACCAAAAAAGCCTGGTGCACCAACTTCAGCGGCAACTGATAATACAGCATCTGCTTCCAGTGCTTCAACTGAATCTAAAGAAAGTAAAAATGAAGTTCCTGTTGCAACTACTAAACCAGTATATCAAGGCAGTACTGAGACAAAACCAATTATACCTGCTGAAGAGTATGGACCTCCTGCTTCTGCAACTAATGCTGCTCCGGTTGCCAGTTCAGCAGCAGCAGCAGCGGTGGAAAAGCCCATTGTAACTCAGCAATTAGTGTCTGTTCAAAAAGGTAATTATAAATACAATATGATTGAAGAAGTGACATACACACCTGGATTAGGTTCTTCCTCAAAAACGCTTGCGGTTGTCAGTAATGGACTAACTTATCCAGAAGGTCAGTTTAAAATGATTAATGGAATAAACATAGCAACCGGAACACCAAGCGCCACTCCATATAATTATTCAACTGGGGCCTGGGATGGTGGAACTACAACCTCAACAGGAATACGAACAAATTATGGTGCCACTAATAATGCACCAATTAGTCAATTAGGGTTTGGAACTGATAAAACAAAAAAAGGTCCTTAATGAGAAAATATATTATTAATAATTTATTCATTTTTATACTTTTAGTTCCTCAAATTTGCTTTGGAGATGCAACTGGGCAAGTTATTGGTGGGGCAGCAACTACTGTAGCTGGAAATGCAGCTACAGGTGCAGCGACGAGTGCCGCTGCTAAAGCAGCAGTTCAAGCTGCAGGGCCGGCCGTTGGAAAACTTAGCGAATCAATTGGGACATTTTTAAGTAATCCACCTGGGATATTGATAGTATCGGCCATTGGTACTGCAAATTCAGCACTACTTTATTCAGCAGCAGATGATCAAGAAAAAGAAGCTGAAGAAAATGTAAAAAGAATAGAAAAAATTATCGCTACATATAAGGATTCATGGCTAGCTTATTGTCCAAATGGTCGTGAAGATTTAAATGAACCCAACTGCTATTGTTATACTGAAGCTGGAGCTGAAAATTCATCTAGAAGTAAATCGCAAACGTGTGTAGACCTTTGGGCAAAAAATAAATACAAGATAGTGGCCAACGCCGCCAATTATAAAGGTACATCAAAATTTGTAGACCCTGTTGGTTGTATGAATTTATCTGGTCAATTTGACGAAGCATGTAAGTGTAAAAAATTTATTAGTTCAAATGGAAGTAATTCATGTATGAAATCGGTCACATTAAATACTGGTGATAATCAATTAGGAATGGCTTATTTGAAAAATTCTGGATTTGATAATGTAACTAAAGCACTTACTTCCCAAACCTCTGGTCTTTCAAATTTATCTGCAACAAATTCTAAATTGTTAGCAAATGCAGTCGCAAAGCAAGGCGATATGAATAATCCAATTTTTACTAAAATAATGAATGATCCAGAAAAAAAAGATTTTAAAGTATTTGATAATAATATTGAATTACAAAAATTTCAAAATGCTATTTTACCAAAAAGTGCTCTTGTCGCCGCAGCTGCTGCTTTTGGATCATCTCCTTCAAACATTGTTCAAGATAGTCGACCAACGGGAAATTTGAATAATGTTCTTAAAGAAGCTGCAAATAAAGCAGGACTAGATTTAGGGGGTGGACATGGTTTACAGAACAAAAAAACAAATTTGAAAGATGCTATGAGTTTTAACTTTAGTGGTGACTCTGCTGGAAGTTCAACTCAAACTCAGAATTTCCCTGAAAAAGAAAAAAATTATAATTATAAAAATAATGATATTTCAAAAAAAACAGATGAATCTATTTTTAATATCATTTCTAACCGCTATATCCAATCAGGCCTAAAAAGATTATTTGAAAATTAATTGTCAAAATAAAAAAGTCTGCAGGAGACTTTTTTAATAATTAAGATTTCAATGTCTTAAATTTTAAATGCCAGACTTTTTCTTGAATGGGCTTTTGTGATATACTTCCTTTGATGTTGAAGGAGGTCTCATGGGAGACGTTGTGTTT
>CANCFT010000042.1 GCA_947377285.1 Bacteriovoracaceae bacterium
CGCTAGATTCTAGCCGAGTGTTATTAGATCTTAAAGTCGTCAATTCATTAAAAACAATCCCTGCACCTGCATGTAAACAAAGATCTCCATTAATTATAGTCGATCGATTTTTTTCAAAAGAAATTTTACATGGAGATGAGACACTTAACGAATTGGTAGAAAGATCGAAATCAATAATAAGGTTTCGGGCATTGCCATTTTTAATTCCTAAATTATTTTTATAAAGAACTAAATCACTTAATGATTTTACAGTAATTGAACCTGAACAAGTTAGATTTTTTAAATTTACTGGAACAGGACAATTAAACTCTGAGGCATTGACTAATATTGAGCCAAAAAGAGACAACAGACCTAATAAGGTCTTTAGCATATTCATTAATAATCCTTATTTTAGATTAGTAAGATTAAGATATCGAGTCATACTAAACTAATAATGGGTTATTTTAATAAAACTGTTGAATCTTATTCCAAAGAGAATAAGTCTCCGTTATTTAGTAAATTTTATTTACCAAATAAAAATCTTAAGATTGAAAAGTGGTGATTATTTGAGGCAGGTTAGATTACAAATATTTAAAGTCACTTATTTAAATTATCCCAAACTTTAGTACTCGCTTCTAACCAATACGCACAAAGGGCTTAAACTTAACTTCGAGAGTTCTAGAAAAACTAGCAGACGAAATTTGAGCGATATCAGGAATTACCATTTTCGTAAATTGATTACTCAATTTACTTATCTCCACTTGCTGCAATTCCCACGGAACATGATCGACTTTACCTTGATAAGTTATTCCATTTTTTTGGGTAAACAAACTGTATCTCTCTGTCGCCCAAAGATCGAAGTTCGACTTTTTTAGTGGTCCTCCGATAGTTGCTTCAAGCTCAAAAGAAAATTCTTTTCTATTATGGTTGAAATGATAATGGTCCTGATTAATTTCAGCTTTAATTTTTGAATACTGATAAGGTAAATTGAAAAAATTCTTCGCAATGAGCTCGCCTATTTTTGAGTCCGTCTCTAAAGTAAAAAAATAAATTCCTTTAATGCCATTAACCTCTACATAAGTTCTTAAATTTAATTCCCAAAGACGAGAGATTTTAGGAATTGGAGGAAAAAAGGGAAATCGAATCCCATCCATTAAAAAAGGAACTATTGAAATCACCGCTTGTCCCTCATAGAGATCAAGCTTAAAGGGAACCTGGCCGGCGATTAGTAATGGATCAACTTTATAATGAATAAAAAAAACATTTCTCCATTGCTGTTTAATGATCCAGCCTGTTGTTTGGCGTGTTAATACCCAGAAAATTAGGACAAATTGAAATAATGTTCTGGCCCACAAAACATATGTATTATGAATGCCAAAAATTTCAATTGAAAAAACGGAAACATAAATGTGAACAGGAATTAAAAGGATAAGATACATTGCCGATATTTGAGCAGTTAAATTCTGAGTCCTATGAATGAGTAGGCCCAATGCTAAAACAATTTCCAAAAGCCCAGTCAAAAAAATGATTTCATCTGGAAATTGTATAAACGAAGGAATGGCCGGTAAAAAATATTGAGGTGAAAAAAGATGAATGAAAGCTGCGCCAAAAAACATGAGAGACAACCCATATTTTTTAAACGTTACTGTCATTTAGAAGATTTACTAGAAGCTTTAAACTTTTTTAAAGTTTCAAGATCTATAAACTCCAGAGCCTTTTGATGAGTCGATTCAAGTTCTATCTTAGGGGCAACCCCAGCACTCTGGGCCTCAAGCCATCTTAAAGCACATAAACACCAACGATTCCCTGGGACTAGACCAGGAAATTGATTATTCGGGTTTGGCGTAGTTAAATCATTTCCCCTCGATTTGGTAAATTCTAAAAATTCTTTTGTGACGACTGCACAAACAACATGGGTTCCATGATCTGTTGGATCAGTATGACAATAACCGTTTCGGTAATAACCAGTTTTTGGCGAATCACAACATTTATGGAGTTCACTGCCAAGTACATTTTTTTTATTCATTGATAAATTATCCCCAAACGTTGAAGAAATATTTAAAAGAGTAAAAATTAATAATCCAAGAATTTTTATTTTTGTCATATTTTTTTAATCCTACTTAAATCCTTATTGCAAAAACTTACCCGACAACTTATCTATCAAAAAATTTATTCTCTCGTTAATAGATTGTAGCTCAAGCACTCTTTGTAAAACATCTGATTCAATGATGACTAAAGAATAAATTGCATAACTATAAACTTCCATCGATTGGCGCTGCCACTCTTCACTTTTTAAAAAAATCTCCATCACTTCTTTACTTGTATGATCATGGGCCAGGTCAACAAAGAGTTGATCGAGATGACGTCGCATTTTTTCTAAGTTTAAAATTGAATTTCCCTCTTCATCATTGCGATCAAGATAGGGTTTGCAATTTACAACTTTATAGGGAATTTGTTGAAGTTCATGAACAATTTCATAGCGAGAATCCATACTGATTTGAACAACTAAACGTCCATCTGGAAGTGTCTCTAAAATTTCTGCAAAACCGGCCGAAAAAATAGGATAGGCCTCATACGTTTCTTGATTGCTATTTAATTGATCAAGAAGAGTCGCATTCGGGTTCATTTTTTTAGGAGTTACTACTCGCAAGGTATGACTCACTCCAATTCGTCTCTTTTCGCTGATAGAATCTTTGATCATCACCCGGTAGCGAGGTTCAAAAATATGAAGTGGCACCACACTATGAGGTAGTGTTACACTGCCGGGAATGGGAAATAATGAAATTTCTACTGAATCCATTCTTGTATCATGAAGCTCCCCCCCATTTTCGTCAACTCATTCGAGACACTGTCTAAAACTTGTTAAGCTTATACAAAAGCCAAGTGCTTAACAGTTTGTCTCTTTTAAACATAATGTATTATTCTATGACTCATAATAAATCAGGCATTAAATGAAGGATCTAATGAATTTAGCAGAAAATGAGATTTTTATTGTCTTCGGTGACCATCTATTCCCGCAAATTTATTTTGATAAATTTAAACATCTTCAATTCTTAATGATCGAGTCTCATAGTCTTTGTGAGCATTTTAATTACTCCAAAATCCGACTGGCCTTTTTACTCTCGGCCTTAAGACATAAACACCTTGAGTTCATAGATGCTGGGTTTAAAATAGATCGAATTTTTCTGACTGACGTAGACCGCTCTAAAACCTATATCGATCGACTCAAAAACTATTGCCAAAAAAACAAAATAACTAAAATTCATTCATATGAAAAAGAAGATAAGTTTTTTTCTCTTCAGCTCAAAGAATTTGTCAAAGAATTTTCCCAGTCACAAAACTTGGAATTCATAACTTATAAGAGTCCTGCTTTCCTCAACACCCATGACGATTTTAAAATCTATCTTTCTAAATATAAAAAACCATTTATGAAGAATTTTTACGAACAATCGAGAAAGCGTTTTAAAGTTTTAGTAGATAAAGACTTAAAACCAACTGGAGGTAAATGGAGCTTTGACGAAGATAATAGAAAAAAATTAAAAAAAGATACCGTTGTTCCAGATATCAAAATTCAAACTCCAGATCAAATAAGCTTGGAAGTCATTGCTCTCATTAATTCTGAATTCCCTAGTCATCCAGGAATTCTAGATAAGACAGGACAAAATTTTATTTTTCCTGTTACTAGGCATGACGCCCTATTATGGTTTGACCAATTTCTAAAATACCGCTTTAATCAATTTGGCGAATTTGAAGACGCACTCTCCAGTGATCAGGATTTTTTATTTCATTCACTCTTAAGTCCTCTCATTAATATAGGGCTTCTCACTCCTGATGAAGTGATTAATAAAAGTTTAATCTATGCTAAGGCCAATAATATCCCCTTAAATTCCCTCGAAGGTCTCATAAGGCAAATTATGGGTTGGCGAGAATTTGTCCGAGGAATTTATCATGAATTTAGTGACACCCAAGATCAGCAAAATTTTTTCAACCACAAAAACAAATTAACCTCTGCTTGGTATGAAGCAACGACAGGTTTATTGCCAGTCGATAATGCCATCAAAAAAGTGACTAAGTATGGCTACCTCCACCATATTGAACGATTAATGGTGATGAGCAATGTAATGCTCTTATGTGAAATTGATCCTAAGGAAGTTCACCGATGGTTTAATGAAATGTTTGTCGATAGTATGGATTGGGTGATGGGGCCGAATGTTTACGGAATGGGGCAATTTAGCGACGGTGGAATTTTTGCGACTAAGCCTTATATTTGCGGATCTAATTATCTTATAAAGATGAGTGATTATAAAAAAGGTGAATGGAGTGATGAGCTCGACGCTCTTTATTGGAGTTTTATAAATAATCACCGAGATTTTTTTTCTAAAAATCCGAGATTATCTATGATGGTTAATTTGTTTGATAAAATGAGTGAAGAGAAAAAAAGAAATTATTTGAAAGTTTCTGAATTAGTGAAAAAGCGGCTTACAATTTTATAGGAATGAATTATGAATTGGGGCTTCAAAAAGAAGCCCCAATAAAAAAATTAGTATCTGTTTTGAACTTCGTTTTTATCGAAAAAGTAATTGATCTCGCGATCAGCAGCAGCTTGAGAATCAGATCCATGAACAGCGTTAGCTTCAATAGATTTTGCGTATAATTTTCTGATTGTTCCTTCTTCAGCGTTCGCAGGATTTGTCGCTCCCATTAATCTACGGTTTTTCTCAACAGCGTTTTCACCTTCAAGAACCATAAGAACAACCGGGCCTTCAGTCATGAACCCAACAAGAGAACCAAAAAATGGTCTGTCTTTGTGTTCAATATAAAATCCTTCTGCTTTTTCTTTTGATAATTGAGTAAGTTTTAAAGCTCCAATACGTAGACCTGAATTTTCGAAAAGAGCAATGATCTTTCCGATGTTGTTGTCAGCTACTGCGTTTGGCTTGATGATTGAAAACGTTCTTTCCATTTGTATGTCTCCTATTAGTTTGACTACTTCTTCTTTAATACAGATTCTAGAGTTTGTCCAAGTTCTGCAGGGCTTCTAGCTATTGAAATTCCACATTCTTGTAAAATTTTAAATTTAGCTTCTGCCGTGTCATCTCCTCCAGAAATAATCGCCCCAGCATGTCCCATTCTCTTGCCTTTTGGAGCTGAAGCTCCGGCAATGAAGCTTACTACTGGTTTTTTCATATTCTTTTTGATCCAACGAGCTGCATCTGTCTCAGCAGAGCCCCCGATTTCACCGATCATGATAACCGCGTCTGTTCCTGGATCGTTATTGAACATTTCTAGAACATCAATAAAGTTTGTTCCATTAACTGGATCTCCCCCGATTCCCACACATGAAGATTGTCCGATTCCTCTTTGAGTTAATTGGAAAACGGCTTCATAAGTAAGAGTTCCTGAACGAGAGACAACTCCCACGCGTCCTGGAAGATGAATCGATCCTGGCATAATTCCGATTTTACATTGACCAGGAGTAATAACACCTGGGCAGTTAGGTCCTATTAAGCGAGTTTTCGAGCGCACAAGGGCACCCTTAACTTTAACCATATCTAAAACTGGAATTCCTTCTGTGATACAAATGGCTAATGGCATACCAGCTTCGATACATTCCATGATTGAGTCAGCAGCAAAAGCTGGTGGAACAAAAATCATAGCAGCGTTAGCACCAGTAGCTGCGATGGCTTCGCGAACTGTGTTGAAAACGGGAAAGCCTTCATGCATAGTTCCGCCTTTTCCAGGAGTCACACCACCGACAACATTTGTTCCGTAGTCGCGTGAACCTAATGTATGGAAAGTTCCTTGTTTACCAGTGATACCGATCGTGATTAATTTTGTATTTTTATCAATTAAAATTGTCATCTGATTATGCTCCCTTCACTGCAGCTACGATTTTCTTAGCAGCGTCGCCAAGATCATTTGCAGCGGTAATTTTAAGACCTGATTCATTAAGAAGTTTTTTTCCTAAATCAACATTTGTACCTTCTAAACGAACAACTAATGGAACTGTCACTCCAAGAGATTTTGCCGCAGCAATAATTCCTTCAGCGATGATGTCACATTTCATGATCCCACCGAAAATATTAACCAGGATTCCTTTAACATGTTTATCAGAAAGAATAATTGAAAAGGCTTTTTCTACAGCTTCTTTTGTCGCTCCACCGCCTACGTCTAGGAAGTTTGCCGGAGATCCACCTTCAAGTTGGATGATGTCCATAGTTCCCATCGCAAGACCGGCTCCGTTAACCAGGCAACCAATATTTCCATCGAGAGAAATATAAGAAAGACCGTATTTACCAGCTTCAGTTTCTTTTTCTGATTCTTCAGTAAGATCTCTATAAGCTGCTACTTCTGGATGTCTGAATAAAGCGTTGTCATCAAAATTTAATTTCGCATCTAATGCTAAAACTTTTCCATCTTTAGTTGTCACAAGCGGATTGATCTCAGCAATTGAGCAATCGTTGGCCATATAAAGATTGTAAAGACCTTCACAGAATGAAGAAATTTCTTTGTGTAGCTCTTTTGGTAATCCAAGAGCGAAAGCAATTCTTCTTCCGATATAAGCTTGGTATCCAGTTGCTGGATCAACCGCAACTTTTATAATTTTTTCTGGAGTCGTTTCAGCAACGTGCTCGATATCCATTCCGCCTTCAGTTGAAACCATGAATGTAACCATTGAAGTGTCTCTGTTAAGCACAAGACCAACATAGTATTCATGATCAATTAAACAGCCTTCTTCAATTAAAAGAGTGTGTACTAATTTTCCTTCAGGACCAGTTTGGTGAGTCACTAAAGTCATACCTAAAATTTCAGAAGCAATTTTTCTTACTTCGTCTAAAGACTTAGCAAGCTTAACTCCTCCGCCTTTACCTCTCCCACCAGCATGGATTTGAGCTTTAACAACCCAAATATTTCCACCTAATTTCTTTGCTGCTTCTACGGCTTCGTCGGCAGTTTTGGCGACATGACCATTTAAAACTTTAATGCCAAATTTACGCATCAATTCTTTGGCCTGATACTCATGGACGTTCATAAAATCTCCTATAGGGATGATCGTTTAGTGTTGAAATTTATTAGACGTGTTTATAATAATGGCGCAAGTTAAGTCCTGAAAGGAGCATTGTCCAATAACAATGAAAAAGTTAAAAAAAAGTGGAATAACCTGCGAAAATAGCTGATAAATTCGACTAAAAGCGCCCGGCCCAAAGCGTTATCTCAATTGAATTTTTATAGTCATCTTGATTTTTCTTTATAGAATAGAAATTGATTATTTTTTACGAAGGAAATTCAATGAGCAAACAATATTTTTCACTAGAACCAGCACGCTTCAAACTAGATGGTGGGGCGATGTTTGGGATTATTCCAAAACCATTATGGAGTAAAGTTCATCCTGCTGATGAAATGAATCGGATTGAATTAGCACTTCGATTAATAGTCATTAAATCAGGTTCAAAAAATATTTTAATTGATACCGGTATAGGTGATTATCACGGAGAGAAATTCGACCAACGTTTTGCGGTGGTCGGTGGTGCTTCTCCGCTAGAAAAGGCCCTGGCCGAAATTCAATTGCGACCAGAAGACATTACTGATTTAGTCATCTCCCATCTTCATTTTGACCACGTCGGTGGAATTGGAAAAATGGTCGATGGTAAAATGGAACCTGTTCTAAAAAATGCAATAGTTCATCTTCACCAAAAACATTACGAATACTCTCACCACCCAACAGAGCGCGACAGTGGATCTTTTCACTTTGATGATTTTAATCCTGTTCTTGAATGGTATAAAGAACAACATCAAATTCATTTTTTAGAAGGAATAGAAGGTGAAATTTTACCTGGATTAAAATTTATGTGTTCTATGGGGCATACTCCCTATTTACTTCACCCTTATGATGACAAATTTATCTATATGGCCGACTTGATTCCAACTTCTAATCACGTCAGTATTCCTTGGGTAATGGGTTATGATATTTCTCCAGGCGTGACGACTAAAGATAAATTTCATTTCCTCTCATTTATCAATGATAAAAAACTGGCCATGATCTTTGAACACGATCCCGTTTATTTTGGCTCGACTGTTAAAAAAAATGAAAAGGGTGAATTTGTTTGTGCCCAAAAATTACCCTATGAACCTCGTGGTGCCTATCCTATCTTTTTATCTTAGAGTTTTTTTGTATTAGTTGAGCGACTCTTTTTTTGTTAGAAATCCCTAGTGATGTCTTTTCACGAAGGAAATTTAATAATGAAAAAATATATAATCTTAATTTGTCTATTTTCCTTAATTTCAACTTCTGTTTTGGCAGAAAAAACAAAAAGTTTAAGATGGAAAATCAAACAAGAGTCATGGAATCCAAATCATGAATTAGTTTATAAAGATTTTATTCACCGCTTAGGTCTTGCCGTCAAAAGTGGGACCTGCCACACTACTAATGAATGCTTAAAAAGCGCCATCGCTAATCCCCTCTATTTTAAAATGAATCCGAATCGACTAGATGATGTTTTTACAGACTGCGCTGATTTACCCTATATTTTAAGGGCCTATTTTAGCTGGATGAACGACCTGCCATTTTCTTATGCAACTGAGTTGGAAGAAGCAAAAACGAGAAGTTCAAAATCAAGTGATATTCGCTACAGCCCATTTGGAAATATTGTGACTTCAAAACGCACAATTCGTACTGGAAATAATATTAATAAAATTTTTCAAGAGCTAACGGATACTATCTCTAGTGCAACCTTTAGAACCAACGCCTCAATGTATGACTCAGGAGAACTTTTCCGCGACACTTACCCGGTTGATATTGACCGATCGACTATTCTCCCAGGGACAGTTTTATATGATGCCAATGGACATGTGGCGGTTGTTTACGAAGTTACAGGTAATGGAAAAATTCACTTAATTGATGCTCACCCAGACAATTCTCTGACGGCCATTACCTATGGTGAAAAATTTTCTCGCACTAGTGTCATGCTCGGTGGAGGCTTTTCTAATTTTCGATCTTTTTCAGTCAGTGGAAATATCATTACTCCCACAAAAAATTATCAGATCCCAGGATATTCGTTAATCCAATTTCAAAAAGGACCCTTTCATTATAAAGGCCAAGACTATTCTTTCTATGAATACGTTAGACTTAAACTTGCTGACGGCGTAATCATCTATAATCCTATTGGTGAATTTAGCGATTTTTTAGATGAACTGTGCTCTGATATGAAAGACCGTGAATTGGCCGTTAATAGTGCCATCGATGCTGGCATACCCCAAAATAGTCATCCTATAATTTTACCTGAAAATATTTATGGAGCAGACGGAGTTTGGGAAGTCTATGCGACTCCTTCGCGAGATGCTCGCCTAAAGGCCTCTATTAGAGAAGGAAAAAATTTTCTCACTAAAGTTATCATCGGAAATCTCTACTCTGAAATAAAATTAAATTATAATGGCACAGACCTCGTTGGAGATTTAAGAGAGATCTATTTAAAGAAAACAAATCAATGCCTGATTCATCCAACTAAAACTAGCAATCTAACTTTAGATACTATTATGTTGAATTTATTTTCATTATCATTTGATCCCTACCATAGTCCTGAACTTCGTTGGGGAACTCAGATCAAGAGTGATCAATGGTATAAAGCTGAGCAAGGACTGAGAAACAGAATTGACCGGGATTATTCAATGAAAACTAATTATAATGTTGAAGATTTACCCAATGCACCAGTCTCTGCTACGCCAAAACCAGAATTGAGTTATGACCAGATTTTGGAAATTAAAAGATCATTTGACTTGATATTTTGACTTAAAATTCTTTTTTATCTAGATATTTTTTGAATTTGAGCTTCAAGCTTTTTAATATTCATATCAATTTGAACTTTTATGGCCTTAGCGCGTTTGTCGAATTCACTTTTTAAATCACTTTTATCTTTTTCAGTAAGTTTTTTAATGACCGTAGTCTTAGTAATCATATCACTGGCCAATTCACCAATTTGTTTTCCAATTAAAACTTGATCGCGGTAAGTTGCAATGGCATTGGGTCCAATGTCGGCCGCACTTAATTTTGGATCAGCTGACAACTCATTGGCCTTTACAACTAAAACTTGAAGTAAGGGTGAAATTTCTTTAATAAACTTAGCTTCAAATAAGGAAATATTTTTTCCCATTTTAGCTTTATCTAAAATCATTAAATAACTTTGAGAGACTTCATTCAACATCGATTCGAAAGTTTGAATCCGTTCTAATTTATCTTGGTAAGGTTTTAAGATTTCAACTTCAATGCTTGCAGAATAATCAAAAAGCCTTTTTTCAAACTCTCTGGGTGTTCCAGAATAAATAAGAGTTTTATCATTAAACACATAGGTTTTATTTAAAGATTTAAAAAATGGCATACTTGATAGGCTTCTAAAATTGCGGTTGAGAAAATGGATTTCATAAGCTTCAATATGAACTTTATATTCACCTGGAAGAAATTTAGACCCATCTGCTAAGACCATCCTATTAAACTTACCAATATGGTCAACTAACTGGCCTTTTACTTTAACTGTCACATCGTCGATACCTAATACTCTTTTAGGAATAGATTTTAATTCTATATTCGTCGAAATTACTCCCGGGTAATTGCTACTTCCCCAAAGAGTTAATCCATCTAAAGACAGGGCCAAAGCCACTTCAAAATGTGAGGAATTTTTGGTGGCCATTTGGTCTAATTTTTCTAAATAAACAGGCATGAGACCTTTGATTTTTAATTGTACTCCAGCATTTTGCTGATTTTGTACAAACCAAGCAACTACTATAATAAAAATGAAGGCCCCTGCGACCAAAGTCCATTTTTTCGATTTGATTTTTTTATCATCAGTAAAAAGACTAAATTTACTATCTCCCGAAGGATTCAAGATGGCATCCAATGGCACGGGAGGAGGAAGATCATCTTCTATTGATTGGAATGCAGGAATTTCAGGATGGGTATTTTTTTGAAATTTAGGAAGGGCTGGAATATTAGGTATTGGAGGTGGAGACATCCCCTCTAGACTAGGGTCAAATATAAAGTGAAAAGTTTTTATTGAACTAAAGGCCTCCCATTTTTCAAGACCTTCTTTCCAGACGAGAGTTTGGGCCGAGATTGCTCCTTCTTTGAAAGAGATTTCCATCTCTTCAATTGAAAAGGGACCTACGTGATGCGAGCCTTTAAAAACAAACCATTCTTTATTCATTAATGACTAAATGATATACTGAGTTTTGAAAAATAGAAAGTGCCGGATGCCCGGCACTACTATTTATTTAAGAATTTAAGATTCTAAACTTTGACTTAAATGCCACCCAATCTTTTTCCATTTCCTAATTCTTCAGCGTGACAGTCAAGACTTTTATTTAAACATGATTCTGTAAAGCTTTTGACAATTTCAGGTTTCCAACCAAAGAAATAATCTCCATGTCCTGAATATCCACCTGGCAAACTAGCATCATAGTTATCTGATGATAGTCTCCATCCACGACCTGCATTGGCTTTTTCAATTTTATAGTGAACATTAAAAGAAATAACTGGTATCGCAACTGGATGATCTTTTGGACATGCTCCATTCACGGTTCCACTCATATGTGATTTGTGATCAGCTGAATCTAAATTCACTCCGTCCCAACATTGAGGAAACTCGACGACCATGAGCATTTCATCTCCTACAGCACAATTAGGAATTGAGTTTTGCCATAAGCCTGCGTTTGTAGAACTTACACAAGAGTATTCAGCTGTCGTAGTATCAGCGGCCGCATTTTTTGCATTTCCAGTAATCATTCTGAGTCCCGTCGGAACTGCATGTATATCAGCAGGCTTGATTCCGTAATAGCCAGTTTTATAATAAGTCATAATGCTTGCAGGCCGTACTACTGATCCATTAGTTGTATCAATTAAAGCTGGGACCCAATATGCAGTTCTGTTTAAAGTCCCACCAGAGCAAGTTGATGTTCCAGTATTGGCAATTGAGTCAACTGTTGAAAAAGCATTGGCGCCGGTATTTCCAAAAAAAGCATGTAAATGTGATTTACCTGGTTGTCCCGGAAAAACGATTGGGTCATCGTAAGCGAAGTGAGAAAAGAGACATGGCTCACGGAATGCTCCAATACTATCTGGAGTAAGAGTTTCTACTTGTGGTCCGATTAACTCAAGTCCCGTTCCAGGGTTAGCAGTTGGAATTTTAGTATAATCAACAGTCGGACCAGTCATGGCCATTGAAGGCACTATTGGAGCTACTGTTCCTTCATACCAACAAAACTTTTTAGACCAACCATTTGGATCTGGGTTTCCACCGAAAGTGGTATCACTGCAATCGATTTTGTTAGAAAATGTTTTAATAATTGTTGTATCTGTAGGTGTCAGTCCATACATGACTCTTCGAGAACCTGAAAAGATACATGCCTCGCCTTCAACAGAGCATGGTATCCAGCCATTTGATCCAGTAGGAACAGATGCAACTGGAGGTAGGACAACTGGAGTTGGACTAGGTATAGTGACAACTGGAGGTAAGACAACTGGTGGTAAAACGGCCGGAGGAGTAACGACAGGAACATTGACTACAGGAGTAGTTGTACTGGTGTCTGCAACGACTTTCCATGTATAAGAAATAGTACTTAAGACTTTGCCGTTATTATTAAGGCCTCGTGCTTTAAAAGTATGACTTCCAATGGCTACCATTAAGGCCGAAGGGCTTACACAAGTTGCATAGGCCGATGAATCTAGTGAACATTCAATTTTTTTAACAGTTGTGTTGGAAGATTTTGGTGCATAAGAAATTGAATCAACTTTCTTAATAGTTGTTGCCGCTGGAGTTGCACTAAAAATTAGTGCTCCATAAGCAGAAGCCCTCAATTCACTTTCAGAAATACTATTAGCGTCTGAGCTAGCAGTTTTTCTAGAAGTCGCTGCATTTTTACAACCTTGAAAAACAAAAAGACTGCTAAAGACAAGTAGAATTGGAATTTTTGATCCATTGAATTTTAACATTAATACCTCAGATTTTAAGTCCACTTGCATAGGTGTTGTTAATCAAAACTAAAGTGATTAATTGATTATGCTGTAGATATTAGTCGATTTAATCTTTTTTTCGGTCTTGAAAATATTCATTTGCGATTTTGTAAATTTAATCCAATTTCTTTGCCTGAAAAATCATCCGGATATGCCACCGACCTTAAGAAAATTGGCTTTTTTATTTTCAAAAAAAATGTATTTTATTGTTTACGACTGCTTAAATGATGACCACAAAAGTTGGCATTTAAATTAGTACAAGCTCCAGTTATTTAGTTAGAGATCTTTCATTTAAAACTTTGATTTGAATTCTTTAGTGTAGAGGCCAGCATTAAGTTAAGAATTAAAAATTAAGAAAAGATTAAATCATATGATTAGGAGCATCTTTGCTTATAAGCAAAGCCTATCAATTCAGTAAAAATATTTAATGATAAATTATTATGGATAAACGATGAAGATGCTTCCCGCAGCACCTGATTGTGTAGCCGTACAAGAGGCCGAAGAATTTGCAGCACCACCTGTTGCACCCGTTACATTGGAAGGAACATAAACTGTAGCATCGCCCGCTTTGGTAGGAGTAATGTCACAAAGTCCCGTTAAGCAAAAACAGTTTCCACCTCCACCGCCTCCACCGGATAAAGCTGCTGAAGTTGCACCTCCCGCTTGTCCTGTATAGCTTGCAACTCCACCTGCAAAACAACCGTGTCCACCAGCACCTTGACCTGCAGTAGCTCCGGTATCAATACTTCCCCCGCCGCCGCCGCCGCCTGCAGCTAAATAAAGAGTTGCACCTTGATAAAGTGTTGTTGCACCACCGCCACCGCCACCACCGTCGTTGGATCCATTATCTCCACCTGATCCCCCGCCATAGGCACCAGTTCCGCCTTTCAACGAAGTTCCTCCTGTACCTCCAGCACCACCAGCTCCACCTGGCACACCACCTGCTCCAGCTGCTCCAGCTGCCCCCCCTTTATTTCCGTTTCCACCCTTTGCTCCTGTTCCAGATGTTCCACCAGCTCCACCAGCTCCGCCGCACCCTATTCCGCCTGCTCCTACATAAATCGAGTAGACAGTTCCACTGGTTTGCGCAGTAAAAGATTTTACGACATAACCGCCGTTTCCACCGGTTCCATAAGTTAATGAAGCTATATTATTTCCACCGGTACCACCACCACCACCTTTGGCATAGACATGAAAGCTAGTACAGTTAGCAGGTAAAGTGAAAGTTTGAGCACCTGCAACAGTGTAGATGGCCCAGCCACTGGTGCACTTATGTTGTTGCCAGAAATCTATTGTGGAAAAACCACAAATAAATGGCACAGCGACAATAATGAAAAGGTATTTAAAAATAATTTTCATAAAATTAAAATCCAGTAATCCAACTGACGAGAACATCTGTTCCAATAACTTTCATACTATAGACCGAATATGTACTTGGAGTTGAAGCACCATTAGTTGGATAGAAACGATAGCTGTACCCAGCAGATGAAAATGTACATGTACCAGATGTTGCTCCCTTAACTACAATTGTATAATCTGCACCATCTTGCAAATTCGTCATCGTCATTGCTCCACAAGATGCAGAGGTGTATTGAGTATTCCCTAAGCTCATATCAAAAGCCACGGCTGAACCATTATTTATACTTCGCGAAACGATTTGTCCTTGAACATCTAATTTAGCAGTTGGTGAGGCAACACCGATACCCACATTTCCCACAGTGGCATAATTGATATTTGATCCACTAGTGGTCCATTGTGTGCTTATTGGAATAGCAGCGCCATTAATGGTCGTCACGTTGATATTACTTGCCGTAATTGATTGAGAACCATTAACTAAATCGGCTTTCGCCGCTATTGTCGTTGTATGAGCAGATATTTGTGCTTGTAATTTTCCAAAGGCAACTAAAATAGTGTCAGTGGCAGTAATTACTGTGCTAGTTACAGTTGATAATCCAGTTAAAACTGTTGCCCAAATATCACTGGCAAAAGTTGAAAGAGATTTGTCACCGCGAAGATATTGAGAGGTAGAGCCCGCTGTGATTGCTGGCTCTTTTCCTGAAACTGAAGTCGTTAATGAATTAATTTGTCCTTGTGCTTTACCAATACCGGCCAAAACGGTGTCTGTAGCGACGATTGCGGTGCTAGTCGCATTACTAAATCCTGTTAACGGAGAAGCGAGAGTTCTAGCATCGGTGTGATAGAGATTTGTTCCCTCTGTAATATTTGTTGTCGTTAATGTCACTGCTCCTGTAAGAGAGTTCACAGAAGTTACGCCACCGACCGGAGTTGTCCACGATAAAGTTCCTGTTCCATTAGTTGTTAAAACTTGATTTGTTCCGCCGTCGGCCGACGGTAATGTGTAAGTCGTAGATCCAGCAGTAGCTGGTGCTTGAAAACCAACATATCCCGACGTTGATCCTTCTAATCTTAAACCACCTGTTCCTTTAACGTCTAGAGCTGATCCCGGAGTGATAGTTCCAATACCAACATTTCCAGAACCTGTAATTCGCATTCGTTCTGGTGGAAGAGTATCAGTCGTTACATTACGAGTATGAAAAATTAAATCACCGTATGTTGCATTTGATGAATCTTTATCTTGAAAACCGATATAGGCCGGCGAGTATGTACCATATTGACCTAGACCCATCAAAACCATACCACCTGATTCAGCGCCACCAAGTTGCAGATAACGAGCAGTCTCATAAGTTGTTTTAGGTGCTGACCAATCATCTGTTCCAATTTGAAGTTGAGTTCCAGGATTTGCTACACCTATACCTACATTTCCAGTCGTGCGATAAACATTTCCAGAACTCGAGCTCCACGCTCCTGCTGTTAAAGTATCGACGTATTGTTTGTTAACAGCATCTGTAAGCGAAACTGGAGCAAGTGGAACTGTTAATGTTTGTGCACCATTGGCCGGATAAACAATTCCGTTAATTGTAGCTCCTGCTGATAGGGCCGCTTGTTTATTATTAAATGTATTCCAATTTGC
>CANCFT010000043.1 GCA_947377285.1 Bacteriovoracaceae bacterium
TCAGGAACAACAGTCCCTGTAATTCTAAATGACCGCAAAGAATTTTTTGTTCAAAATTCATTTAAAGATGGTGATGTCGATATCCTTTGGATGATCGATAATTCTGGGTCAATGGCCAACAAACAAAAAAGATTAAGTGATAGTTTAGGTATTTTTATTGATAAATTTTTAAATAAAAATACTAATTTTAAAATGGCCATTACAACAACTGATGGAACTGCAAAATATAATGGTTTAATGATTGGAGATGCCTCTAAACTCACATCAACTTATCTAAAAACTGTAGGTAAAGCTCAGTTTATGGCCTATTTTCAATCGATCGTTAAAGTCGGGATTAACGGATCTGGAGTTGAACAAGGATTAAAAACTTCATCAACATTCTTTGACCGATATGCTTCGAGTTTTTTAAGACCAGATGCTAATTTGGCCATAGTCGAAATTAGTGACGAAGAAGATCAATCGGAAAAAGCAGTCACAGATTACCTTAATAAATTTTATGCTTTGAAATCTAGCAAAGGAATGGTTAAGATCTATAGTGTAATAACAAAAACTTTACCAGCAGATCACACTTTATCTGATTCGATAGGAAATCGTTATATGCTAGCAGCAACTACTACTGGTGGAATTTCAAGTGAAATTAAAGATGATTTCTCTTCAATCTTAGTTGATATTGGAACAAGTATCGTAGCTCTTGTTGAAAGTTTTCCATTAGCAGACGCTCCTTACTCAAATAATGTTAAAGTATTTGTTAACAATGCTGAAGTGACAACTGGTTGGACATATGACTCAGTATCACACTCAGTTAAATTTAATGCTAATGCTGTTCCTGTTCAAGGAGCAAAAGTTGAAATTGATTATCAAGTTAAAGCAAATGTAATTTTAGGAGCTATTTAATGAAGGGTTTGGATTTAAAAAATCTCGCGGTAAACACGTTAATGCTATCGGCGATAGTCCTAGCGACTAAGTCGGCCTATGCCGCAGAAAAAGATCTCTATGATTTTCTTTGGTTAGATCCAGACAAAAAAGTTTATGTACTCCAAAATAAGGTCCACAAGAAAGAACACTCAGCCTATGCCAATCTTGGCATAGGCTTGGGCCTTTCTTCTACATTTCAAGACACTACATTTGTTCATGGAAATTTGGGGTTTTATTTAAATGAAGAGTGGGCAGTCGAAGCACTTTATACAACTTATAGTAACTCTGATAATGATGCATTTACCAATTTAAAAAAACTCAATGGATCGATTCCATTTATCAGAAAAACTAAAAATAATTATGGGCTAATCGCAAAATACGCACCCTTTTATGGAAAAATTAATACTTTTAATAAAATCTTTTATTTTGACTGGTCATTTGGATTGGGATTGGGAAAACTCAATACTGAAAGTAATGCTTCCACAGTTGGAACTCCACTTAAAGCCAATAACTATAGTACCGAATCTTATGCTTCTATTATAGGCAAAACAGAACTTACGCTTCATGCCTCCAAAAATATTCATATTAGTTTAGGTGTTATTATGAATAACTATAGAGCACCAGGACCAACAATCTCTGGGAAAGCAGGGGCAGATAAAACAAGAAATAATATGGATACGTTATTAAGTTTAGGATTTTCATATTAAGAAAATACTTAAGCTTTGAGGTTTTGGATGAAGTATTGGACAAAATTTTTACTCGTTACTATTTGCTCTTCGCTTTTCTTTGCGAATATGGCCCATGCAACAGCAAAAGCTGCTGCTGAAATTGCAGAAAAAGATAAATCACCCGACAAAAATAGAAAAATTGCCCATGAATTAATTGATGGGGAATTTTATTTTAGTGCTATTCCATATATCAATACTTATGTTGAAGATCACCAAGAAATGGATGCTGAGCTCGAAGCAGATATTGATACTCTAGTAATTAAGACTGGAACGATGGCCGTTTTAAATCTTGAAGAAAAAAAATTAGAAAAATTTTCAATTCCATCTATATCGCTCATATTAGGTACGAGGCTATTTAACAGTGAACAATATGATAAAGCCTATGAAGTTTTATCACGCATACCTGAGTCACATAAATTTGCCATAGAGGCTGATTTAATGAAAGGAACAATTAAAAATATTCAAAGAAAACATATTGAGGCTTTGAATTTTTATAATCTATGTGTGCAAAAATCAGCTCTTCAAGAAAATTCAAAAGCTGGTGAAAAGCTTAAAAGATATTATACTTACATGAAAGAGACATGCCTAATACGAACAGCTCGAGTAAAAATCGAAGATAAAAAATATGAAGAAGCTCTTGAAACATATGAACAAATTGATAAACGATCTTATAAATGGCCATATATTTTAATGGATAAAGCTTGGGCCCATTATTACTTGAAAGACTATAACCGAGCTATCGGTTTAACTGTTACATACAAGTCTCCCCTTTTAGAAAGTTATTTTTTTCCGGAAGCAGAAGTTCTAATGGCCCTTTCATACTACAATCTTTGCCTCTACGACGATGCTTTAAAGGTCGTTGATAATTTCTATGACTTTTATCAACCCAAAGCTCTAGCACTTAAAGAAATCTTAGGACAAAATAAAAAATCAAATACTTATTTTTTAGACCTTTATTACGCAGACCCAGAAACACGTCAAAACTTAAATCCATTTATTCGAAACCTAATTACTCAAACAAGAAAGCAAGTTAAATTCAACTTGGATCTAGTAAGTTTAAAATCAGCCAAAGAAGAACTAGCACTTTTAAAGAAACTTAAAAACAAAAATGATTTCACTGTCCATCTTGAAGCAAACCTTGACTCTACTATTACTTTTATAAGTAATAAAATTAATTATTATATAAAAAAAGAAATATTCACTTTCATCAATGAAATTCATAAACACAGTTACTCAATGTTCAATTTAAAACTTGAATTGCTGTCGAAAAAACGTGAAGAAATATACAATAGCAACTCTGAAAAATTTAACTTAAGAGACCGCGGTTCAGAAAAAAACGTTAATCGAAAAATTACTCAATATTTCTTTGATTTTAATGGGTCATTTTGGGCCGATGAATTGGGAGATTATTCATTTGGATTAAAATCAAAATGCATTGATGAAACTAAGGATAAAAAATAATATGAAAATTAAATATATCTTTTTTATTTTGGCATTAATTAGTTCTGTTAGCTTTGCTCAAGACAAAGCAAATAGTAAAGCTAATACCATTTACAAATATAAGGAATATGAAGTTGTTGATTTGGGCAGCATGGAAATCAAAGGACAAATTGTCGCTCCAGGTGACTTAACAGTCAATGAACGAGAAAGAAAAGTCTTTACCAGATCTCTTTTAGAAAAAACCAATTTTGACTTTGAAAATAGACGAGAAATAGAAAACTTACGATAGGACTGATCATCATGTTGAAAACTCTCTTAATAACTTCAATTCTAATCCAATCCTCTATTACTTTTTCTGCTGAGCCGAAAGATTTAGCTCAAGAGTCTGCTGAAAAATGGTCTCAACTTATGAGTCTTGTTAATAACGAAATCAAAACAATAAATAGTAATAATTACTCTGGACCAGAATTAAAACACCGTTTATTTGAATTATTCTCAGAAAAAACTAAACTCGTTAAAGAAAAAGAAAACCTTACGCTACTAAATGCAGATCCAAAAACGATTGCTTCAAATGGTAAAGATTCATATTTTAAATCCTCTCGTGAACAATACTTTGCAGCCGAAAAATTTGCATTGGCCATTATCAAAGACTATCCCCAATACCCAAGAATAAATGAAATTTATTATGCCTTGGCCATTAATTCTAGAGATTTTGGTTCAAGTTTAGAAACTGAACATTTTCTCAAGCTATCAATACAATTTAGTAAAGAAAATTCAAAGACAATGTATAACGCCAAAACATCTTTGGCAGAATTTTATTACAACAGCAAACGTTACCACGATGCCATTTCTTATTATCAAGACGTATTAAAAAATACAGAAAATGAATGGTATGGGAAGCATTTATATAATGCTGGTTGGTGTTATCTAAAAGAAAGAAATTTTAAAAGGGCCATTGAACTAGTTAAAGAGTCCTTTGAAACAACTAAAAATAAAAAATATGTTTCAATGCGGGAACAAATTAATAATGCAATTGGTATTTTTTATGTTCAAGCTGATGCTACTAAAGAAGGTATTGAGTTTTACGAAAAAAATACAACTCCTGCATCTCCTTGGCTTTTAATGTTAGCAAATTCTTCTATGAGCAAAAACAATTTTTCAATTACTGAAGAAGTCCTTAGAGCAGCTTTAAAAGACACTCACAAAAGAAAAGATATAAACCTTGAAATGAAAGTAAGATTAACTCAACTAGATATTTATAGAGAGAGTAAAAAAGATGATCTCTACTTTGAAACTTCAAATAATATCTTAGATCTTTTCAAGAAAAATAAATTAGACCAAGATGACTTAGGAATTGCCGTAAATAAAATTAAAGAAGTTGCGGGTTTCATGCAAGTCAACTTGGTTAAAGACAAAACAAAGGAAGAAATTACTTACAGTAAAAATGATTATAAAAAAATCATGAGATATTTTGATATTCTTTCAACCATCGATAAAAAAAACAAGAATCAATACCGCTACTATCAAGGGGAAACGGCCCTTTCAATTCATGACTTCCAAACTGCTCTAAAGTTTTATGTTCGCTCTGTGATGAATTCAAAGATTGCAAAAGACAGTGGCGATGTCACTAAAAAAACATTTGATGCATTATTATCAACAATTGACTTAGCTAAATTTAGTAAGCAAAAAGAAAATGAATATACAATTTTCGCATTTAAAAACTATGTGATTTTATTTCCAAAATCTGACAAATCACAAACGATCTATCAAAAATTATTTAGTAAATACTTTGAACTTCATCAAACTAAAAAAGCAGTCAATGTATTACTCGTTTATATTTATAATTACAAAGATGATGTTAAAATTCATCGCGAAATGCTTACACAAATTTTAGATACATATATTAAAGAAAAAAATACTGATAAATTAGCATTTTGGATTAACAAGATTGAAAAAGGTTACCTCAAATTTGATTCTGATTACATTCAAAATTCAATTGCAGTATTAGGTGGACTTCTTTTTGATAAATACCAAGCTTTAGAAAAACTTGGTCAGTATAAAGAAGCAATTAAAGGTTATGAATCTATTTACGATTCTAAGAAGTATCCAAAGCGAACAAAAGCTGAAGCCGCTCATGCTATTGCTGCTCTTGCTCAAGAGCAAAACAAAGCAAAAGAGTCCTATAAATGGCTTAATAGAAGTTTAGAAATATATGACAATAAGGATCTAATTAAAATAACGCCTTCCCTATTGGTTTTAGCAAAAGGATACAGACTTTTACAAAATTTCAATTTATCTACAGATCTTTCAACACAAGTATTAAAAAGATTTTGCGAGGTTGAGTTTGTAGGCAAAGAAGGATTTTATGAATTAATTGTTGGCAATAGTGTTATTGAGGATTCTCAAGGTGCTAAGTTAAGCAATATTGAAATTGATTATAAAAAATGTAAAATCGAAAAACGCATTGTAGAAAAAACTCAACAAGAAAGTTTAGAACATTTAATTGCATTAGATGATAATAAAGAAATAACATCATACTATCAGGCCCATTCTGACAATGACAAATTAGCTCGAATCATGGGGCGTTACCTAAAATATAGATTTTGGCAAACACCGAACGAATCTAAAGAAAAAGTAAAAAAAGAAATTATAGCGATGAACTCAAAAAATCCAGCAATGAATTTGGAAGGAATGTTTAATCAATATGACTTGGTACTTACATTTAGAGAAAAAGTTAACCATTTAAAATTCGAATTTACATCTCTGCCAAAATTTGATGATGAAAAATATAACTCAGAAATTGAACAATACTTTTCAATAATTTCAGAGCTTAACAAGGAGGCCGTTTTACTATCTAAAAACTCTACCCCAGAGGAGGTTATTTTAATCCGTGAAGTTCTTTCTACCCCCTACTATTCTTTGGTGAATTCAATTAATTCCTTTATTCCTAAAGGGGTTGACGCCAAGTACTTAGAAGGCTTTAAACAGGGAATGCGCCAAATAACTGAGTCACTCACCGCTAAGGGCTTGCAAGTTGATCGAGAAAAAGTGTCATATTTGGAGAAAAATAATTTTTTCTTTGAAGTTCAAAAACATGATAAATTCGATCAGAGAAAGGAATTAGGCAAAGATAAGAGTGAAGAAAGCTTGCAAACTAAAATGCAAAACAATCTAAACTACCATTCGGCCATAATCTTCTCGAATACGATTGACTTAAATAGAGGCCAGCGAAAATGAGATCGAAGTTACTGAGACATTCTTTTTTAACGATGACGATATCTGCAATTCTTGCTGGGTGTTCAACTCAGAGTTTTAATAAAAAAATAGAAACAGCAGATGTAGATTTATTAAAAGAAGAATCTCTTATGAGATACAATACAAATCGCCTAGACACCATGGATAGTCAGGAAAACGATTTTATCTCTAAAGCACTACTTGCTTGCCACCAAAATAAATTTACAAAGGGTATGAACCTTTTAGAAACTGAAATGCATAAGAATAAGACAAATCCATTTTATTGGAATGCTCTTGGAACATGCTATTCTCTTTCTAAAGATTTCTCTAAAGCTCTTTTTTATTATGATTTAGGCATTGAAGCACTTCCAATGGTTAAAGACCAAAGTAAAGTATTAGCAGAGGCAACTCTTACAAATAATCTAGGCTTAATACATTTGAAGTTTAAACGCTACAATGAGGCTTATGATTCATTTACTCGTTCAAAAACACTCATCCCTAATTTTTTTACACCGCAATTCAATATTGCTCAGCTTTACATTGAATTTAATGAAAATGATAAAGCTCTTGAGATGTTAAAAAAATTAGAATTAAAAAATCCAGATGACATCGACTTACTTTATTCATTGTCACTTCTTTATTTTAGAAAGAATGATTTAGATAAATCATTCTCAACTATTCAAAGAATCAAATCTAATTATTTAAATCGTCCTGATATTGTTGGATTGTACGCATACAATCTCATGCAAAAAAATCGACTTAAAGAAGCTAAAGAAATAATCGAAAAGCGTCTTTATGCAGATGAATACAATCAACGAAATAAATTTTTACTTGAAGAAATTGAAACTAAAATTAAAGAACAGGCAAAAAAAGATAATAAGTAATTAGATCGTTCTCAAAACAATAACCCCGGAAATGGAGCAGTAATGGCCCGTCCAATGTCAACTGACAGAAGAAGGAGTTCCTATGGATTTTATCGCAGTATTCAAACAAGGTGGATTTATCATGTACCCGCTACTAATCTTCTCAGTAGCAATCTGGATTGTCGCCATTCACAAAATTCTTTACTTAGTTAAATTTAAAAAAGACGCCCATAAATATCAAGATGAAGCTTCTAGAATAATTGTTTCACATAAATTAAATGAAATGGAAGCTCTATATAAAAATTGCCCTGATGTTATTGCAAAAGCTCATTATGCTGTTTTTGATGAAGCTATTGGTAAAGATGAATATGAACAAAGGCTTCATAGAAGAATAAGTGAAACAAATGCTGACTTAAAAAAGAATCTTTGGATCTTAGGTACTATTGGATCTTCTGCTCCATTCGTAGGTCTCTTTGGAACTGTTTGGGGGATCATGGGTGCCTTTAAGGCCATTGGATCTTCTGGAAAAGCAGGATTCGCGGTTGTTGCTGGAACAATTTCAGAAGCACTTATTGCAACTGCTGGTGGGATCATTGTAGCAGTCTTCGCAGTTATTTTTTATAACTATCTTCAAACTAAAATTGCAGAAATCGCAAGAGAATTTAAAAATGATTTAGGCGATATGGCCGATCAATACCATTCTCTTAAAAAATAATTATCAACTGCAAAATTAATTAAAAAAACAGGGATCAATATATGTCAATGGGTAAAATGGGAGACGGAGATGATGATGATGCAATCGTTGCAGATATCAACATGACTCCACTGATCGATATTATGTTAGTGCTTCTAGTTGTTTTTATGGTTTCTTCTTCGGTTGCTATTGAGTCTGGTATGGACATCGAGCTACCTAAAACAACTTTAACAAATCAGAAAAAAGAAGCAGAAATTCTAGTGATTACATTATCAAAAGAAGGAACTGTTGTTGTTCATGGTAAAAAAGTTAGTGGTCCTGAAATATCACGAAGAATAGCCAGCACACTTTTAGAATTAAAAACGGATTCAGTTATTCTTGAAGGAGATACTTCGGCCAATCTTGGAAAAGCTATAGAGCTAATGGATATGGCAAAAGTCGCAGGAGCGAAAAACTTTTCGATTGCGGCAGAAGAAGGAAAAAAGAATTAATTAGGACGGTATTTTAGGAAGTGATCGCATGACGGCAACAACCTCAAAATTACAATTGCCACGACGAAACTTTAATAAAGATGAGTCGAGCAAGAATTTTTTTAGAAATGCAGTAATCGGAAGTTTTTTATTGCACGTTTTTCTTTTCTTTATGAAATTTCCACATGGAGAAATGCAATCTCCTATAAAAGAAAAACTCTCTTCAATAAAAATGCAGTACATTACTCCTTCTGAAAGTTATAGAAAGCAAAAAAAATTTACACGAGAAGATGTTGCTAAGGTATTAACGAATGCCGAAGCAGGGGCCAAAGTTGTCACTAGTAATAGTACTGGTGCTACTGGAGATCCTAATCAAACGAAAACTCAAACTGTACAAAAATCTAAAGCTGGTTCTCCTAAAAAAGGCCCACTCTCGAGTCCAAATGCCCCCTCAGGTGCTCTTGGTGACTCTGCAACTAAGGGTTATGAATTTAAAGGACGTGGCTTAAAGGCCCTTATGGGAAATAGCTCTACAATGACTCTTGCGGCCGGAGCTGCGGATGGAAGTCGTGGAACAGCAGCGACTGGTTCAGGTGTTGCCAATAAAGGAAACAATTTAACTGGTGACTACCGCGCACCTGCTGGAATTGGTGATGGATCAGGACATCTTGGTGGAAAAGATTCTGTTGGTAATTACGACAGATCAACTTCGACAAAAGGACTGGCAAACAAAAAAGGAATTGATACGGCTTTCGTTCAAGCAGATACAGTGGTCTTAGGATCAATTGACCCTGAAATTTTAAGAAAAATCTTAGGTGAATATTTGGCACAATTTAAATTTTGTTACCAACAAGAACTTCAAGAGCAATCAGAAAAAATTAAAGGAATAGTTGATTTAAATTTTAGAATAGAAGGTGATGGAAAAGTTTCAAAAGTTAATATTAAATCAGCACAAACAAAATTTTCTGACCGCGGTATTGGTTGTATGTCTAATATCTTAAGAATGATTGATTTTCCAAAGCCTAAAGGTGGAGGCTTAGTTGATGTTCGCCAGCCACTAAATTTCTTTTCTGAAAGTACTAAGATTTAAAAATTATTAACCAAATCTAATAAAAGCCCATTGAGAAATCAATGGGCTTTTTTATTTATCAATTATTTCTTCTTTGTTTTTTTAACAACTGCTTTTTTAGCGGGTGCTTTCTTTACAGGAGCTTTCTTCGCCGCTGCTTTTTTAACAGGAGCTTTCTTCACTGCTGCTTTCTTAACAGGAGCTTTCTTTGCCACTGCTTTCTTAACAGGAGCTTTTTTCACCACTGCTTTCTTAACAGGAGCTTTCTTCACCACTGCTTTCTTAACAGGAGCTTTCTTCACTGCTTCTTTTTTAACTGGTGCTTTTAATTCAACAGCTGCTTTACCTACTTCCTTGCCTACTTCTACTTTTTTTATAGTGTCATCAAACTTAACCGTTTTAACTTTTTTTGTAATAATCGCTGGAACTAGTTTATCAACACCCACTTCTCCAGGTTTATCAGAAAGAAGAATTTGATATTCATGAACTAGGGTATTATAAAACTCATATGATTCTTCTGGCTTTAGAGACTCAAATTGAACTTTGAATTTTAACCAAATACTTTCATTTTTATTTTTAATTAAATTTAAAACATAAGCGCATTTTTGAACGTAATTCACTTTTGTTTTATCAAAAATTTTATCCGGAAAAGACATAAGATCTCCCAAGGTTACTCGTTATCTTATAATAATATAGGAGATCTCAATAATTTTCATCTAATATTTTAATAAACACGTCAACAATACCTGACCGTTTTATTGCGAGTGTAAGATTTCAAAGTTCTACTTTTTTAATACCCTAAAAAAAACTTAATAATGAAAGGAAATTTTTCCCACCATTCGTGTTTTTTTATTTTTTCAATTAAGTTAGCAATGATAATGATAAAAATAATAATGCTAAAATAAATTAAAATATTTAATTTTTGTGAATTATGTACAATATGAATATTTGAAGAACAAATAGAATTAAGCAAAGATTGAAATAAATAAATGAATAAACTATTCCTACCTAAATTCATAAGAATGGTACTAAAAAAACTATTTGAAAATTGATTAAATTTAGCAATACATGCAAGAGTGAGAGAAACCATAGAAATAGGAATTAAAATCATAAAACCAAAAGGAGGATACCAAAGTTCCAGGTATCCATTTCTAACAAAATTCACATTAAATTGATTACTTTTAACAACTACAAATAATAGAAATATTCCTAGAAATATCAATATATAATATATCCTATTAAGATACTTTTGATAATGATAAGAAATTGCTCCTATCAAAGAAAAAGCAATCCAGGGGAAAATGGGAAACCAACCATCAAAAAATGCACGTTTAATAGGCAAACTTTCAATGATTAAATTAAACTCGTTAAAAAATATGCCTAAACCTAATTCAGGCAATTCTATTCTATAATTATAAGTTTTTTGTAAAACTAGAGATATGATAATTATACAAAAGAATACAATCCATTTTAGAGTCATAGATTTATTAAAACTTAAAATAAGTATTAAAAACTGTGCAAATGAAATCAAATACAAAACATCAAATGTAACAAAGGGAACAATTTTCCAAATAAATACATCTATTAGTACTCCTAAAAATAAAACTTGAATTATTCGAAAGAAGATTTTATTTTTCATTGATTTATTTTCTGACAATTTCATTTCCGTGACATGGCCAGTTAGAAATATAAAAATAGGCGCAGCAGTTGAAAAAAGTAATCGAATATAAGAATATTTTGAAAAATTAAAAAAAGTAGGTGCTAAGTTCGCAAAGAGCATAACTAATATTGCCCATCCCCTAATTAAATCTATTGATCTTAACCTCTTCATTTTGAACTTTCTCTTTTAAGTTAAATTATATAAATTAAGATATTTAGTATTCAAGATAATTATCCTCAGGATGAATTTTGTTAAATAATAATTACATATTTAAAGGTCCTGTGGAAGATTTTCTAAAAATATATTGTGTGACATTTTTAGCATTTCTCTTGAGTTTTTCTCCTCAACTTCTCACTTCCAGTATTCTTATTTTTATTACTATCTATTTGTTGGACTCTGGTCATGTTTACTCTACAATGATTGAAGTTTACGCTGATCCTAATGAGTTAAAAAAACCATATGTCTGGATTGTCACAACTGGTTCTTTTATAATTAATTTGTGTATACTTCTCTTTTTTGAAGATTTTTTTTACAATTATATCTTTTATTTCACTATATTTCACAATATGCGCCAAGGGCTAGGAATAGTCTTATTACAAAGTAAACCAAATACGCGAGATGTTTTGTTCACCAAATGGACCTATTATTTTTTAACATTGCTCCCATTTATTTTATTTCATTTTAAATCTAGAGTTGGGACGTCACCACTTAGTGAAATTATAATTCACCCTATAAACATTAATAATTTCTTCTCTGATAACTGGCTGAGTCATATTTTTAACTGGGGAATTCGACTTTACTTAACTGGAATAGCTTCAATTGCTGTTTTGATATTATGGAAAAAAGTTTACACAAAAATACTTCCAATTCTTTTCTTCTTTTCCCTTTATGCCTTTGCTTTTTTAATTTCTAAGAATGAACTTCAAAGCTACATACTATTAATTACATCTCATGCTATCCCCTATTATTTTTTATTTGAAAAACGACTAAAACTGACTCACTCATTAAAAAATGTAAAAAGATTTGCTCCCTTAATTTTAATTCTCAGTTTTACTGTAGGTGGATCACTTGAATATTTTCAAAATAATATTCTCGAAATCTTTTCAAATTCTAGTGTTCTTATTCGTGCTATGCTAACCACACCACTTATTACTCATTTTATTTTCGATGGAATCATTTGGAAGAAAGATAATAAAAACTTTCAATTATTCAGAAGTTCATCTAATTAAAGACCACTATCCGTCCGTTAGACCATCAACAATAATCCCATTGGCCAATACGAACGATCCAGATTCAGTCGTAAGTGTAATGATCATTGTCTCTTCAGGATAATGTGTGACTTCTTTAATATATTCAATCTCTTTTATTTCTTTATTAATAAGTAAAAGTTTACTTCCAGCTTTTAATTCTTTAGAATGTTTTAGTGATAAGCGACTTGCTCCATACTCTTTTAATAATTCTTCGCTCATAACAGATGAATAGATTAGCAAATCATTTTGTAGGCATTCAATATAATCAATTTCTGGTTGTATAGAAGACCATGATTCAGTTGTGAATAAAAAATGTCGAGCTGTTGTAATAGTCTCGCCTGAAATATCAAAAAGTTTTTCTTTTCCTAATAAATGAATTCTTTTTTCTAATACTTTAGTTGGTTTTGAATTATGGTCTAAGACATAATCTCCGGCCTCAATATCGAAAATTCTTTTAGCTTCAAAATTTGAGTCTAAAATTAAAGAGTGGCTTAAAAAGCATCCACCCATTGGACGATAGCTTGTAAATGATGTAACTAATCGAATAGAGCCATCTGGCAATGTCTCTAAATCTACATTTGTAATTGAACCCGGACCAGAACCTCCAGCGATAAGATTGATCCGTCTTGTCGGTGCAATTCTAACTACCCCTACAGATTGCACTTCCTGCCAAGTTGCCGCTTCAACTTTTTTAGCTTTAAAAAGAGAAAGCCCTAAAGCCCCTAAAAAAAATGATTTTAATAAAGCAAAAGAACTTCTTCTTGAAATTATCTCTTCAGTTATATTTGAATTTTCAATTTCCATAATTTCCTCATATAAAATAATTATCTACAAATAAAAAATTTCCCCGTTCCGTCAACTCCAATATTTGAATCAGTTGGGTTACAGACAGCACCTGCCACAACACTTGGAGCTACTGCTGGTCCACAAATAATATTTCCCGAACTATTAAATCCTTTAACGTATTCACCTGCTGGGCAAGATTGAGTAGCAACACCAACAGGAACACATGTCCTTGCTCCATTATTAATCGTTTGCAAAGCAAGACCTGCTCCACAGGCAACATTAATAGTTCCCGGAACAGGAGGCCCAGGCGGTGGGGCCGGTGGTGGAGCAACAGGAGCACAATTCACTGAACCATCAGCATTAATTTGATTTACATATTGATCGGCCAGACAAGTTTTCACAATTGGGATATCAATTGATGCCCAAGTACCTGTTGATTTACAAAAAATAATAGCACTTGTACCCGTATCAACGGCCAGTGTTCCAGCTGGACTTGTGCCACAAGTCTGGCCTATTGTTGCAGGCCCAGGCAAAATTCCGCCCGAAACTTCAAGCGAAACCCTTGGTGATATTACACTTCCGATACCAACATTACCTGCGCTATAATAAATATTTAAACCTGAATTTATCCACTGACTACTTGCCATTCCGCTAGCAGTGCTATTACAAGTATCAATATTATTGGACGAATCTAGCGCGACATTAAGATTGACAAAATTACTTATGAGATCTTGCCCGTTTGTTTCTTTAATAATGCTTTTATTTTTATAAAAGATTACTAATTTAATCACACCACTAGAAATTGCTTCTAGGTTATAATTATTAATAGTTATTTTTGAATTTCCAAACACAGAGCCATCGGACGGAAATTTTCCATTGATACTCGTAACTGCATTAATTAAACCTGTCGAAGTCAGACCATGAAAAACTGTTTTACAAGTCACAGGATTTGACAAAATTCCATTAATTTCATTGGTAATCATTTGTCGATCAGTATCAAATTGAAATTTTGCACTCGATTTTGAAGTTAATTTAGTTAGATTTAAGGCGACGACAGCAAGCCCTGCTAAAATACCGGCCACAATAAGTAATTCTACCATTGTAAAACCATTTTTTTTAAATCTGAACATCCGTGTGCCTATGAAAAAAGAATAATTATATCAAAAAAGAATAGATGATTTAAAAAGTATTCACAATAAAAAACTAAATAAATTATCTCGGCTTAAACTCAAACTCCACCTTCCCTTCTTTATTTAAAAGCAAATAAGCTTCAAAAGGCTTTCCAGCTTTAGACTTAAATCCTTTTATTAAATCCGTTTTTTTGGAAACCATTAAGGTTTTAATTTGTGAATCTGAGAGTTTTTTATTGGCCACTACTTTCCAAATTGTAAACCCACAACCCTCTTTCCATTTTGAACAACTGAAAGATTTAGGAAAATCTCTCACTTCAGCTTGGCATATTGGACAAGGGCCGATGGTTTTAGTTGGAGTATGTTCAGACGATGGCCGAGCACCTTCTTTATTATATTTAGCAAATTTTCCAGTATAAACTTTTTCATTATCAACTCCGCTAGTAGTCGATATGGCCTTCCATTCTTCAGTTGCACTACTAATATATTGATTAATTGAATCCAAGAACTCAATATCATCAAACTCTCCATCGGCCATTGAATGCAATTTCAACTCTAACTTTGCCGTTTGTGAGACTGACGTCAATAAACTTGTACAAGGCATCGAGCTTAATTGATCAACTAGCAGAACTCCCTTATCAGTTGCCTGTAAGTTTTTACCATTTCTCTCGACATAGTTTCTTTTTAATAATGTTTCAATAATCTGAGCTCGTGTTGCTTGAGTTCCAAGACCAACTTCAGAGCGAAAAATCTTTTTTAAATCAGATTCACTAACTAATCGCGCTGGATTGGTCATGTCATATAATAAAGATGCTTCAGTGTAGTCAAAGGGTGCTTTCGTTTTTTTAGATTGAATTTCACCATCTTTAAAATGTCCCAATTCATTCAGGCTTAATGAAGGAAGTAATTCTTCAGATTCTCTCCCCTCTAGCACCTTAAAACCCATTTCTAAAATTTTCTTGCCTCGAGTTTTAAATAAATTATTCTCACAAGTTATCTCTAATTCCGTTTCCAAATATTTATGATTTTCTAAAAAATTGGAAATAAAACGTTTAAGAACTAAATGAAAAATTTTACCTTCAGGTGTAGAATCACCACCAGAAAAATCTTTCAATGGAATGAGTCCATGGTGATCTGTTAATCGAGAATCATCAAAAAGTATTTTGTTTTTCGGGCTCACTTTATTAGCTACAAATTTTTCAAAATGTTCCGGATAAATATTTTTAAACTTATAAACTAAATCTTTAACCAGCTCAAAAGATGATACGGCCATAACTTTTGAATCTGTCCTTGGATAAGACAAACATTTATATTTTTCATAAAGACTCTGCGCTATTTCAAGAGTTTTAGTTGCAGAATATCCAAATTGAATATTTGCTTGTCG
>CANCFT010000044.1 GCA_947377285.1 Bacteriovoracaceae bacterium
GATCCATTTTTCCAGTTGAACAAATACAAATTCTCAAATAATGAAATTTCAGAATAAATTTTATTGCCGTCACTTTCTGGGCCTTTATATTTAAACCGGATTTTTTCGTCTTGAGTTAGATAAAGCTCTAACTTTCCCTTAAAATTTTCCGGCATCGGGAAAGGCACAACTTTTTTATTATGTAATAAATATTGTAATGATGAGTATGTAGGAGCAGCAGGAGCACCAATTAATTGATGAGCTCCACTTAAAACAGTTCCATATTCAGCAACGTTTACACCAAAGCTTGAATTAATCACAATCGGTGGGAGCCCAGAATCATTATCGTAGTCTGAAGTCCCAGTACCTTGAGCTTCAATATATTGTTGAACTTGATAAGTTAAAAATAAAGCAACCACGTGCGGGCAATGAGTCCCTTCTCTCCAATGATGACAATCACAGTTAGATGAAAGTGGTCCTTCAGGAGATCCCTCTAAGCGCTTCTTATAGACTATTTTAGTTTCATGAGTTCTATCATCGCGGACAATTCCACTGACAATATAATAAGTTTCTTCAGAACCTTTTTTAAATGAAATAGAAACACGCGAGAGCTTAAAAAAGCGCAGGCCCGTTTGAATTAAAGCAGGTGTAAAATATTTTTTACACTCATTATTTATACTCTCAGGAATTGTCCAAGCGCGGTCATTCATAGTTTCATCTTGTTAAATTAAGAAGTGATTATACGCTAAATTTTGTTAAATAGGGTGGCTTATATTTACGCAAATAATTATTAAACTAATGGACAAATTTAAAAAAATGTGAATGAAAATTTATTATTTTAAATAAAAAAAAGCCCTTATTTTCATAAGGGCTTTTTTTATTAAACGAAAATGATATGAATACTTAATTATCTACGTATGACTTTAAAAGTTTTGCTCTCGAAGGATGTCTTAGCTTTCTAAGAGCTTTCGCTTCAATCTGACGAATACGTTCACGAGTTACGAAGAAATCTTGTCCTACTTCTTCCAAAGTATGGTCCGATTTTTCCCCAATCCCAAAACGCATACGAAGCACTTTTTCTTCTCTTGGAGTTAACGTTGAAAGAACAGCACGTGTCTGCTCAGAAAGCGTAATACTCATCACAGCGTCAGCAGGTGAGATAATCTTCTTATCTTCGATGAAATCACCTAATGATGAATCTTCTTCTTCCCCAATCGGAGTTTCAAGAGAGATTGGCTCTTTCGAGATTTTTTGAACTTTTTTAACTTTATCTACCGGCAATTCCATTTTCTCTGCAATTTCTTCAGGAGTTGGCTCGCGCCCTAATTCCTGAATTAACTGTCGAGATGTTCTTACCATTTTGTTAATCGTTTCGATCATGTGAACTGGAATACGGATTGTGCGGGCCTGGTCAGCGATCGCTCTAGTAATCGCCTGACGAATCCACCAAGTCGCATAAGTTGAAAACTTGTATCCACGTCGGTACTCAAACTTATCAACGGCTTTCATTAAACCGATGTTTCCTTCTTGGATTAAATCCAAGAATTGTAAACCACGGTTTGTGTATTTTTTAGCAATAGAAACAACTAGACGAAGGTTAGCTTCAACTAATTGAGCCTTTGCTTTATCGGCTTTTGTTTCACCGTGAATAATAATTTTATAAACTTTTTCAATCTCATTGAATTCCATTCCGGCATCAATAGTCAGACGGCGAAGTTTTCTCGTTACATCTTCTTGGTTACGGATAAGTTGTTCAATTTTTGCGTCAGTTGTAAAAAGATCTTTTGCGAGTTTTCTTTTGAAAGCATCATCTTCTAAAACTTTATCATATAAAACTTTGTAATCATCAGCACCAGAGACTTCAAGGAACTTGTAGATACGGTCTTGTTGGTCAAAGAGTTCTTTGAATTGAAGATAGTATTTTTTTACTGGTTCAACGAAGCTGTTGATGATTTTACGGTTGAACGTTAAATCTGCAAGTTCAAGAGAAATGGCATCCATGAGTTTCTTTTGTTCACCGTTAAGTGCTTTAAGAGTTCCATCAGCTTTTTCAGTTTCTTGCAAGATCACAGCGATCTGGTCAATAACAGTATAAATTCTATCTTTCGTTTTTTTAATGTCTGCTGGAGACGACTCGTCATCTAAACCACGCACTAGTTCTTTTACATATTCTTGTGGGTTTTCTTGAGTTTCAATTTTCTCACGAAGTTTTCCAACTTCTTTAAGAGCATGAGTAGACGAAAGAGCAGAAAGGATAATTTCTCTTTCTCCTTCTTCAATTTCTTTTGCAATAACAACTTCGCCTTCGCGAGTTAGAAGAGCAACTGAGCCCATTCTTTTTAGGTAAAGTTTAACAGGGTCAGTAGAAGCTGAGCGAAGTTCTGCTTTTTCTTCACGAGAAAGAGCTTCTTCGATGATTTCAGTTCCGTCGAGACGGATACCTTCTTCATCTTCATCTTCTTCGACAACAGTGTCGGTAACATCAATTTTTAGTTCAATGATTCTGTTCATGACTTCATCGATGTCACTCGCTAGAACAATTCCAGCAGGCATAGCATCGTTGATTTCTTCAGCAGTAATCGAGCTTTGATCGCGACCTTTCGTAAGGAGTCGGTTGAACTCTTTCGAATTTAAGAAGGTAGCGATTACTTGTGAAATAGGTGTAGTCATTTTTGCGGTCTCCGGTATCGGTACTCAGATATTCATCTGATTTTTAATTTTTTCAAGGCCTGCAGTTGGACTTCAACTTCTGATAGATTTTGAAGAAGTTTTGTCATTTCAACATCTGAGTCACAAAGTAATTGAAGTTTTTTGATTTCAATTTTTTTATTAATCAAGACTTCAACTTGCAATTTAGTTTTTAAGTCATGAAGGATTTTCTTTTTTGTTTTCCCATCCAATTCACGAACTTTATATTTGAAAAGGGCCGAAGAAACAGCTTCTCTTAATTCTACGCTGTACTCCGGAATATTCGTTAAGTTTGAAAGAACCGATGAATATTCCGATTCATCGATTTCTAAAATAACTTTTCTCACTTTTCCAATGTATTTTTTTACCTCATCTGAGGTAACTAAATCAAGTAATTCGAGAGTTTTCTCCTCTGAGAATAACATTGGAAGTTGGACTAGTTCTTGCAGAACGAGCTTATCCGTTTTGCTTAAATGTATTTTTGGTCCTTGAGTGACCATTCTCCCCTGGCTTTGCAATTCTAGTTCCGAAATTTCTAATGCACTGAGGTCTTGCTCGTCATAATGATTATTAGGAAATTCAGAGTGCTCAATTTCTTCTGCCACAACTTTTATTTTTGGCTGAAACCGAGCTGCTGCTTTTTCTTTGGCTTCAATTTTTTCTAAAAAATCTTCATATGTTTTTACAATTTGGGCCGGCTCAGCTTTTAGCCCCAGGCGTTTAGCAAGGCCCACGACTCTTTCTGAAGCTGCTAAATGATTTTTTAGCGGAGACATCATCAAGAACGCATGATTGAGAATTTCGAGCTTTCTGTCGAGCACTTCGGGTAATTTTTCTGGGATTATTTTATTTAAGAGGATATCAAAGGCCGGGACGGCGTTTTCAATTTTAGCTTGAAGTGCCAACGCACCTTGTTGTTGGAGGAACTCATCAGGATCTTTTTGGGGGGAAAATTCTAAATATTTGGCCACAACACCTTTTTCAGCAAACTGCCGATTGATCCGCTCCATCGCCGAAAATCCTGCACCGTCAGAATCGAGGGCCAGGTAAATATTTTTGGTTATCCCTAATAATCGCTCTAATGAAGCAACTCCGAGAGCGACTCCCATCACGGCAACCGTGTTGTGAAAACCATTATTAAAAAGTGCGATCTGATCCATATTTCCTTCTACCAAAATGACAGAATCTTTTTCTCTGATAGCATTTTTAGCAAGATGAAAGCCATATAAGATATTGCGTTTGTTAAACACGAAAGAATCGACCGAATTCATGTATTTGGCCTTCTGATCGTCTCGGATTGCTCTTGAAGTGAATCCTATAACGAGGCCTGATTGGTCCCAGATAGGGAAGATGATTCGGTCTCTAAAGGTGTCATAATGGGCCTCAGAATTATGCCGATCTATTTTAATCAACCCCAACTCTAGGGCAATTGAGAGCGCAAAAGTTTTTTCTTTTTCGTCTGGAATTGACCCCAAATAATCACATAGGGAATTGCGGGCCTGAGCAAATCCTAAATTATAAGTCGTAGCTAGTTCTTCATTGAGTCCGCGCTTTTTGATAAAGTCGTCGTAAGCTTGGAACTTATGAGTTGTGGCCGTTTTGCGATAGAGTTGAGCTGTCTTGGATAAGATCTTTCTGGCCATATCCAATTTTGGATTGCTCTTTTTTTCTTCTTGATAAGACTCAAAATTTAGGCCTTGCTTCTGGCAAATCTCTTTAAGGGCTTCGACAAAATCAAGATTTCTAAATTTCATCACGAAACCAATAGAATCTCCTGCAGCATCACAAGCAAAACACTTATACATTTTTTTTGTATCGTTGATGTGCATGGATGGCTTTGAATCCGAGTGAAATGGGCAAAGGGAGAGGAGAGAAGACCCAGACTTCTTAATACTTAAATAGCTTCCAATCACACTTGAGATCGGAATTTCTTCTTTAATTTTTAATTTTAATTCGTCTAAGGACATAGGCCGCCTTTTAAATTTCTTTTTTGGACTTGAGGACGAATGCCTTAATTTTAATTCCTTGCTCTAAGAATATCTTCTCAAAGCCCGTCGTGTATTTGCTTAAAAGATGATCGGGATGTTCAGTTCGCAAATCCGCACTTTGCATAACGATTTCAAAGAGACCACATTTTTTAATCTCTCGCTCCATCCAAGTAGCGTAGTCATCATGGTCAGTTTTTATATAAAAAATTCCACCTGGCTTGATAGTTTTGTAAGCAGACTTTAAAAAAGGTTCTTGGATTAATCGTTTTTTATTATGTTTAGTTTTAGGCCATGGATCAGGAAAAAAATAAAAGATCCCATCGAGTTCATTTTCAGCGAACATAAATTCAATTCGCTCACCTTTAGCTCTGAGGTATCGAAAATTTTTCAGATTCAAAACCGATAGTTTTTTTGCCAGGTAGAAACTTCTTTTAAAGCGGTAATCTAGTCCCACGAAATGTTCTGCCGGATGATCCGCACAGTAATCAATCATGAAATGCCCGGCACCTGTTCCAATTTCTAGGAATAATTTCGCTTCATTATTTACTGGATCTTTAAAAACGTCTTTATTCCAAAGACCTTTGAAAGCTTCTGCTTCATGATCGCGCAAAACAAATTCACCAAACTCGCCCAATTTATCGTGGTACGGATTTTCATGTTTGTACTTGAAATCTTCTTTGAAAGAATAATCAACCATTGCTTTACCTTTTAATTTTAAAGGATTTAGCTACCAAATTCTGGGCGACCTAGCAAGAATGTTTGAGGAGATTTAGTTAAATATTGCAGTGCTCGGAACACAGTCCGAGCACTTGCCTCATTTATTGTTTAAAATGATTTCTGACCGTCTGACAAACATACTCTAATTCTTCTTTAGTAATGTAGGCAAAACAAGGAAGATTGAGGACTGCTTGTGAAACATAATGAGCATTTCCGTAATCAATACTCCCAACCATGTGACCCTTTGCCCCAGCTTGCAAGCTCATTGCCCCAGGATAAATAGTTCCATATCCAATATTAGCTTTTTTAAGTGTTTCGATTAAAGCCGCTCTTTTGGTTGGATCAATTATTCCAACAGCACAATAACCGTTTTCTTTCACATGAGCTGCGGCAACTACAGGTTTAAAAGGTAAACCTTGCAAAGCTTCAGCATAGTATTTTACAGCTTGTCTTCGGCTTTCTAATCGCGCTTCTATATGCTCAAGTGATAAAGATAAAAAGAGCGACTCATAGGCTCCGATGCGTGAGTTCCATCCAATAAGGCCATGGGAATAATGATCTGTTCGCCCGTGGTTAATTAAAATGCGACAAGTTTGACTTAACAATTCATCGTTAGTGAAAATTGCCCCAGCATCGCCCGAAGCCCCAAGAACTTTTGCAGGATAAAAACTCGTTGTAGAAATCAAAGCGCTCCCTAAAATAGATTCACCATTTATTTCTGTTCCAAAACACTGGGCCCCATCTTCTATAAGGAGGACTCCATTGTCTTTAGCGTATTTTCTTATTTCCATTGTATCTGGACTGGCCCATCCATAGAGGTGAACCATGATGGCCGCTTTTGGTTTGAATTCAGTGACTGCTTTTTTAAATGTTTCTAAATCCCAATGGCAAGACTCACGATTAACATCGACCGTAATTGGATTAGCACCAACGTTGACGACAGCTTCAAAAGTTGCCCAAAAAGTCATATCGGGAACTAATACTTTTTCATTTTTTTCTACACCAACTGCTCGAAGGGCAATTTGAATGGCATCTGTTCCATTAGCACAACCAATGGCATATTTAGATTTGGAAATTTTAGCTAAAGCTGCTTCAAGCTCGGCCACAATTGGACCACCAACAAACTGGGTTTTTTCAAATAGAGTTGCCACACCACCAAGAAATTTTTCACGAAATCCTGGCTCAAATCGATTTAGAGTTATGAAAGGTACTTGATTAACTGGCATAGTTTCTCACTTGGTTGTTGAATTTGAATTTCAAAACCATTTTCGATCGTTTGTGAGGAAATGAAAAGGCAATTTTTGCAAAAAAAAAGGAGAGATCGAAATCTCTCCTTGGGAAATAGTTTACTCTTTTGGGTTTAGCATTTCAGCAATGATTAGTGCTGCTTTTTTAGCCATTTTAGGATCTTTTAATTTTTCACTTAATGCTTTTTTCATCCGCTCAATATCAGCTTTGTCAGATATATTCTCAGATGTATTATTAGTTTCTTTTTTCTTAGCACCCATAAAAATTACGCCGACACTTCACGGACTCTTGACCCGTAATGCTTAGTAACTTTTGTCATATGTTCTTCGATAACTTCGAAAAGCTCTAGCTTAGTTGAAAGTGGATCCATTCCAGAAGGAAGAGCTGAATAAACCATATCTCCTTTGACTTCTGTGAACACATACCAAGTATTACCCATTTTTTGAAATAGAACTTCGTTTGAATTGTTGTTTAAGTTTGCTGCTTTCATAATTTCCTCCGTGAAATAGTGAAGAGTGTGTCTCTTAATTAACTTTTCGTCATAGTCCGTCAAAACTTTAAACATTTTTTTTAAAATATTGAAAAAAAAATACACACTAGAGTGTTTTTGTCGGGCTTTATTAGTACCTGACTTGAACGCCCAGGAAAAAAGAGACTTGTGCTTTAAGGCCAGCTTGGATTTGAGTAGGTGAGTCTTCACTCCAAAGCTCAGGCACTGAAATTTCACTGATTGCTTTTTCAGAGTGAGGAAGAAAGAGTGAAATATCGGAGCCTAAGATAAGATCAGTGAGTGGTAAAATTTCACAAATTTGTAATTGTGTATTGGCGATTGGTGAAAGTGAAAATCCACTGAATAGTCTTTGTTCTTTTCCTGCAGATCCTTTCATTTCAAGAGTGCTTTTATGAAAATTATAAGTAAATCCTGTCCCTACAGTTAGTCGGTATTTCTCATTTTTAAAAGCATCATAAGTGACTATTGGTCCAAGCCTAATTTGAGAGCGGTATTCAATTGAATTATTTGTATTTTTAAAAGCAATGGTATTTTTAACTGCTCCAATAGCACCTAAAAATCCAAAATAGTAACGGTCTAATTGATCAAATTTAATTTTGTGGGTCACGCTAAATCTGATACCAGAGTCATATGAAAAATTTTGACTTTTAAAAGTTGAATTGTAATCAAATGGGTCTTTAGCATTATTTCCTGAAAATAAAGCAAAGGTGGCCCGGTAAAAACTAACATTGTTGTAGGGATAGGTTACAGGAATTGGCTCTTCTAATCTATAATCGGTGGGATCATTTTTGGGAAAACTAATTGGCATTTTATTTTCACTTAAATCATTGGAAATAATTTTGATATAATTTGTTGGCACATAAGCAATATTTCCAACTCTGTCGTAAGTTTGAATAAATTCTGGAAGATCGTCGAGATTTCCAATTTCATTTGGGACGTAAACTCGGCTTCCTTTTCTCAATGTTTGCAAAACCAGCGAATGCGAATTTGCTGCTTTAAATAGTGGTGCTTCTAAGACAATAACAATTGCATCGTAGGAATAAACCTGGGGTATTAGCATTAACTGAAAAAAAAGAATTAAGGAAAATTTAACTTTCATAAACTCCACTCTATTTTATAGCCGAGAACAACTCCAAGTGAATTGAGTGAAAATTCTTTAGGAGTGAGCTCGAGACTGGGGCGATCAGTGTCAGTTAATGCAATTGAATGATGTCGCAAATGACCTCCCAAAACGATAACTCCAAAATTAGTTTTCCATTGCGTCTCTAAACCTAAATCAAAAAGCATTGCAGAATATTTATCATGATAAAGCTCTGTGCTGCCTTCATAAATTGGAGCGTATTCAGCACTTATAAGTCCAAGAAATTTGAATTCATTTTCGTCATATAAAGGATACCCAAATTGAGGCCCAAAACTCAAAATTGATAACTTAATATTTTCATTTTCATTTTTCCAATAGGCACTCTGGTAATTTAGACAGATCCCAAACTTGAGAGGAAGTTGAGAGACCAATAGTGTCCTTGCCTCATACCGAACAGCTGGAGCTACAGCCGTTTCGTCGTTATAAATAGTGTTTAGGGCCGAGACTTGTAAGGAATCAAAATGAATACTTATTTGAGAATCAAAGATGGCCTTAGGGTTGAAATTTTTAAAAATACTTTTAGGAGCATTAGTATTCGCAGTTTCAGGAATTGGTAGTAGACGAGTTTCATTGGCGTACTCATGAACAGACTCTGCAGGGACTGTGTATTCGGCCAATCCATTTTTATTATAAACATTAAAAATGTCGCGCCTGTTTGGATTTGTTTCAAGAACTTTAACAAAAATACCATTTGGTAAAACTTCAATTGTTTGGTCACTAATTTTGGTAAGAATTGTTCCGGCCTTTAGCCAAACAGAATAACTTTTTGAATAGGCATTTATATCTTCGGCATTAACATTTTTAGTCAATATCATTATGAGCTGAATGAAAAAAATAAAAAGAAATCTCATTTTTTTATAAACTCCAAAGCCATTTGGAAGGCTTCAAAATTAGTTGGAAAAACGAAATCAGAAATTTTGACCGCTTCAATTGGTATCCATTTAAAACTTTGATGCTCTTTAGAAAGTCTGATTTCCGGAATTTTATCAAGATGGCACAAGAAAATTTTTTCTTGAACATTGGATCCCCAACGATCAAAAAAGCAAAACTGATGATGAAGATCTATCACTTGACTAGAAAGACTAATTTCTTCTAGCAGCTCTCTTCTGGCCGCTTCAACGAAAGATTCATCGTATTCAACAGAACCAGTAATATTCTGAAAGCCTTCGTTGTGAAATTTGGCAAATTGCAAAAGCAAAAGCCTATTGTCGGCAATTGTTACAATCTGTATTTTTTGTTTGTTTATATCTGGCAAAGTGGGTGAAGCAATTGTTTTTGTCATAATTAAAAATTTTAACATAACCTGACATTTCTAGAGTCGAGTCATAAAAATCTGCCTAATTTGACCTTTTCAGCTAGCCTAATTCATTGCTACATGTTGACCAAAATGATATGTTGCCCCTATGGGAAATTTTGATTTTGTCGCCTTTATACATTTAGTGTCTATCTCGCTTCCAGGCTTTCTATTGGCAATTGTTTGCCATGAAGCTGCTCACGCTTGGATGGCCAATCGATTTGGGGATACAACAGCTAAATTTCAAGGACGATTAAGCCTCAATCCAGTTGTTCATTATGATTTAATGGGAACGATAATTTTTCCTTTAATTGGAGCGGCTATGTCCGTAGGTTCCGGTGGCGGAGCCATGTTTGGGTGGGCTAAGCCAGTCCCAGTGGATTCTCGCCGATTTAAAAATATACGCTCAGGAATTTTTTGGGTCAGTTTCGCCGGCCCTCTTGCCAATATTATTCTCATGATTTTATCTGCTTTTTTGCTGGCCATAGTTTTCACCAAAGTGCCACCTGAATTTGGATTTCGTCCCATTTTTATGTCTATGCTTAAGCAATCCGTCACTATCAATGTATTGCTGGCCGTCTTTAACTTAATTCCATTTCCCCCTCTTGATGGATCGAAAATGGTTTCTTCAATGTTGGACTATAATGCCGCTCGTAAGTTTGAAGAACTTCAACGTTTCAGTTTTGTTTTTATTTTTATTTTAATCCTCACACCAGTGCTTGGTTATATTATGTATCCCGCTTTGATGTTGAGTGAGTATTTGGTTAATATTTTTATCCATTTATTAGTGACTATTTAGAGTTTAATTTAGGTTTAGGAAGAATCATGTTAGATACATCTATTCAAGTTAAGACAGATCATTTTGATGGCCCTTTAGCCTTATTACTTCTCCTTATTGAAAAAGAAGAAATGAATATTCGCGAACTTGATCTCACTAAGATCACCAAGCAATATTTAGAATATCTTTCTCAAATGAGGGATTTAAATTTTGACGTGGCCGGGGATTATCTTTTTTTGGCCTCAACTCTTTTATTATTAAAATCAAAAATTTGCATCACAGAAGAAGATGCTAAAAATTTAGAAATAGATTTAGGGATAGAAGGACTCAATATTACTTCTCGCTCTGAACTTGTAAGACGCCTTGAAGAACTTCAGCTTTATCAAAAAATGTCTAAATTGCTTTGGGACTTAGATAAAAAAGGTCACCAGATTTTTGTCAAACCCCGCGTAGACCGCAAGGCCATAGTGAACTCTATTCTAACACCAATGGATTTAAATTCATTAACGTTAACAATGGTTGATTTTCTCTTTAGACAAAGAAGAAAATACACGGTGGTGAAGCGCGATCGATTGTCTATCAAGGAAAAATTAAAATTTTTAAAATCAAATTTAAAAGTTGGTGAACAAACAACTTTTGACACTCTCTTAGAACTCAATGGTCAACCTGATGGGACAGATGAAAGTGAAATCAAAGACCCAACAGATAATATAGTTATCACTTTTATTTCTCTTCTAGAGCTGGCCAGATTAAAACGTATCAACGTTTTTCAAAATGAAGACCGAAGTACTATTTATATAAATGTAGTTCGCTCGCTTGAAGACTTTGATGTTGATCAAGCCAATGGTTTTGAGGATGAAAATATAAGTCCTCCAACTCAAGCTGATGAGATGGTTGTCTCAGGAAGTTCAAATGAAGCTTTAGTAATTGCTGATTTAGGCGAATACACCGAAGAAGTTCCAGAAAATAATCTGGAGAGTAGTGACGAAAACAATGAAGAAATTAATTTAGAAAATAATGAAGAAGAATATTTAGAAAAATACGGCGAGCTTCTCACAACTCCAGAGAGTGTAGATGCGGGCGCAAAATTAATTCAGTAAGAATTTATTAAAGATGGATGCAGAGGGCGTTATGGATCAAGTTGAAAATGTTGAAATTGAAGTTAGTGAAATCGATTTGCCAATTGATTTAGATATTAAATTAGATGATGAGTTAGATTATGAAATAGAACTTATTGCAAAATATCCAACGAACGAAGATTTAGAATATCCTGAATTAATACCTGCTTCTATCGAAGCCGTTTTCGAAAGTGTTGTTTCAGATGAACTTTTATGGCAAGCGCGAACAGGTTTAAATTCCGACACACTTTGTGGAGCTATTGAGACAATCATTTTCATGAGTGATAAACCAGTTTCCATTCAAAAGATAAAAGCACTTATAGACGAAGAGATGCCATTAAAAATTATCCATGAAGCTCTGCAACGATTGCAAGCTGAGTACGAAGAAAAACACCACGGACTTCGCCTATTAGAAGTCGCGGAAGGCTATCAATATAGAACGAAGGCGACATATTCAAAATACGTCCAAGATATTTTCAAAATAAATTCATTGGTACTTTCTCCAACAGCACTCGAAGTTCTTGCGATTTTGGCTTATAAACAACCTGTTTCAAAAGTTGAAGTTGATAAAATTCGTGGTGTGGACAGCGGTCATATCGTACGAGCATTAATGGATAAACGACTAGTCAGAATCGTTGGTCGATCAGATGAATTAGGACGCCCAGTGCTTTATGGAACGACTCCTGAATTTTTAGAAGTTTTTAACTTACCAGATATTTCAGCACTTCCTCCAGAACATGAATTAGATGAAATGTCTCGCGTTTCCACAGTGGGGAAAATCGCAGATATTAAAACATTAGTTCATGAAGGTGATAAAACAAAATTTAAATTTGATGAAATGGAAGAACTCGACATACTAAGTGAATCTATTAAAAATATTTCTTCAGAAACTGATTTTACAACTTCACTTAAAGTTGAAGAAAAAAAACGTCTCTCTGCTGAAGGAATAGAAATTAAATCAGCATTTGATTTACTCGAAGAATTTGTGAATAAAAGGTTAATATCTGAACAAAATAAAATTTCATTTCAATCTCTGCTCACTACAAATGTCATTGATCCAAAAGTAATCAATGACCTTGAAGCTGGACCATTCAACACTCCAGAGTTAGAGCCTGAAGATGAAGAATTTGAAATGATCGATTTAGATACAGGATTACCAATTTCGTTTGCAGATGGCTTTGAAGTGGAAGAAGACGACGGATTAGGTTTCGATGACAGTCTAATCGCTGATGGCGAATACGATATTGTCGTTGATCTTGAATTTGATACTGAGGAAACGGAAGAAGAAGCACTCTCTAAGGCCCTTGATGCAGCTTTTTCAAACCTCACTGGGGAGAGTCTAGATAGCAGGCTAAGCGAAGACGAATTTGCTTTTGGTGGAGTCTTAGAAGAGAAAAGTCAGCAATTAGACGAGCTCACTGATGTGGCCATTGAAAAAGGGCACGACTTAGACCTCGATCTTTCTTTCTTAAAAGATGATCTCGTTGTTAATGATAAAAAGTCGGAACCAGAAAACTACTAAGGCTCCAATTAGGATCCAAAAAGACGCTTCTTGACAAATTACGGGCCGTGGCATAGAAACGGCTCGAATCTAAATTTATAAACCAAAAAACAGCCGTGAAGGCAGATTGGAGGACAAAATGGCTAATACTAGCTTTAAAAAGACAACCGTCTCTAAAAAATCTCAAGAAAGAATTACAGAAACTCAAACCGGATCATTTAAAGTCCGTTTACAAAAGTATATTTCAGACTGTGGTATTACTTCCCGCCGTAAGGCCGAAGGGTATATTACTCAAGGCCGCGTGACTGTAAATGGCGAAATCGTTATGGAGCTCGGGACAAAAGTCGATCCTAAAAATGATATCGTCTTAGTTGATGGCCACTTAGCAGATTTAAATGCCGTCGAACCTATTTATTTAATGCTTCATAAGCCACGTGGTATGGTGACAACTCTTAGCGATCCTGAAGGGCGCGAGACAGTCATGAACTTAGTTAAAGAAATTTCAGAACGTATTTATCCTATTGGGCGTCTCGATTATTTATCAGAAGGTCTACTTCTTATGACTAATGATGGTGAGTTCGCCAACATGATCATGCACCCTAAATTTAATGTAACAAAAGTATATGAAGTTAAAGTTTTTGGTTCTGTGACAGAAACAATTATGAACAAACTTAAAGCTGGGGCTTACTTAGACGAAGGGTTTGTTAAACCAACTTCTGTCCGAGTTATTAAGCAGCTCCCAACTAAAACGTGGATTGAATTTAGACTAAACGAAGGAAAAAATCGCGAGATTAGACGCCTTTGTGAAGCTGTTGGTTTAACAGTTGATAAGTTAAAACGATTGGCGATTGGTGGACTTTCGGTTGAAGGTGTTTCTCCAGGAAATTTCCGCTTAATGTCTAAAGCTCAAATGCTTGGTCATATTGGATTAAATGAAGATGGAACGCTTAAAAAAGTTCTTAATGCTGAAGGATTTATTTCTCAAAAACGCACGATCGATCTTAAGAAAAAACGTCCTCAACCAGGGACTGTTGCTGATGATGAAACATTTGTTAAATTTAGAAGAGAAACATATTTTGATTCTTTAAAGCAAATCGCAGACAACAAAGCTCAAGTAGCTGATAAAATCACAAAACTTGAAACGCAGGTTTATGTTGAAGAGCAAAGATCATATGTGGAACGTAGAAAGAAAGTAGATCAAGTAAAGGCAGATATTAAAAATCACAATCTTGCTAAAACTAGCTTCAGACCGTCAAAATCAAATTCATAAGATAAAAAAAGCCCACTTTATAAAAAACATTAAGTGGGCTTTTTTTATTTAGTTATCGTAAGTCACAACTTTAGAAGCTGTTACATATTCTTGTAAAACATCCATTGAATACTCAAGGGCCTGTTGGGCATATGGAATATTACTCGCATCTTTTAGATTCTCAGTGAAGTGAGCTTGTTTAATGAGAGCTGCACACATTCTCATAAACTCAGCACTTCCTTCAAAATACTCTTCCTCATTATCAGTTAGCATGACATGAGCAAGCATAGTATTGAGAGAGCGTATTAAGCGTATCTGATTAGGTGTAAGCTCCGAGCCATCAATTTCAATCCGAACCATTCTTTCTTTAAGTGAAGTTTGTGCTGACATACGAATCATCCTCTTTAGTTGTTCAAAGGGTCATTCTATTTATCGCCAAAATTTAAGAAGTATTGAGAAATTTAAGCTGGACTGAATAGTTCTATTTCTTTGTGGACAAAGGACTTTGAGGAGACTACTATCGCTTTAATCATATCGCGGGATGGAGCAGTCTGGTAGCTCGTCGGGCTCATAACCCGAAGGTCATAGGTTCAAATCCTATTCCCGCAACCAATTTTTT
>CANCFT010000045.1 GCA_947377285.1 Bacteriovoracaceae bacterium
AAAGCGAGATTATAATAATTAGTGTGCAGCAGGAGCAGCAGCAGGCGCTGTAGCAGCTGGAGCAGCTTCAGTGTTTGCAGCAGCAGGTGCAGCTTCAGTTCCAGCAGCAGGAGCAGCAGGTGCAGCTTCAGCAGTTGGAGCAGCAGCAGGAGCCGCTTCAGTTGTAGCAGCAGCAGGTGCAGCTTCAGTTGTAGCTTCTTCTTTTTTTGAACAACCAAAAGAAACAGCAGATACGATCAATACTAGAGCTAATAATGTTTTCATCTTTATTCTCCTTAAATTTCGTTAAGATGACGAGTTTGCGCGCACAATATATAGACTCTAAATTTTTACTACGCATGCGGTATTTAAGTCAACTGTTTACATAAAAAAAAATGCATTCACGCGTTGCGTTTTTTTACTAAACAATTATACAGCAGCGAGTACTCCATCAACTAAATCTGAATATTGAGAAAGTCCCCAAATAACAACTCGTTGTTCATACGTCTTTTCCTTCTCTGGTTTCACTCGACGAGAGGCCTTTACTCCAGTGAAAAATCCATCAAGAGTCAACATATGTGATCGTAAAACCAACTCTTCTTCTCTCGTCAACCATACTTTTTGAATTTTTAATTGAGCATCCATCGCAGGTTTTTTGATTAAATCTTTTTTGAAGTACTGATTAACCAAAGAGATAAAAAGTTCTTTTGCTTCTTCTTTAACGTTGTCGCTTTTATTAATTTCAGCAAGCCATACTAGACAGTTTTCTTTTTCAATTGAATAAGTTCCACGAGTGTATCGAATCATATTTCTCATTAAAAGATTGGGTAGAATATTTAAAAGCAAGGAGTGATCCAAGTTGGTGTCAAAGATGAGCTCTTGTAAATTCCTTTCTTTTTTTGAGAGCGATTCAATAATAATTCTTTCGATGATTAGAAGTCCGTCTTTCATATTTTTTCCTTTTGTTTATGCTGTAATTAATTGAGCTGATTTATTGTTTTTATTAGTTGCTTGTTTGATTTTCCAAGTTGCAATTTTCCGTTTTAAATAGACTTCAATTTCCTTGATTGCCTCCACGCTTAACTTTAATGAACAATCGAAAGCAATCTCTTCTAAAGTGTCAGTTAAACCCATTTTTTCTTTCACTTTTTGCTGAATAATTTGATACTCTGAAAGTTTCATGGTGCTCCCATTAAAAAGCCTGAAAACTCTCGTGAGTTGAATGCCGGTATCTTCAGAAATTTTTTTAAGTGTCGGCCCTTCATTTAGAAGCATGTATTGGCTGAGAATTGTTTTTTGCAGTTCCATACTGAGGTCTCCTTTTTTCGTTATGAGTCTCTAAAGCATGTGACATGCCAACACGTGAACTTTAAAAAGTCCTACTAAGTGGTTAAATTTTGTTCGAGACATCGAAGCTTTTAAAGAATGGTGTTCTCAATCAAGAACAATGTGTTTTAGAATAAGAACAGATGCAATTAAAACTGATCTCTTCAAATATACGTTACGAAAATACTCATGATGGAATCCATTCGTGGGAAAATCGCTGTCCAATTCTGCAAAATATAATTACTGAATTTCAGCCTGATATTTTAGCGACCCAAGAAGGCCTACAAATTCAAATAAAAAGTCTGGCGAAGCTGCTTCCCTTAAAACTAGTTGAGTCTCACCGTGAATGGATTGAAAATCGAATGTACCCTTGCCTCTATGTTAACGATGAACAAATCAAAGTATCCAAAAGTGGTGATATATGGCTTTCTCAGACACCTTCAGTTCCAGGATCTTTTTCGTTTAAAAGTAGCTTTCCAAGACTTTGTACCTGGATGAAAGTGACTTACTTAATGAACAATCAAGACTATATTATTATCAACACACATTTAGACCATGTTTTAGAAGAAACAAGACTTAAGCAAATCGAAGTTTTAATCCTAGAAATTAAAAAAATAAATGTAGAAAATCTTCCCATTATCCTAATGGGTGATTTCAATGATTCACCAACTAGTAAAGTAAGAGAATTCATTTTAAATTCGCTTGATTTAAAAGATCCTTGGATTGAATGTGGCCATACTGAAGAAACTTCACACCACGGTTTTCAAGGAAATCCGATGGGAGATCGAATCGATTGGATCTTGATTCCCCAATCATTTTCAATTGAGAAAATTCATTTGGAAAAAAATTCTTTTAATGGCATTTACCCTTCAGATCATTATCCTTTATTGGCCACTGTCATTCCAAGATGAAGATAGGTTTCTATACCGTCTTGGGTATTTTTTAAAATATCATCAGAAGGAATCCATCTTCCTTTTTCTCCAATAACAATGACTGTTGAGCCACCAAAAAGGAAATATCCCTTTTCATCTCCACGTTTAAAACTTTTGCCTTTTGTTAAAGGTTTTGTTTGAATTATTTTACCAACACAAATGGCCCCAACTTCTATAAAAGCTAATATTCCAAAATTTTTGGTTTCCAATATTGTTACATGTCTTTCGTTGCTGATTAAAATATCTGGCTTTGATTTCAGGGCCAATGGATTAACAGAATGAAGTAATCCCGGAACTCGGTAATCTTCAATGACAGTGCAATCATCCGGATAATGGAAGCGGTGATAATCAACCGGACACAGTCGAGCTAGCAAAAGTGGGCCTTCAAAAAATATTGAATCCCATTTTGAGTTATTGATAAGTTCTTTAGGTTTTAAAAATCTTCCTTTGACTGGAACTTTTTCATCATCAGCGACTGAGTGATATCCAAAATAACGAGCTTCACTAAAAGCCGCCAACTCACTCGAGTTCTCTACAAAGGGACGCTTACCAGACTTAAATTTGCGAATAAAGAACTGGTTAAAGCTTGAGTAAGGAGATAGGTTATCTCTTCCTTCTTCTGGTAAATAATCTTCCATTGGTATTTTAAAATTATGAATGAAAGGAGTGATTTTTTTTTGACTCCAACTTGAACTTTGTAATGCACCGTAAAGCTTACTTATTGGGGCCTTACAAACAACTGATGAAAGTGCTTTCCCCGACTCTGATTGATACAGCCATTCGACAAATTTATCACCGTACACTTTTTCTTTTTCTAAAGAATTACTTAAACGATTAAAATAATTTATTTCCATGACGATAGTCCTCTTGAAGAAATTTGCTAACGGGATTATATCTATAGAGTACATTTGTAGCAAGGAGGAGTTCGATGGCCCGATGCTTTAGTTTAGTCATTTTATGGACAAGCCTAATTTACAGCAATGTTTGTTCAGCAGAATCTGTTCTCAAAAAAGAAGCTAGCAATATGTTGGAAAATGAACGCAATTCGATCAACATTTTTCAAAATGTTGCCGACTCTGTCGTAAACGTTTCTAATATGAGAAAAGCTCAAAGTTTGATGGATATGAGTGGTACAGAAGTAGAATCTGGCATGGGGTCTGGATTTGTATGGGATAAACTTGGATATATCGTCACAAATTTCCACGTCGTAGATGGTGGAGATTCTTATGTCATAACGTTTAAGGATGATAAAAAACAATATAGAGCTAAACTTGTCGGTGCCGATCCTAAAAAAGATATTGCTGTTTTAAAATTAAGTGAATCACCAAAAAATCTTGTGCCGATTGTCCCGGGTGAATCAAAACCTTTATTAGTTGGCCAGAAAACTTTGGCCATAGGTAATCCACTTGGTTTTGATCATACATTAACCACCGGAATAGTTTCTGCACTCGATCGAAGTATAAGAGGTTACGCTGGAGTTTCTATTAGTGGAATGATCCAAACAGATGCTTCTATTAATCCTGGAAATTCAGGAGGCGCTCTTCTCGATTCTCAAGGAAAATTAATTGGAATCAACACAATGATTTTCAACGGAGCTGGCTCAAGCTCAAGCGCAGGTCTTGGTTTTGCGATTCCTGTTGATACTGTAAAAAGTGTTGTCCCTCAACTAATTCAATATGGAAAAGTTATCCGACCGGGACTAGGAGTTGTGGTACTAGAAGATTATTACGCTGCACGCTTCGGTCTTCATGAAGGTGTTATGCTTAAATATGTCGACCCGAAAGGGCCTGCAGCCAAAATTGGCCTTAAGGGAATTACCCGGAGTCGATTAGGTGAATTTTTTATCGGAGATATAATAATTGCAATAGATAATAACGCCGTTAAATCTTACGATGATCTTTTTACAATTATCGATAAGTATAAAATTGGTGAAACTGTCAAAATAAAATATATCCGAGACAATAAAGAAAAAACGGCCGTCATTAAATTAGTTCAAATTTAATGATTCGCTAGAATAAAAATATTTAAAAAAAAGCCCAGATGACCTTAAGCTCTCTGGGCTTCCATTATGAAAAGTTTTATCATTTCCCATTAACCAAATCTGATCAACTTCTTTTTCAATTAAATCTAAATCATGGGTACTCATTAAAATTGCAATATTATTATTAATTGCAATTTTTTTTAATAAATTAATGAGTTCTATTTTAGAAGGAATATCTAAATAAGTCGTTGGTTCATCTAAAATAAGTAGAGTTGGTTTTTGAGCTAACGCTCTCGCAATGAGAACTTTTTGTTTTTGTCCGTCACTCAGTTCAGAAAATAATAAGTTTTTCAATTCGACAATGCCGATAAGTTTTAATACTTCTTCTACAATGTCATGATCAATTTTTTGATAGTCTCCTAACCAATTTGTATAGGGAGATCTTCCTAAATAAATTAATTCATCGACTCTCATAAAATCAACATGTATTTTCTGAGTTAAGACGACTGCGATAACTTTAGCCATTTCCAGGTCAGAATACTGATTTATATCTTTACCTAAAACTTTCAAATTTCCTTTTTGGACATCCAATAGCCGAGATATGGTTTTTAGCAAACAACTCTTCCCAATACCATTTAAACCCATAAGTGCTGTTATTGTTCCTGGTTGAATGGTCGCTGAAATATTTTCAAAAAGTGAATTCTTAAATCCAATCGTAATATGTTCTAATTCTAAAATATTAGTCGTCATACACTCCACTCTTTTTGATGGTATAAATAAGTAACAATTACTGGAGCTCCGATTAATCCTAAAATTGCGTTAACAGGGAGGGACCAACCAGGAGTTAAGACGATAAATAATTCCGTAATTAGTGCGAGTATTGCCCCAATAAAAAAGACCGCTGGAAAAAGTATTTTAAGTTGAGATTTTTTTAAAATAAGCCGGGCGAGGTGTGGAGAAATAATTCCAATAAATCCAATTGGCCCACAAAAAAGAGTGACCACTGAAATTTGCATTGCTGCAATTGTAATAAAAAGTATTCGAGTTCTTAAAATATTGACTCCCATACTTTTTGCATAACTTTCAGAAAGCAAATACTGATTGATTGATTTGAGAAAAAATAAGACGGGAACGATTGAGACCAAAGAAAGGAAAATGAATTTTGGCATTTCTCCAATAGTCACATTTCGAAAACTTCCCATGCTCCAAGCAAGATAATTTTTCACTTGAAGTGTTTGGCTCATATTGACTAAAACTGAAATTCCACTTGAGGTGAATGAAGAGATTAGCAGTCCAGTAATAATTAAACTTATCCGTGACATTTTTTTATGAATAAAAAAGAGCAACAAACAAAAAACGGCCAGGGCCCCAACAAATGACATTACACTCATTCCCCAATCAGTTATTGTCTGGGAGAATCCAACAGAGGCCATCATCCAAAAAGCAACAAACAATGAAGACCCGGAGCTAACACCTAACGTATCAGGCCCTGCCAGTGGATTTTGAAAAAAAATTTGCATTAACAAACCAGAAATAGCGAGCATTCCCCCGGCCAACAAACACACGATGACTTTTGGTAAACGCAATTGCCAAACGAGAGTTGAGTTTAAATTTAGGCCAGTTTCTCCATAAACTAATAAAAAACTCATTAATAACAATACAAAAATAAATAACAAAAGATTTTTACTATTCATAATTGGCGATACCAGCGAAATTGGTGATTTTTATAACTCTCTGGATGAAATAGTGCACTTAGCTCTAAAAGCAATAAGTCAGGTCTTTGCATACCGCTTTCCCAAAAATCACTATAGTGGGCCTTATTCATTAACAAATTATTATTAAAAATATTTTTAGTCTTTATCAACTTATAACGCTTATCTTTTGTGAACATTGCTTCCCTGTCAGCTTGGCTTAACCAATTATTATGGGTTAGCCAAATATCAAATACTGTTTTATTTTGGCTTAAAATTTCTAAGCTCATCTTTTGAGTATTAGAGCTCGCTCGGCTTAAACTTAATTCACCGCCTGCATCTTTAATTAATTGCCCCAGGTCACTTTTCTCGCCACAAGTTACCCAAAATCCATTTTGAATTTCTCCAACGATAACTTTTGCTTTATTTTTTTCTAATTTATTTTTTTCTTTTAACTCATTATATTTTTTTTGGATTGAAAAAAAAAGTTGTTTGGACTCTTCTTCTTTATCATAAAAACTGGCATTAAAAATCATCCACTCTGCTCTTCCCAATGAAGATTCCTCTTCATAATCCTTATTGATTACAACCGGAATTCCAAGAGAATGAAATAACTCTTTTTGATTTTTACCAACTAGGTTGGATTCATAACCCATGATTAGATCTGCTTTTAATCCAAGAAGCTCTTCAGTGTTAAATTTAAAAGAAACCTCTTTAATTTCAGAAAGGTTAAAAACAGGAGAAACAATATACTCAATACCCTGAAAGCCGATGAGCGTTTTTTCTTGTTTAAGTAACTCCAGAGTGTGCAAATATGTTGTCGACATCAAAACTACTCGAGAAACAGGCGTCATCAATTGAGGAATAACTGAATGACAAAGATTTTCATTTTTTTTACTTTTTAATAAATATCTTTCACCATCGACATTTAGTATTTTAAAATCTAAAAAATATTCAATTAAAAAATGTTTTGCATATTGGGGGAAAAATACTTTTAAAGGTTTGTCAGTGGCACATTCAATTGCCATTAGCGAATTTGAATAAATTAATAAGAGAAAATATAAAAAAAAACGTAACTTCATTCTGCTAATTGTAGGAGTGAAAGATTTTCTTGTAAAGATTCTCCTCGGCAAGTATAGTCTAGTAAGGTTAAAGAAGTGAAGTGGGGTTCAAATTCCCTCGCTGTCCCGCAACTGTAAAGCCAGATCCTTCTTTAAATTTATTCATCCCGTGGAGGAAACTATGTCTTTTGATGTACTGGCCAAACTCGGCATTTCCATTCTTCTGGTACAGATTTCACTCCCTATTTCACTACTACCGGCATCAGAATCTATCCTAATAACTGCAGACCGAATTCAAACAGACTCCAATAAATCATCAAGCGATATACGAGTAATTACAAATGAGGAAATTAAAAACTTAAGCAGTTTAACTTTGCCTGAATTACTCTCAAAAGAAAGTGATTTAACAGTAACGAACTCTGGATCCAACGGAACAAATGCCAGCCTTTTCTTACGTGGAACAGATTCTTCGCATACACTTGTCTTATTAGATGGGATTGTGATGAATGATCCAAGTAATCCAAATAGACAATTTGATATTGGCCGGTTGAGCTTAAATAATATTGAACGAATTGAAATTCTCAAAGGCTCACAAGGACTTTTGTATGGCTCAAATGCCATTGGAGGAGTACTTGTCATTTCAACTAAAAAAGCTCAATCAAATAGTCTTAAAGGAGAAAGTTATTTTGACTACGGCTCTTTTAAAACAGTCAATACTGGGGCCAACTTCCAAAAAAAAATCCTCGAACATGTAGGCTTATCGTTTGGTGTCGACTTGATGTCAACTGAGGGCTTTTCTGCAGCTGACAGCAAACAAAACATTAATGCTGATAAAGATGGATCAAAAAGAATTAGTTGTGACCTTGGAAGTTTTTTAGATCTTTCTAAAAACACTAAACTTGAAACATCTTTGCGTTATAGTCATAGTTCTACTGAAGTCGATAAAGGAGGGGGCGCTGGAAGTGATGATCCCAATGATTATCAAATTGATGAGGAATTATATTCAAAAATACAAATACTCAAAAATTGGGAAGGTGGTGATGCTCAAACTAAATTGTCCTACAATCTTACTAAACATTTTAGACTTTTTAATGTTCTCTATGATTCACAACATACAGAAGTTAGTCATACTTTAAATATTGGAGATCTCCACACATTAAGCTTAAACCATACCTATTATATAAATGAGTTCCTTACTCAAAATTTTAATATTGATTTTCAAAATGAAACTGATCAAGGCAATCGTTTAAATCAAAACATTAGTACTTTCCTTTATCACCAAATTGAACTCACGAAAAATATTTTTAATTTTGGATTGCGACTTGATCATAATAAATATTTCGATAATCACTTCACTTACAAACTTGCAGCATCTCATCAGTTCGATTCTTCATTAATTAAACTTTCCCACTCTACAGGATTTAGAGCACCCTCCTTATCGCAACTTTTCACCCCTCAATACGGCAATATATATCTAACTCCTGAAACAAGTCAGAGTGTTGAAACTAGCTTTGAAAAACAATGGGCGAATCCTTTAAAGTCGACTTCTACCGTTTTTTTTACAAAATTAAATAATCGGTTAAGTTATAATCCAAATACTCTTATAAATAGCAATAAAGGAAATGCTGAAATTTATGGTGTTGAAAATCTTTTAGCTATTAAGTGGAGTCATCCATTCACCCAAAATTTATCCTTTACGGCAATGAAAACTCGTGATTTATCAACAAATGCTAAACTTCCAAGAAGGCCTGACTTTAATCTAAAAAATATTTTTACCTACCAAAGTCAGAATGGACATTTATTTGGGTATGAGCTCTCATATGTTAGCAAGAGAGGAGATGTCGATAATTTAGGCAATAATGTTTTGATGAGTTCTTACTTTATTTCCAATATAAATTATCGTTACATCCTCACATCAAATAAAGAAATCTATTTGAAAGTGAAGAATCTATTCAATACTGATTACCAAGAAATTTATGGATTCGGTACTGGTGGTATTAGTTTAACAATGGGAACTCATTTCTACTTTTAAAGTAGTAACATGCTAGATCATATTCGGATCCATTGCATCTCTTACACCTTGACCGATTAAATTTAAAAGAGTCAAAACAATAAAAAGTGCAAGGGAAGGATAAAGTGCCAACCACCAAGCAATTGTGTAATTTTTTTGAGCTTGCGATAAAAGCTCTCCCCAACTTGGAGTTGGAACTTGTAATCCGAAACCTAGATAGTCAAGAGCGGCCAATCCTACAATCTCGCCAGCTATCGTAAAGGGAGCAAAAGTAATTATAGGAGTTAGTGAATTGGGAAGTATATGTTTAAAAATAATACTCTTGTTTGAAGCACCAAGCGAGCGGGCCGCTTCAACGAACTCTCTATTTCTATTTTTTAAAAATTCTCCACGGACATAATACGAAATATTAATCCAAGAAAAAATACACGAAATAAAAATAAGCATCCACAATGATGGTGCAAAAATTGAAACTAAAATAATTAATAGGAAAAAACTCGGAACCGTGCTTAAAACTTCAACGAATCGCTGGCCGATAAAATCGACTCTACCGCCGAAGAACCCCATCGATCCACCGAGAATAGTTCCAATTGAAAGACTGATGAACCATACGGCAACAGCATAAGTAATACTGTATTTAAAACCATAGAGAAGACGAGTTAAAACATCGCGACCTCTATCATCTGTTCCCATATAATTTGATTTAGTTGGAATTGATGGATAAGAGTCAACTGCTGCATTACTTTCAAATGGATCCCATTGAATAACTGGCCAAAGAGCAAAATCATTCGCAGACATTTGTAATTTGCGATAATTCACATCTAGAGATTCTGTAATTCCAAATCTATCGGCCGAATAATCCTTCATAATGGGAAAATAATAATGATCATTATATTTTAAAATTAATGGGCGGCTATTGGCCACAAAGGGAGAGACAAATGTTAAGCAAACGAAAAATAGTAAAAAAGCTGAAGCAATCATAGCCGATTTATTCGACTTAAAAACTCTCCATCTTTTTCGGCTCAATTCATTTCTAATTAAAAATTTTTGAATCATTCGAAATTAATCCTTGGATCAACGAGGATATAAGCAATATCACTCAATAAATTTCCAATTAACAATAAAACACTCTCAAGAAATAATAATCCCATAATGACATTATAATCTCTTTGAAGAACTGATTTAAAACTTAAAAGTCCTATCCCATCAAGTTGAAAAATCATTTCCAACAATAGAGATCCGGTAAAAAACACTGCTAAAAATCCACCAATCCCAGTAACAATTGGGATTAAAGCATTTCGAAGTGCATGCTTTAAATAAATATGTTTTTCAGAAACACCCTTGGCCCTGGCCGTTCGGATATAATCTTTTTTAATTTCATCCAATAATGAATTTTTCATCAGCATGGTTAACACTGTAAAAGATCCAATCATGTAACAAATTAGTGGCAAGATAAAATGGTGAATCCTATCAATGATTTTTCCCCACATAGAAAGGTCATAATAATTATCTGAGTATAATTCACCAATTGGAAACCAACTATAAAAGCTGCCACCTGCAAAATAAACAATTAACAAAATGGCGAGCATAAAGCCGGGTATCGAATATAAAGCAATTAAGAAAAAACTTGAAACACTATCAAAAGTCGATCCATTTTTAACGGCCTTGAGAACACCAAAAACAATGCATACGAGATACGACATGACTAACGACACGATTCCAAATTGCAAAGACACAGGAAATTTGCTCGTTATAACATTGAGTACTGGTTCTTCGTAAGTAAAGCTTTCGCCAAAATCTAGGTGAGCAATATTCTTAAGCCAAATCCAATAGCGAACATGAATGGGTTTATCAAAACCATACTGTTTTTTTAGAGCTAAAATAACTTCTTCTGAAACCCCGCTACTTTTTGTTCCACTAGCATTTGAAGTATTAGACTCTCGTCCCATGCCACCAAATTTCATTTGTTGAATTTTTTGCTCTATTGGGCTTCCAGGTGCAAGATTTATCACCACAAAAGTCACGAGCGTGACCCCGATTAAAGTCGGGATCATGATTAATAATCTTCTAAGAATATATGTAAACAATGTCTCTACTCCCTAATTACTTATTCATCCACCAGTAATCACTACCGATACCATAAACATATGTATCTTTTTCTTTTCCAATATGTTTTGTGTGAGCGTAGTAACTAAATTTTCCGTTGAATAAGAAAATATAAGGAACGTCATCTGCAATCGTTTTATAAACTTCGCGAAGTTTTTTAATTCTTTCAGCTTTATCCATAAGGACTCGCGATTCATCAATTAACTTATCCACTTTCGGATTGTTGTATCCGACAAAATTAGATCCTGCATTCGCAATTGAGCTTGAATGCCAAATTTGTTTTGGATCCCAATCAAGATCTCCGCCCCCCCATGAAAGGCGAACTGCTTCAAATTTTCTTTCATCAAGAAGCTTAATAAATGAGTTCCATTCAACAACTTTTACATTGACGTCTACGCCAGCTTGTTTTGCATCTTCTTTAAAAATAGTTAAATATTTAACAAATTCAGCATCTGGTTCAATGATTGTGAAACTTAAGTTGATTTTTTTGCCACCAACCATTTTAGAAAGAAACTTATCTCCAGCTTCTATTTTCCATCCATCTTCTTTAAGAAGTTTTAAAGCTATTTTAGGATCATATTCAAATGGTTTTACAGATGGATCTGCATATTCACTTTGTTGGTAAAGTGGCCCAGTAGCTGGGAGAGAGAGGTCATAAAGAAATTTTTTAATCATTCCTCTTCTGTTAAAAAGGTGAACCATCGCTTCTCTTGTTTTTTTAGAAGCAAACATTGGATTTGTTAAATTAAAACCAACAAAAGCATACCCACGGACACCTTTATTTTGAGTTTTAACTTTGATTACTTCTTTGCCCCATTTAGGACCTGAAGTTTTTTTCATATAGTCTTCAGCACCAAGATCAATATTATCAATATCACCTTTTTCAATTCTTTGAATGGCAATTGTTGTCTCTTGAATAAATCTCATCGATATCGTTTGGAAGTTATAAATCCCTTTTTTAGACGGATCTTTTCTTCCCCACCAATCAGGATTTAACTTAAGTGTAATTCCTTTAGCGCGGTCAAAATCTTGAAGTATATAAGGACCTGTTCCAATAAGCGTTTTGTTTAAAACCTTTTCTTGTTCTTTAGAAGGATTTTTATACAAATGCATAGGAACTACCGTTAAAGTTGCCACTACAGAAAAATTGTCAAAGTATGGCTTTCCAATAGTAAATTTGATTTTGTTGGGTCCAACAATATCTGCAGACTTAATATTTTCATAATAAGGCTTTTTATCAGCAGTTTTATATTTGTTTGAAGGGTCCATTATAGCGTCGAAGCTAAATTTAACGTCTTCAATTGTTAATGGTTTTCCGTCTTGCCACTTTACACCATCGCGAAGAGTGAATTCAAAAGACTTTCCGTCTTTTGCGATTTGGTATGAACTTGCAAGTGCTGGCTCCCATTCACGAGTATCAAGGTTTCTCGTTAACAATCCCTCAAGGACCATGGATTGAACTTGAGTAGAGTTAAAATCTGTTGAAGAAAGTGCGTTCAATGTTGTTGGCGCAGTTCCCAAATTCATTTTAAAATCACCACCGATTGGGGCATTTGGATTTCCCACCGCTAAGACGATTTTAGAACTCAATAAAGTAAGTAAAACTAGTGCTTTAAGCTTCATAAATGATTCCACCTTTTAAATAATTTCGTAAGAATAGAATAGATGGATTGAGAGTTCAATTATTTTTTAAAATAGAGGCGAGAGTCCAATGACCAGCGGTCAAGTATGAGGTTTTCGTCTTTGATTTTATAGAGCTCGAGTTTTTGATCAATTTCATCTCGCCTTATTTCTAAATCTTTATAAGACCTTACGGCATAAGTTTTATCCTCATCAAGAGCATGGAGTTCTTTCTGCCATTCGAGGTCTAGTTTTTCTCGCAAAGTTTGATATCGCGCATTGATTGCGTTGATTCTTTCAACATTAGCTGCAATTTCCTTATTTCGGCCAAGTATTTGCCCCTCTACTGCCATGCGCTTCTTCAAGAGTATCGTAATTACTTCGCGCCCCATCGTTATATTATTGAGGAGGTCTTCGCTGAAAAATTTGAAATAGGCACCAGGAACAAGGTACAAAAATTTTTGACAACTTTTAAGCTCTGGGACTTTCATTAAAATATAATCACTGGATCTGCCCAAAATATATGATTTACATTTTTGAGAAGAATTTTTCTCATCCCAAAATTCAATTTTATCTTTTGGGTTTAAGTATTTAATATTATCGAAATCAATTTTTACTCTCAATACATTAATCGCTAAATTAATTCGAGAAACACGCCCCGAAAAAAAACCTTCTTCAGAAAGTTCGGCTTTTACACTCTTCGAATGCAAAAAACTAAAGGCAATTAATAAAAATAAAATGAATTTATTCATACAGTGATTATCTCAAGCACTAAACTTTTAATCTAGACGGGTAGAATATGCTTGAGCAAATTAACCAACTATTTACGTTTAAGGAGGTAATAGTGAATTTCGGCTTCAGATTGATACAAAATAACTTCAAATTGGTCCAAAGAAGTTAAGATGAATTTAAGAGGATGCTTCTCTTTAAGCATAAGGAGACTGCCTTTTTTCTGAATAGACTTAATTAAAGATGTGTCTCTGATTAAATCATCTGATAAAACAATCGTAACATGACCTTCATTAGTTTTAGTTTCTTGAACTCCTTTAGAAGTTAATAAACTCAAAAAACTTGATTCAAAGGATCCCGAACTAAAATACGTTTTTTCAACTTGACCTGTTGGAAGATTTTTAGCAATTTCAGCTCCAATTAAACTAAGAGTATCTTTAGAAAGAGAATTCTCTGAACTTTTTTGACTATGTGAAATTTTTATTCCAGACAAAGCTTCATATCGACCAGCAGGTATAGCTTTTCTTGTTTGTGAAACTGCAAATGGAATTGAAAGCACCATCAGCAAGACTGTAATATTAGTTAATTGTTTCATGCTTATTCTTCTGGTGCTTCTGGTGCTTCTTGAACAACGGCCACAATAAGTCCCATTTCAACATCAATATACAAATTTAAAGTTTCAAAAAATCTTTCTAATTCTCTTATATGAGAATGAATTTTGTCTTCAACTCTATTGGGCATATCTTGAGTGTGATTTAAGTACCAACGCATTTCATCTACTTTGGAAT
>CANCFT010000046.1 GCA_947377285.1 Bacteriovoracaceae bacterium
CAAGTTTGGACGAACTCAATCTAAGAGCTGGATTGTCGATGATTCACTTCATCGGCTTACTTTCGAATTTTTGTCTTCACTAACTAACCTCGGTCCAAAAATTCAATCAGAGGAGTTTAATAAATTACAGATGGTTCCAGAATTTGCTCCAAAAGGTGCGTCTTCTTTTTTTAAATGAGTATTAAGAGCCTAAATGTACTATGATTAACTGTAATGAGTTTTTATCCAACTCATTACCCCATTATTCTTGTTAGATGTGAAAGCATAAGCAAGATTCTTTGGATTTGAGTCATATTGAAATTTACAGGAGCTTAAGTGTTAAACAATTTGCTGAACATTTGCAGTTTCAATCACAAGAAGCCCTAGTAAAAGAAAGCTGTGATGAATTTCAAGATATTAAAAACCATTCAACAGGAAGAGTAGGAATAGATGATGTGCCTGAAGAATTACTTCAAAAAGTTAAAAATATTGATTTTTTATGGACTAAAATTAATGAAAGAATAGATTTAAATAAGATTAGCTTTACTTCTGAACTTCAAGTTGAAAATTTTGAAACTGAATTTCATCTTTGGCTGAAAAAGGATTTAGTCAAACCATCTATTTGCTTTGAGAAATCTATAGATTTATATTTTGAATGTTCTAAAAGTAACGAAAAATGGAAGATACTTGGAATTAATCTAAATGGTTTTAATTATTAATTGATAAATGTAATGTTTAATTATAGTCCTTCCATATCCTAAAGTTGAGCATTAAAATAACCACGACTGGCCATAATTTAGGGCATTCTAAGTTGATCTTTTTTTAACACAAATCTCGTCATTTCAAGCGCTTAAGCTCGCAACTTCAAAAGCTAAAGAATTTTACTCAAATATTCGATAAGATATTATGATGAAGAAAATAATTCCAATATGTGGCCTAGTCATATCACTCCAAAGCTTTGCAGCGATTGACTGTTTAGTAGATGGCAAATCGAGTGAAGTGCTAGACCCACAAACTGCAAAACCAATTGAAAATATTTTAAAAATGGTGAAGCGGTCAAGTTGTAATGAAGAGCTGGTTTTTTCAGATGTTAAAAATGCTAATTTTCTAGTGAATCATAATAAACTTCGTTGCAGTCATATTGAACTTTGTTCTAGTGATGAAGAACATCTTGAAGCTGATAAAGATGCTAAAGAAATTATGAAAGAGATATTGCCCAAAGCTGTTTTGCTCACAGAAATTGAAAAAGAAATTCAAAATAAAGAGAAAAAACAATTTAACATAGATCTTTATAAATTTGAAAAAGCAAACAATCAAAAAGTTTGTCCCGAAGAAAAAATTGAAGCCAGTTGTGAAACATCAATCCGCAACGCTTTTAAATCTGTAAGTGGTAGTTTGGTTAGTTTTCCAAATCTTACCAAAGCTCCAACTTCTGATGAATCTTTAGACGTCTATTTTTCAAATAACTTTTTTAATGAAGCCGATAAAATTGTTAATTCAAAGAAAAAAGTGGCGAATCAAAAGAAAAGTGCAAAGGATTTTAAAAATAGCTGCAATAAGAAAATTAGTTTTAAGACCATTTGTGAAAATCAAATGAGCAGATTAAATTCAAAAGATAAATTAAACTTGAGCAAAGATCAAAATTCACTGGCCTCTCTACTTAATTCACATAAAGACAAACAAGATGTATTTCTAGCAATGGAAAAAGAGCTTTGTAGTGATGATTATAAGATTGATGATATGCGCGTTGTGGGCATGGTAATGCATCCAATGAATCGATTTAATGGGGCAAACGCAATCGAAAATATGGATTCAACAAATAGTTACTCGCCACAAAATTCAGGAACTGAGTCTACAAAAATAGAAAGTAATCTGCCAGATACATTTATGGGACCCCCTGACTTAACTGAAAAATATAATTCACCAGACTCTTCAGGGGCCTTGGGACACACAAAAGCTGAAATTCCACTTAATAATCATGAAACTAAAATGGATTCACAAACAACTGCTTCTCAAGCAATTGTTCAAAATGAAGTGGACGCAGTCAATATTAAAAATGACGAATCAAATTTATCAGAAACAATAACTAAATCTGTTAATGACACAGTTGAGTCAAACTCCAATAAAAATGCTGTCAACTTTCCTCCAAATACAATTCCTTCTACAAATTCTAGTTTCAATTCTGATTTTGCCAATCACATAGAAGAAATGAATAAAGAAAATGAAATCAAGAATCAATTTGTTGATCAAAATAGTGACCAAAGTAAAGTTGATAGATCTATCTCTAGGGCCGAAAGTGCTGCAGATAAAAAGAAAAAAGATGAAACTTCGGCTTTAATCTCTCAAATTGAAGGACTCAAATCAAAAATAGCTGAAATGAATAAAGGTGTTGAGGATTTAAAAGCGAAAAAAGATAATAGTAATGTAGATAAAGATAAAATTGAAAAAGATCGATTAGAAAAAGAAAAAGCTATAACAGATTTAAAAAATAAATTAGCCGAACTGGAACAAGAAAAAAAGAAAACGCAACTTCAGGCCCAATTAAAGGCTCAACAAGATGAAAGTGATCGGATAAATAACGAAAACTTGAGACAGGCAAATCTAAGAAATACACAGGCCTTTAATAACCGTTATGAAAATGAAAACTTTGCAGCTAATAAAAATGAACGCGAAAAAAATATGAATAGTAATAATCAATCAGGCAATTCATCAGCTTCAGAGTCTCGATCAATGTCTGCTGGAGCCTTTCAAGGAAGTGCGGGACCGCTTCTGACTGTTGCCAATTCAGCAGCAAGTACAAATGGGGATAATTCAGTTGTCTATATGACAACTAGTGAATTGCAAAAATATCCATACCGCTTAAATAATAATGCCACAATCAGTGAAATTGAAAATATGATTTTAGGTAATAACGGAAAACCAGTTCTTTTTGGTGATGATGAAATACTTATTCCAGATACAGTTAGAGACGCTAATAATCATGTTAAGTATAAAAAAGTAAAAATATCTCTAGTTAAAAATGATAAAGAGAAAAAACTCAATGTCTCTAGAGCAATCTCTTCAGTTGCCGATCTCAAAAAACTAGACCTTGAAAAACAGCGAGATCTTATACGTTATCAAGAAATGAAAAAAGCTATGCAAAAAGCTGCGATTGATAAAGCAGAATAAAAAAGGCGCTGAATTATTGGACGACGTAGCGAGAAAAGAAAATACTTTTGACTATCGGCTTACCAAGAGATTTATTCATTTCTTTTTTCAGGCGATCTTCCAATAGAATTTTACCAGTTAATGAATTTAATTCTTCAGCACCCATTTTAGAGGCCACTGTAATAATTTTATCTTGAACAACAGAAAGATAAGTTTTAATGACACCAGCATCATCACTTTTAAAAAGCACAAGATGAATTTCAAGTTCTACATAACGCATTCTTTGAATGCCAGTAGTATCTTTTGGCACTAAACTTACGGTCATTTTATCAAGTTTATAAAAAGCAGGAAGTGCTTTCGGGTCTCCTTCTTTTAAAAAGGCTTCACGTTCAAGTTTTTCATTAATAGGTGGGCGCTTGTAAACTTTTTCAGTGTAATAAAATAAACCAATCACTGCTAATGTAGTGATAGTCATTAAACCTAGAAGAATCATGTCGAGGGACTTTTTACCGGTCATATTTAAATATTAACATGACCGGTAAAAAGATAGTGAAAATTTTCAAATAACTAGAACGGAAGTTTTGTATATGGCAGTGATAAATCTTGAGCAACTTGCTCGTATACTAAAGCACCTTTGTAGATATTAATTCCGGGACGGAATGATTTGTCTTTTTGAGCCGCTTCTTCCACCCCAAGGTTTGCAATTAAGCGAGCATATTTTAATGTCACATTTGTTAAAGCGAATGTAGAAGTTCGAGCTACTGCTCCTGGCATATTGGCAACGCAGTAATGAACGACACCATCAACCATAAAAGTTGGATTTTCGTGAGTCGTTGGCTTGCAAGTTTCAATGCATCCACCTTGGTCTACGGCAATATCAACAACTACTGAGCCTTTAGACATTTTTGAAATCATATCTCTTGTCACTAGTTTAGGAGCTTTCGCGCCAGGAACTAATACTGCTCCGATGACTAAATCCGATTCAAGTACAGCTTTTTCAATATTGTCTTGGTTTGAATAAATGGTCGTAATATGTGATCCATAAAGAGCGTCAAGTTCAGCAAGGCGTTTTGTTGAAAGGTCGATAGCAGTTACACTTGCTCCCATTCCCATGGCCATTTGAATAGCATTAGTTCCAGCGATACCAGCGCCTATAACTGTAACTTTAGCGCGCTTAACACCAGGGACACCACCTAAAAGGATTCCTTTTCCGCCCTTATCCAATTGCAAATAAGTTGCTCCAATTTGAACTGACATTCGTCCTGCGACTTCAGACATAGGAACGAGTAGAGGAAGGGACCCATCAGCATTTTGGATTGTTTCGTAAGCGATTGCTGTACAACCTGATTTCATCAAACCTTTAGTTTGTTCTGGGTCTGGTGCTAAGTGTAAATATGTATAAAGGATATGGTGTGGTTTTAGCATGGCAATTTCAACTGCCTGAGGCTCTTTTACTTTAATAATCATTGTCGATTTTTCAAATATTTCAGCAGCAGTATCTAAAATTTTAGCCCCTGCACGGATAAATTCTTCATCCGTTATGCCAATGCCAATACCTGCATTTTTTTGAACGAAAACTGAATGGCCATCTCCGATTAGAGCGCGCACTCCACCTGGCACCATACCAACGCGGTTTTCATTATTTTTAATTTCTTTAGGAATACCAATAATCATAACGATCTCCTTAAATAGGTCATTGAGTTCTAATATCTAAAAGTATCAATGAGAATTCCACAGAATTTCAAATTTAGGAAGGGGAAAAGGTAGATTTTTTAAGTTTTGCTTGGTGAACCTTAAAGAGAATAAATCCCATAAGGAGAAAGGGCATAAAATACAGCGCAAATTCAAACTTGTTAGGCCCTGGAGCAACGACTTGGACTTCCCGCTTAAGAGTCGAGATTATTTGACCATTTTGCTTAAAAACAAATTCGACATTCCACATCACATCGCGGTCAAAGGGCAATTCAACTTTATAAGTCGCTCTCTCAGAGGCATTCGAGATGAGTTTAGCAATTGCCTTTAATTGGTGAGTGGGGTCTTTAACCGGATTTGTTAAAACTTCAACTGTATAATTGGCTTTATTGTCGCCACTTATAAAAAGTGAAAAGAGACCCTCATCTAGGTGTGGGTCTGTCCAAATTGACAGTGTATTTGCTCCCAAGGGTGCATCACTCAAAATGGAGTAACTGACACCTTCGTGGGCCATTAAGGGAATTGATGAAAATAAAATGAGGTAAAGAATTATTTTTTTAATCATTATTTAATTTTTATAGCGCACGTACAATGTTGTGCTGCTACTTCATCTTGAGTTGGAAATAAATGATAATACATACCTATCGCCATCGGAATAAAGACAATTGTATTGTAAAACATATGGAGCTCAACTCTTGGAATAAATGTCTGAAGTATGCTCACCGGAACAGGTGAGTGAAAAAGATTATGTTGAAAGATCACTTGTAATTGGAGAAGTAGATGCTCGAAGTGATGCCAAAATTGTATACTTAAACTAATTATCCACCATTTTTTAGACCTGCCAACAAAACCTGATCTCAAAATCCACAGACCAATTAACATGAAAACTGCATAGGCATAGTGGAGAAACTCAGAGCTTACTAGCCAAGGATACCATTGACCTAAGATTCCACGAGAGGCCGGACGAGGCCATTTGAGAACAAATATTTGAAATGCCTGAACTAAATGCTCTCCCCAATGGGCCAACACAATAAATGCATATATGCGAAGTGCTAATTCATGCTTGCCAGTATTAATGATTTTTATAAATTTTTGATAAACTGAAGCTTGCGAAGTTGTACATGTATTATTGGCAATATCCATTTTCAACTCACTTTAGACTTTTAATAAAACAATTTTAATTGATCATACATAGGAAAAACTTTTTTGCCAAATTTTTGTTCGGATAGTCTGGCAAGTTCTTGATGATATAAGTCGTGACCCATATGTATAAGTCCGGTTAATTCTGGCTTAATTTTTTGAATATAATCAAATGCTCTCTCAACGGTGAGGTGAGTAGAGTGCTGGCCTCTCTGTAAGCAATCGAGAATGAGTAATTGAATTTTTTTATTTTTTAAAAAAATAATGACTTCATCTGAAAGCTCCATACAGTCAACGATATAAGCCAATCCTTGATGAATAAATCCCATTGTTTCACCATGACCGTGTGGGTAATTAAAAAAAGTAAAAACCTCACCCTCAATGATTATTTCCTTATTTAAATCTAAGCGATGAAGTTTTAAACGGGGAATTCCTCCGCCGATGACAGGAAGATTACTTTGAAAAATATATGAAAATCTATTCTCGATGCTCTGGTATGTTTTAGGGTTGCAGTAAATGGGAATTTCTTTTCGAGGAGGTCCAAAAGTAATTGGTCTTAAATCATCAATCCCATGGAGATGATCTGCATGATCATGAGTCATAATGACAAAGTCGATATCTGTAATTTTATTATTTAAAAATTGAGTACGAAGGTCTGGTGTTGTATCAACTAAAATCCGTTTTCCGCTTTTAGTAGTAATGTATAGACTCGTTCGAAGTCTTTGATCTCGGGAATCTTCTGAGCAACAAACTTGACAATTACACCCGATCATTGGAATTCCTGTAGAAGTTCCAGTTCCCAATGCAATCACACTATTTAAGTTATTACTTTTCATGATATGATCCTAACCTAAGAATAAACATTTCATCAATAGATCAATATTAATATCGTAAAAAGTCATTATGAGGAAGAGAAGATGCTTCAAAAAAAAATTTTAAAAAAACTAGTGGCCGCAACAATCATGACTGGAGTTTTAACTAGCTGTGCTCACTTGACTCCAAGTGAAAAGAAACCAACTCCGACAGAACTGAATGTTAAAAAAGTTGTCCTGGATAATGGACTTACAATTTTAATTGCTCCAAATCCAAAATTGCCAATAGTTTCGTACTACACTTTATTTGATGTCGGAGGACGATATGAAGTCAAAGGAACGACAGGGGCCACACATTTTTTAGAACATATGATGTTTAAAGGAGCACAAAAATACGGACCAGGTCAATTCGATACACTTATTGAAAGAAACGGAGGAGTGACTAACGCGTATACAACTAACGATGCCACTGTCTATTATGAAAATATCCCATCTTCATTTGTTGAAAAAATGGTTGATCTTGAATCTGATCGTATTCAGCACCTATTACTTGAACCAGTAAGCTTTGATAGTGAAAGACAAGTTATTTTTGAAGAAAGAAAAATGCGTTATGAAAATAGCCCAGATGGTTTTATCTATTTGATGATGATGAAAAAAGTTTTTGAAGGAACTCCTTACGGACAATCAGTAATTGGAGATGTTGAAGATTTAAAAGATTTAAGTCGTGACCAGGTCATGGATTTCTTCAAAACATATTACACACCAGATAATGCTATTATTGCCATAGCAGGTGACGTCGATCCAGATAAATTACTTCCAATTTTAAAAGAAAAATATGGATCCATTCCTCGCTCAAAAATTTTAACTGATTTAAAAGCCAAAAGAGATGACCCTGCTAATTATGTATTAAAGGCCCACTTTAATTCAGAGTATAGCTTTTATTCAACCAATCCAATTCCTAAGTTTACGATGGCCTTTAAAGGGGAAAAAGCCGGCACGAGAAGAGCTTTTGTTTTAGATGTCCTGGCCTATATGCTTGGAAATGGTGGAAGTTCTTTTTTATCACAAAAATATGTCAGAAATGCAAATCCACTTTTATCAGATATATCAATGTCTAGTTACAATCTCCGCCACGCAGGTGTGTTTTATTTAAGCGGAGAGCTAATGGAAAATGTGAACATAGACAAAGTCAAAACACAATTAAAAGGGGACATCAAAAATTTTTGTAAAGATGCTTTAGACGCAAGAACATTGCAAAAAACTAAAAACCAGATTCTTTCAACGGCTTATCACCAAATGAAAACCAATTCAGGAATGGCTTCAACAATTTTAATGAATGAAAAAGTTTATGGAAATTATAATTATGGAGTCAAGGAAATGGAAATTTATAATTCGGTAACTGAAAGCGAGGTAAAAAAAGAATGTAATGATATCCTCGTCAATTCAGATTCAATTTTTATTTCAACTTGGGACAAATTCCCAAAAAATATTGCCGCATCAGTAACTCAGAATGGAGAAGTTAAATAATGAAAACATCAACATATATAATTGGACTATCGGCCCTATTTTATTCTCTCCAGTCTTTTGCAGCACCCAAAATTGAAGATTCAATTAAGAGACTTAATTGGAATGGAATCGAAGTTGTGTATTTAGAAGACAACCGATTTCCAACTTATGATCTGCTTATTTATTTTGCAGATGGGGCCCTAAGCGATGAAAAAATGCAAATGGGTTCAACTAAACATGCCTTTAATTTGCTTGATGCAGGAACAGCTAAACTCTCTCAAAAAGAAATTATGGATCAATTTGAATTTTTAGGAACTGAATTTGGAGTAGATGTAACGCACGAATTTACCACTCTATCAATGGCCGGACTCTCTAAAGATTTGACTACTTCTATGGGGCAAGCTTGCAGTATGCTTAGAGAAGCAAACTTTCCATTGCCAATCATTAAACAAGAATTAGAAAAAGAAAAAACTGAACTTCAAAGTCTTGTCTCAAGTCCTCAAGCACTTTCAGATAGAGTTTTTCGTGAAGTTTCATTGGGAAATACTCCATACTCATATCCAGTAACTGGAAAACTTAAAAACCTAGATTTTTATACTCCTAATTTATTAAGAGCAAAAGTTGATTACTTTCTCGATAAAGTGAAAAAAAGGATTTATATCACTGGGCCTAAAAGTATTTTAAATGTAGAAAAAGTGTTGACTGAAAAATGTCAATTACAAGGCCATCCATCTGATTTTGTCCGGACAATAACTTATAAAAAAATTAAACGTAATCATCCGCAATTAGTTTTTGTTCCAGTGCCAGACGCTAACCAAGTCCAAGTACAAATTGGTCGATTTTTAAACTTTGATGAAATTGGAGATCGACGCTTAGATACTCTTGCTACGGAATTTTTAGGTGGTGGATTTACTTCACGCTTAATGCGCGAAGTTCGTGTTAAGCGAGGACTTACTTACTCAATTGGGTCTTATATATCTTCACAAAAACAATACGGTCGTGCAGGTATTTCAACTTTTACTAAAAATGAAACAATCAATAAACTCATTACAGTTATTAATGAATCAGTTGAAAAAATCAAAAAAGAAGGAATCACTCAAGAAGATTTAGAAAGATCAAGAGGAAGTATTGTCGGGGCCCATCCTTTTAAATTTGAAAGTAATAGGGCATTTCTCTCACAATTGCTTTATCTCGATCATATAGAGCGCCCTTATGCTGAGCTTTTTGATTTTAATAATGCTGTTATGAAGTATTCGGCAGAAGATGTGACACGTAAAATTGATGAAGTCTTTGGAGCTAAATCCCAAATTATTTTCATTTTAGGTGATAAAAGTATTGAAAAAGAACTCCGTAAATTGAGTTCAAAAATGGGAAAAATTAAAGTTTTAGATTATAAGAATTTTATTTAAAAATTTGCTGATTCTTCCGTGTGCCCGTTCATATTAACAATGGCACCCGGAAGAATTTCTAATGCTTGGCTCATTATTTTTCCTTCTAAAAAAGCAGTTGGATAGATGGTAATTTTGCCAAGAGATTTTATTTCTCCAAAAAATTCACCATATATATCTAAATCATTGCAATGTAAGATTCCTTCAGTTTTCGAGCCAATTTCTAAAATCAATTTAGCAGATTGATTAATATGGATTTCACCAGTTATTAATCCTTGAAAATGTGTAGGGCCATTGAAGTGAAAAACACCTGAGAGCTTGGTTGATTTTCCAATATAAGTGAATTCTTGATTTTCAATCATTGCTTTATCTCATTTGAGGTTTAGGTTAAAACTTTACTGGCATGATAACACTTTGGTAGTGAATTAAATCGCCATTTTTAGCGAATATAAAAATCGAGAACGTATAGTTTCCAGGTTTCCTTGGTTTAAGAAAACTTGCATCAACTGGACGAAAGCGTTGAGTTGAGAAAGATTCACCAGTCTCGTAATTTATTTGAGTTTCGGCCGAATTTAAGGCCTGGGAAGGATAGACTTGAATGGTTAATTCATTTTTCATTAAGACTATAATATGTCCTGCAATTTTGCTATCACCTGTTGGAATAATATTAAAAAGTAAACTTGTATTATCCCGTGTCCCTGAGACTTGAAAACCACTTAAGCTAAGAGTCGGAGGTTTTGTTCTATCATGTTGCCCTGGAATTTGGCGAAAAAGTGAAAGTGAAGAGAGACCTTGAAGCACTACTTGATTGCCCACTTGTTGAACAATAGGTAATGAGTTTGTTTTGACATTAGAAGTAGAAATAAGTGGAGTGGGTGAAACTATTGGCGCTTTGTTATTTTCAGCTGATGTTGGAGCAACTAAAGGTTGAAACTTTTCTTGAAGTTCGCTTAATTTTGCAGTTAAGGCCATTTTTTCTTCTTCAAGTGTTTGAGTTTTAGCAATGGCTTCTCTAGCTTTTGAGTTTTGTCGATAATTGTCAATTAAGTGAAATGGACTAGTGTGAATAACGCCTACTACTCCTAAAATAACAGCAATTAAAGTAATTGAAGGAAGACCAATAAAAAACAAGAGTATTTTAGTTTTTTTTATTTCAAAATACTTAGGTGAATCATTTTTTTTATTATAAATAATTGAAATAAATTCAGATTCTTTTTTTGGCACTAATTACTGCCTTTTTTAACTTCTGAGTTTTCCTGAAATGCACTATCCTTAAAAAATCTTAACGAAGGCATAAAAGCAATTTTATCATTCCCTTCAATGCCATTTTTACTAAAAACTTCGCTGACAATTTTCCAATTATATGAATCGTCTTGTTTTAAATAGAGAATTTTTTTTCCAGCATCATTTATTGTGTTTGATTGATATCTTTGTGTAAAAATAACGACTGCATAATTTTTAGATTGAAGTATGGCCATATTATCGAGATCAATTTTTGGCTTCCCTGGATTTCCAAATACTGCTTTCTTGTAGGCTTTGTACTTAGCAAAATTTCCTTTAATATCTTTAAAATCAGCTTGGCTGTAGTGAGACATGAATCCTTCTATCTCTTTATTTCTCCAAGACTCTAACCATGATTCAATACCTTTTTTAATTCCATTTTTTTGTGATTCGTAAGTTTTATCACTTAAATAAACTAAATCTTGAACTATGACGATCGGTGTTTTGTAGAGCTCAAGGTATTTCGAAAGTTCGATAAGGTCATTGTTAGCAGTGACTACACAACCTTTGGAGTCTAAGCCTTTATCTAGTCTAGCTTCGTCGTTAGTCGAGTGAAGCCATATCCCTGATCCAGTTTTACCCATACGTTGATCTACAGGATTTGGATAATCAGTGACAAACGCTCCAGCACCATAAATTACACCTTGAGCACCACTTTTTTCAATTAATTGTTTGTTAGTTAAAAAATTAGTAAAATTATAAATTCCTTCTGGAGTTCTTAAATCTCCTTCATTTCCTTTATCGCCAGATTTTTTTCCAGTGACAACTTGGTAAGATTTTACCAATTCTGGAAAGCCATTTGTGTTTTTAAAAAGATGAAGTAAATGTGTTGATTTTTCGGCCACTAGAATATGGTGAGAGTAAAAATTATCTAAAGATAAAAGTGGTGCTGGGAATAATTTATTAATATCTTCTGAAAAAGCAGGGGATGAAACAACTCCGAGCAAAACACTCAGGATTAAGCTGCAGTATTTGAAATTTTTACGAGTACTTTTATTATTCATAGCGGATAACCTTATATTTTGATCAAAAATGATACTTATTGCTATTTTATTTTAAACTATTATTTCAGATTAGATCAACCTAAAAGACGATCAAATATGAGATACATTGAGAATATTTTAAGCTTTTCAAATGACTTTTTTTGACTTGGTAATTAGGGCCATTCAGATTCATTTTTTTTAAGTTTTTTTAGTCAGTTCTGAAAAACTGCCAACTATTAAAGTCAAGATGCTATTACTTTGAATTCTCTCAAGAATTCTAGCCATTTGTCGATAATAAGTCACTCGTAGCAATTAAATGAGGGAGCCTTATGAGTGAGCCCAAAAAGAAAGATGAAGATATGGTTAATACAAAAATTCAACAAAAATTTGATTTAATTTTTGCAAATTCAGAAGTAGAGGCACAAAAGCCTGCTAAAACTGAAAAGCCAGATTCAACAGTTTTGCAAATGAATTCAAATTTGGATGATATAGATGATTTTGAACTAGAAGATAATAGTACCTCAATCAACTCAGTAGCAAAGCTAACATCATCTGAAAAAAGCTCTCCTAAATTAAATCTTTCGCCTGATGATTCGGGGTTAAATTTTTCTCTCGATTTCGGAGAAGAAGCTACTGTCATGGAAAGCATCCCATCAACAGGTATTGATCTAAATGTTGCCGAAGGGGATAAAAGTAATGACGAATTTGAGGAAACGAGTGGATTTCATTTTGATTCAGCACTTGAAGATGCCATTAATGACTCCAATGATAAATTAAAAGAAGGCACTCAAAAGACAATTGTCATTAATAGAAATGAAATAAGCAAATTGACAGAAGAATTAGGATCTTCATTAAATTTACAATCGTCAGTAAATTCAATGTCAAATGAAGAGGCAAAGGCCAATATAGATTCCACAATTAAAGATATAATAAGTCCTAAAAATCTACAAAATACAGAAGTCTTAGATTTTGATAGTTTTAATAGTGATCCAGAATTTTCGTCATTTTCAATTGATGCAGGAAATACTGGAAGCAGTTCATTGGGTACCCCATCAATCGCTTTTAATATTAACCCAAATGGCCTATCAAAATCGACAACCGGTGGATTTGATATTTCTTCAGTAGAGTTCGGTGCCTCTGCAATTGCCGGCGTTGCAGCTGTTTCAGCTTTGGCCTTAGGCCATTCATCTCAACATTCAACTCTAAATGATGATTTAGATTCATTTGATATTGATACGGAAGAAAAAACACGAATTGATGTACGACCAAGTTCGTTCTCTCAAAGTCAAGGTGTTGTCGAAAGTTTTTCTCTAGATTCTGACCCGTTCCAAGATTCACCTCCGCCAGCTCCACTTAAAAGTTCTGTTGCTCATTCATCTATAAGTAAAAAATTAGACAAAGATGATTATAGAAGTGAGTCCTCAAGTGAAATGAATCAAACGGCCCGTCAAACTCGAGCTCAAGCTAGTTACGTTAGTGATGAAGAAACTGGTCGGGTTCAAGCAACAATTAGACAACTCAGAGAAGAGCGTGAAGATTTATTAAACCAAATCAAAATTTTAAATGGTGAAAATAAAGAAGCTAAGCAGGATAATCTAACATTAAGAGCAGCTCTAGATGAATCAAAAATTGAAGTATCGATACTTCGAAAGAGACATATGGTCGAGATGGAAGATGTAAAATATCGACTTTCATTAAGTGAAGAAAAAAAATCTATGGCCGAAGAAAGAGCTCGACTTACATTGGCCACAAAAGAA
>CANCFT010000047.1 GCA_947377285.1 Bacteriovoracaceae bacterium
GTCGTTAATAAAGACTGGGTTTATAATCTACTTTCTGCAAGTGTTGTTAGTCAGCTAACACCAGCTCAAAGAGATGCCATTGTTCAAGAAATACTAAACGTAAGTCAAAATACAAACTGGTATACGATGGCCAGAAATGTTCATAACCAAATTGCCCTTGTTCAGTCGACTGTGGCCCTTGGTGGTGGGAGTGATTGTGCAGCAGGTTCATTTGTAACTGGGCTCAATTGGGTAATTCCAGGAGTAGAATCAGCTGGGTCTAAAGCTACGTTTACTTATTCTTGTACTGTTCCTCCAATAAATAACTGTGCGACCATGGGGAACTGTGCGAACGTATATACCAATGCCAGCTTCTGTATAAACGGACCAACTAGATGTATGAGTAATATAAGACAACACGTTTGGGGGGGGTGCTATTGGACCACAAGTTTTGTAGACCCTTCTACTGGTGGCTTAACTACATCATTATGTACAACTAATTATTTCCAAGCTGGTATAAGATCTAATTGGGCTGTATTCTGTTGTCCATCTATTGGTAATTAAAATTTCCATAAAGCAGATTTTTTGCATACTTGGTAAAATGTTTTATATTCAGGAAAGATTTCTAAGAAATTTTTATTATACCGTTTATCAAATTCATTAATAAATTGATAAAAATCAGCTCGCTGTTCTAATATTTTAACATCAGCCTGTGAATCAAAGATCCAATCAACAACTCGATTAAACTTGCTAACTTCATAGTTTGAAAACTCTTTACGGGTTTTTAATTCGCTAAGACATGTTGAGAGTATTATGAGTAGGTCTGGAGTTGCTAAGTTGGCCCTTAAGTACTCTGGATCTTTTAAGTAAGAAATGTCTAGTACGATATTAAGTCCATTGTTTTTTTGGTCTTTAATCCAATGAATGAGTAATGGAAAAGATGCTATTGATAAAATATTAAACGTACACATCAAAACAATTTGTGAATTAGGGGAATTATATTTGATAAGTTCTATATTTTTTGCAAAATTGTCTAAATTCAATCCTTGCCGAATATAACTAGCTTGTTCTCCAAAAGAATCTAAGCTGACGTAGAAAGAAAATTTTTTAATAGATTTTTTAGCTTCAAGAACTTTTAAGTGAGAGAGCAGTTTTTCACAAATGTTTTTACCATAACTAAGGTTTGTATTTATTGAAAGTTCAAGATTTGGATTTGGGTTAGTCTCTAAAAACTCTAAAACTTTAAATGTATCTTTTGATAATAATGGCTCACCACCAGTGATTCGAAAATGTTTTAATTGAGAATAAATGGTTGGAAAATATTTCCAAAAAGCCTCGATATAAGGATTGTCTTTTTTGAGAGCTGGTGATTTCGAAACTCTATGTTCAGAAGAATTTTTAACAGGATATGGCCCAAATTTTTCCATTTCTTTTTCAACTGAAGTACTAATATCGGCCATGCAATAGATACACGAAAGATTACATTCAGAGTTGAACATAACTTCGAGATAGGTTGGAGCAACATCTTCGTTCCAGGGGAGTGAGAGTGTAACTTCTAATTTATCAAACGCCCAATCATCAGTTGATTTAATAAGTCTATCAGAATTCAATTGATTACCAGGTGTATCTTCTATATTCCAGCAGTAGCTACATTCCTCAGGACGAATACCCTCCAGCATTTTTTTTCTTTGTAGTTTTTTAAACTCTGTATTGTGAAGTGCTGATGGAGAATTCTGGAGTTCAACTAAGGGTGTTGTGTGTCTCTCCGGATGATGACAACTATGGTTTTGACCACGTGAAAGATCTAGCGTTACTTGATACCATTTAGCAAGACAAAAGCCATGGGGAGAATTTTCGATTTGAATTTTTCGAAATATTTTATCATTCATTGTTTTTAAGATCGTTTGGTGTTTAGTAAATTATTAAGTGGGAAATTTGGAGCTAAGTGTGGACACATTTTACAAAATGAAAACTCAAGTTCAGTGTGATGAAAGTGAGTTTTGTGAATCTTGAAAAATTTTTCTCTCCAAGAATAATAGGCATGAGAGTGCCAGACCTCGTCAATAGACTGATTTTTAATATTGCCCATTGAAAAACTTGAAGAGCAACATGCCGTAATATTTCCATCAGTTTGAATACGCATGTAAGCATAGCCTATCAAGCATGACATCTTTTGATATGGATCAGTCATTTTCGAATCCTTTGAAATATTGGTCATCATGGATGAGATCAACATTTATTTTTTTTGCTAAATCAACGGCAGCCTGAAGTGAATTCTTAAAAGCAATTTTTTCATTGGGTGTAATGGCGTAATGATTGTGAGTTTCAGAATGAATCTCCAGTGGTTTTAACCAAACTCGCGCATTAAATTTTTTTCCTAAAAGCACCATCTCTTCCATTTCTAAGTAATTAAGTTTGTTAATTACGTGAATAAAAGTAAAAGATACTCCATATCCATCACTATTTTTAAGTTCATTAAGAAATTCAATATTTTTAAAAATTTTATCGAAGACTTGCTCTGACTGCCTAGGTCTTATGATTGAATAAGTCTTTCGATTACCTGCAGATAAATTAACCAAGAGCTGGATGCTTTTGGCCGGATTTGAAAGCAAATGTAAATTTTTTAAGTCATTTTGATTTTCACAATCTAGGTTTGTTAATATCTCAACTTGTATTCCTTTATGACGGAAATTTTGGATAATTTCAAGCCAATTAGAATGAGTAAGAGGATCTCCAACTCCACCAAATTGAACACCCGTTACTGTTTCTGGAAGTTCAGAAAGTACTCGGTTGGCTACCTCAATAGGCAATTGGCGATTCATAAATTCAAGTGAAGCAGAAGACATTTTTCCACCAGATTCTTTTTTGGTTTTTTCAATAAACTCTGGACCCCATACTCCACAAAACACACAAGAATGAGTACATTTATTTGAAAGGTCTATATGAACCAATTGCATACCAGAAAATGTATTAAATGTTTTAATTTCCCATTCGGAACGATATTCATTAGAAAAAGTGAAATAGATTTTATTCTTTAGACCCCTTAGCTTTAAATAATCAAAAATATTTCTAAGTTTTTTAACTTTTTCAGCTTCTGGCGGGCCAGATATACTAATAAAAAGGAATGGTAAATTAAATTTTTGAAATAAAGAATAGATTGTAGGTCCGACTTGAATCTCGTTATCTGTAAAATCTAATTCAGGAATTAAAGATATATTTTTAGGAGTAAATTGAACTAAGTTTTCAAATTTTTGAATAAGTTCTAAGTTTGAGTCATTTCCAGATATACCACTACCTCGAGAAAATTGTTTATAATCTCCAAGGAAAAGCTTAATGCCGATCATCGTAGGTAGATTTTCTAAATTTTGGGCAATAAAATTTTCAAAATCATTTGCCTCTTCGAGATTTACATACAAGCGCGAGGTTTTTTCATTGAGAATTTTTAGGGATTCTCTAATAAGATTTTTATTAGAATTGATTGAGTTTTTTGGCAATGAAAAATATATAAATTCATTTTTTTGAATCACGGAAGTAGGCAATTTGATAAAATCCTTGAGTTCTGTGCCGTACATTACGATTACCTCTGAATGAATACTCATTTAATTATAGGGAAACATATTTTCAATGTATAGGGCCCAGGATTGAAATATTCAAGACAACTGGGCCTATAAGCGCTAGGATTATTTAATGGATAAAAAGGAAGATGAATTAAAAATTCAAAGCAAAAAATCATTGCGTGAAAAGTTATTTTCGATTGAAGATCCTAAAGAATTTGCTCTTGAGGTCATGTCTAAAAATAACTTCAAAACTCATGATGAACTAACTCAGTTTATTAAAAAACTACCCTATTGCTTAGCTCCTTGGCTGCACTCTCATCTAAATCCAGCTGGAGAGCGCAAACTTTGTTGTGTTGCCAAGCCTTCAGGAATAGATTATTCTCAACCATTTTCTGAATATTGGAATTCAGATTATCTACAAAATGTTCGATCGAAAATGATTGCACATGACCCGCCAATTGAATGCTCAACTTGTATAAATCATGTGGGACCAAGGTCTCAGCGATCTATTTATTATCATTTACTATTTCATTTACCAAAAATGTCAGAAATTAAATGGAGCGAAAAAACTAACTTCCAGCCTGTGTCAATAGACTATAGGGCAAATAGAAATTGTAATTATACATGCCGAATGTGTAGTGCTGCAGCATCAAGCTCAATAGAGAAACTTGAAGTGAGCGCTCAAGCAGTTAGTATTCAAAACCCTATTACGGAAAATGTTTTAAACAATCTAAAAAATGAAATTATTGAAATACTCTCGCATGGCCAACTTGTAGATATAAATTTTGCAGACGGAGAGCCTTTTATTTCAACACTTCATTGGGAAATAATTGATTTTTTGGTCACTAACAATATGTCTAAAAATGTTATTTTACGCTACACTTCAAATTTGAGTACTTTGCATTATAAAGGTTTATTTATTCCTGATTATTTAAAAGAACATTTTTCAAAAGTTTTTATTTCAATGAGTTTAGATGGTATTGAAGAAACGGCTGAGTTTGTAAGAGATGGATTGAAGTGGTCAAAGTGGTATAAAAATTATCAGATAATAAAAGAAAGTTTAGGTGATAAATCTGTAAGATTTAATATTACAGTTTCAATTCCTGTTTTATTAGATTTAGAAAGACTTTCAAAGTTTCTTGATTTTGAAGATTTGGATTTTTCAATTGATTCTTCTCATCCACATGGCAACGAGCTACTTTTGTCTCCTCATACTTTGGACAAGGATTCCCTAACTGAAATTGTTATTAAAAGACTTTTAACGATTAAAAATATTAGAGTTCGTAGTTATTTAGAAAATTTATTAAAAAATTATTCGCCAGAAGCATTTTATGAACTTCAAAGAAATTTTGAAAATATTAGAGTTTATTATTTTAAAATTGATTCTAACAAAAATAGAATTGGGACAATGGATTACTTAGCTGAACATAAAGAGTTGAAATTGTGGTGGCAACTGGTTAGACCTCACGCCAGACAAACTCTGCCTTCAGCAAGATCAACTTTTGCCATTAAAGTTAGTCGGTTAATGCCAAAAGAAATTGGCAGAATTGTTTACTCTTACTATTTTAATATTTATAAAATTTTAGTCTGGATTAAAGTTGGAAGAAATGCAAAATTATGGACGCGCAATAGTCTCAATCAAAGTTTTTTTAAATTTGGTGAATCAGACATAGACGTAACTGTATCATTGAAAAAAAACGAAGATTATTTCTTAAGTAATTCTAAAATTAACAAAGTTTTAAATGAAAACTTTTTGATAAAAGAAGTCAATGTATATTGCCCTTTCTCCTTAGCGATTGCTCCAGTCATAATGAATACATTTGAGCTTAAAAGAGACCTGCATTTATTGAAAATAGTTGTAAGTGATTCACGTGTCAAAGATTTAAAAGCAGAGGCCTTTGTTTTCTTATTAAGAATGTTGTTTGCCAATAAGAAAATTTACAGTGAAGGCTTATCAGGAAGAGGGATCGAGAAGTGGAAATATTATTTTAACATCTCTGATTGTCCAGATTTAAGTGAGAAATTAATTGGAAGTATTAGTTATGGTCTATTACTTGAAATGATTTTAGTTAAATTTTCCTTAGACCCAGAAATATTTTCAGAAGCAATTGAAAAAGTATATATTTATCTTGATAACAAAATTCCTATTTACATGCTCTATGCTGGTTTAAAAAATAAAGGAGAGGTATTATCTTTGTTTCCTCATTTGTTTTGTCATTTGGAAATCGAACCAATTAAAACTACGCCTTTTTTAGAAAATATCTTCATTGCTCAAATATCCTGGGAGTTAATGTCTACTTTAAGTCAGGGAAATAGTGTTGAAGAAAACTCAAAAAGAATTACTCATTTAAGTTATTTGAATCGATATCTTGAGAAAACAAATTTTAATCATTGGGAAAATAATAATATTAAAAATGCCTTGATTAAGAGTATTCATTTGTCATCAAAGTTTTTAGAAAATGTATGTTAGGGATTTATTATGAAGGATGACTTAAGCTTATTAAATTATAAAAAAAGAGTGATTGATCCTATAAGCAAAAGTTTTTGTGCTGCCAAATGGTTGAATGCTACCATTTGGCTTGGATCCGGGAAAACTTCGAGTTGTCACCATCCGGCCGCTCATGAAATTGGTGAAGTGGAATTGAAAAATAATCCATCCGCTTTGCATAATACGTTGATTAAAAAAATATTACGTAAACAAATGCTTGAGGGAACAAGACCAAAAGAATGTGAGTACTGTTGGAAAATGGAAGACATTAGTAATGAAATTATCTCAGATCGAGTTTTTAAAACTATGATTTATAATGAAGATAAAGTAAAAGAAATTTCAAAACTTTCTTGGAAAGAAAATATAAACCTTGAAACGCTTGAGTTATCTTTTAATCGTGTTTGCAATCTTGCTTGTTCTTATTGCGGACCAACTTATTCCACGAAGTGGGGGCAAGATATTCGCGACAATGGTCCATATAGTGGCATAGTTGGCGACTGCAATGGAGAGTTTTCCAACGATGGTTCTTCAAAAGATCTTTTCAGTGATAAAGAAAAAAATCCATTTATAAAGGCTTTTTGGGATTGGTGGCCGACTTTATTAACAACCTTGAAGGAGCTTCGAATTACAGGTGGAGAACCTTTGATGTCTGATGATACATGGAAGTTGATGGATAAGTTTGGTGAAGAAAACTTAAATATAAAATTAGCAATCAACACTAATTTATGTGCAAAAGATGAAATTATAGAAAAATTTATTTTAAAAAGCCATCAAGTTAAAGATCTTGCAGTTTATACTTCTTGTGAATCAACTGGAGCTCAGGCCGAATATATTAGAGATGGGTTAAAGTATTCTAGTTTTATTAATAACTGCGAAAAAATTATCGAGAGAGCGAATATTTCAAGTTTTAATGTGATGATGACAATAAATTCCTTAAGTTTATTTTCACTCACCGATTTTTTAGATAAAATTTTAGAATGGAAAATTAAATACAAGGAAAAAGAAATTAGCTTTAGTGTAAACTTGCTAAGATTTCCAAGTTTTATGTCGCCATTAGTTTTGCCTTTAGAAATTAAGCAGAAGAGAATTGATCACTTTAACGAGTGGCTGGAAAGTGATGAAAATAAATCTTTATTAAGTTTATGGGAATTTGAAGGTTTGAAGCGAATGATTGAATATTTGAGAACAGTAACGATTGCTCATGCTGAAGCCAGCAATCGAGATATTCAACTTAATGATTTCAAAATGTTTTATACTCAATATGATAAAAGACGTGGGAAAAGTTTTCACTCAACTTTCCCAAGTGAATTAACTGATTGGTTTGATAGCTTGGTTGTATTAAAAAAATGAAAGAAAAAATAAGATTAATTCTAGTGCTTGCCTACTTTCATATGCGATCTCGCTATCGAAAAACCTGGGCCGGATTTATATGGGTCATTGCTAGCCCCATACTTACATTCATTGTACAGGCACTAATTTTTAAATCTATTTTAAAAATAACCATTCAAGATTATCCCTTTTTTCTTCTAACAGGTTTAATGCCTTGGTTTTTTATTAGTCAAAGTTTTAATTCAATAACAAGTTGTTTGGTAAATTCTAGAGACATGCTCTTGGGTGTGAAGATTCACCCAATATTAATTGTTGGAACCCAAGTGATTGATCAATTTTTTAATTTTTTAGTAGCTTTCGCTGTTATCTTAGTAGCTTTATTTTTATCACATTCACTTGACTTAAGTGCTGCAAAAATTTTGCTAATTCTTCCAAGTGTATTAATACTTTTTCTTTTTGTTTTTAGTTCTGTTTCACTTCTAGCTTTTTGGCATGCCTTCTACAGAGATATTCAATTTATTGTTCAATTTCTCATGAATTTAACATTTTTCATCACACCTATTTTCTATTCAGGTGATTTAATTGCCCCCAAATACCAATGGATTATATCAATCAATCCTTTTACGCCATTTGTGAAAATTTTTCAAAATTCTCTATATAATTACAACTTAAATGAATGGCTAATTAATTTTTCTAAAGCGCTAGTCATAGTTCTCATCGTTTTCATACTAACTTCACTAAGTTATTTAAAAAAACAAAAGGAATTTTATATTAATGTCTAAGAGAATAATATTTGAAGTAGAAAACTTTTCGGTTACTTATTCACAAAATAGTTACAAAAATCGTAATGTCAGAGATGTTTTTGTTAATTTTATTTCGGCCCCTCTTTCATTTTTAAAAAAAGAAAGAGATCGATATTTAGTATTAGATGATATTTCTTTTAAAGTTTATGAGGGAGATGTTGTAGGAATTTTGGGGGTCAATGGAGTTGGGAAAACTTCTCTTTGCCGCTATCTTGCGGGAATAATTAATTCCGATGAGATTAAGTTTAATGGAAATAATATCTGCTCAGTTTTTGATACAAATATATCTATCTACCCTGACTTAACAGGAAGAGAAAATGCTCAAGTCTTAATAGAGCTGCTTTTTACGAAATGTACATCTGCGGAAAGAGCGGAAATTTTAAAAGAAGCTTTAGAATTTAGTGAAATTGGAGATTTTGCTGATACGCCGGTTAATACATATAGCAAAGGGATGAAGGCAAGGCTGTATCTCTCAGTTGTAACCTCTCAAAAGGCAGATTTAGTCATTCTGGACGAGGTCTTCGGTGGTACAGATGTATTTTTTACTGAGAAGTTTAAAAATAGAATAAAAAGATTCATAAAGGATAGCGGAGCTGTCGTCATGGTAAGTCATGATGTTGAGACAATTAAAGAATATTGCAACCGGACCATTGTATTAGCTAATAAAAAGGTGAAATTTGATGGAGCCCTTGCTCCAGGAATTGCGAAATATCTTTCAATGGAGACAAAAATTGAGGTAGAATCAAAAAATCTTCAATGAAGTTTTAAAAAAAGGATTTATTATGGAATTTACATTTGAAAACAATATGCAAATTGCTCCTGAAGTAGTGAGTCGTAATAGCAATGATGGAACAGTCATTGTGATGAAAATGACTGATGATAACTTTTTTTATAAAATTAACGGCGTAGCTGCCGAAATGTGGATGAAAATTTCGGCCCAAAATTCTAACCTTGGCGAAGTCATCAAAGAAATTTCAACTGAATATAATATACCAGAAGATCAAATCAAAAAAGATGCTCAAGAATTCTTAAACAAAGCTTATGAGTTAAAATTAATTCAAATTATTTAGATTTAAGTTTATTAATTTCTGCTTCTAATTTATCGATTCTTTGGTTCGAAGTAATTAAAAGATTGCTTAATTCTTTAACAGCTTGAATAGCAATTGTGCTGAGTTGTGAGTAGTTAACTTGAAGATCACCATCTTGGTCATTTCTTACTAATTCTGGAAAAGAAGCTTGAATATCTTGAGCAATTACTCCAAGTTGCTTGCTCTCTGGAAATCCTTTATTAGCATAATCAGAAGTTTTATAATTATATGAAATGCATCGAATATTCATTAGCGCAGGAAGGATGTTTTCTAGCGAATTAATATTTTCTTTGAAGGCAATATCTGAACCAGCAAAAACATCTAGGTAAAGACTATCGTTTAATATTTCATCTTCAATTTTATCCAAGCTATATTCTTGAATACCGCCAAAATGGTATTCTTTTTTCACTTTTTTATCATCGCTTCCAGAGCCTGAATTTGAAGAGTTTTCCATATATGTTCCCCTAAAGTTATGTTTAGATTATATAGTAGTATTCAAAAAGATTCAATAATAGTTATGGGTTAGGCAATGTATATAACTGACGAAAATGATTATAAGGCCATAGAAAGGATAATTTTAGATAAGTTGTACTTTCGGAATCGAGGAGCAGGTGTTGAGACTCATTGCTCGAAATTTGAGAAAGATTTTGCTCAAAAAATGGACAGTAATCATGCCCTTTTGGTTACTAGTGGGACAAACGCATTAATTTGTGGATTATTGTCTCTTGGCATTGGCCCTGGTGATGAAGTTATTATTCCTAGCTATACATTTTTTGCAACAGCTTCAGCAGTAATAAATGTAGGGGCCACACCAATAATTGCCAATATCGATGAGACTTTATCCATAGATCCAAAAGAAATTATTAAACTTATCACAAAAAGTACGAAGGCCATAGTTGCAGTTCATATGGATGGACACCCGTGTCAAATGGACATAATTGTAAAAATTGCAAAAGAAAATAAATTATTTCTAATTGAAGATGTGGCCCAGGCCATTGGTGGAAAATTTCATAATAACTATTTGGGAACATTTGGTGATGTTGGGTGTTTTTCTTTCAATGTTGATAAAATTATATCTGCAGGTGAGGGGGGAGCTGTAATAACAAATGAAAGATCGACATATGAAAAGAGTTTGTGCATTCAAGATGGAGCTTGTTTATTTGGCTCTACACATAGAGATTCATTCAAGACAATTAATCCATTTATTGGTCAATCTATGCGCGTGTCGGAAATAACTGGAGCGCTCATGAATGTTCAACTCCCTAGACTAGACGGCATTTTAGAAAACTTAAGAATGAGAAAAAAAATAATCAGAGATAATTTTATTAAATCCGCAATTCCAATTATTAATTCAAACGATGAAGCAGGAGACTGTGCAACAAGTATCTATCTTACATTTAATTCAATAGAAGAATGTAGAGAAAAAACCTTATTACTAAATTCTGAAAAATTAACTGTTATACCCGTTACGGCAAGACCAGCGTATGCGTGTTGGCAATGGATGCATTTACTAGCTGAAGTAAGACCTCGGGAGAATTATCACAAAAGTTTATTTTTGAAATCAATTGATATAACAATGAGGACAGTAAAGTTAGATATTCCTTTTGAAATGGAACTAGATAAAGTTAACGATTTATCCATTCAAATGATAAAAAAAATAACAACATGAATAAAAGTAATAAGTTTTATATTGGCTTAGGAAAAACTAAGTATAATTCTTCAGTGTGTACAATTGATGAAACTACTAGTGAAATCCAAATTTGGTTAACAGAAAGATTAAATCGAAAAAAAGCCTCAGGCGCCTGGCCTCTCGAAGGAATTGAATCAGTAGAAAATATCCTAAACACACATGATCCAAAATTAGAAATAATGATAGCAGAAAATCGAGATGTACAATCGCCAGAATTTTTTGAAAATTTTTGTGATGTTAAATTTCCATTTTATGATCATTTGAAAAAGAAAAAAATTGAAAAATATTCAAAAAAATTTAATCCATTATTAACTACTGAAAATCATCATGAAGCCCATGCCTTCGCTGCCCTGGCCATGTCACCTTTTGAGCAATCTCTCATTGTTGTAATGGATGGAGCCGGCAATACACTTCATGATCAAAGTGAGCTTTTAGAAGAATGTAGTGTATTTACCCAAAACGGAGGGAAGCTTGAATTAGTACACAAGAGAAGTACCAAAATCATAAAATCGCTGAATGATTCAAAACAATATTATTCAAATGGAATTGGATTATTTTATGAAAAAATATCAGATTATATTTTTAATGATTCTAATTCTTCTGGAAAAGTAATGGGTTTAGCTCCCTTTGGTGTAGCAACTCAAATAAAAGATAGGATTCATTTTCAAGAAAATTTACAATGGTCAAAATCTTTTAAAGGGAAAACAAAAGTTGAATGGGAAAGTTCAGAAAATTTACAAAGATATTATAACCTAGCAGCTTCAGTACAGCATGAATTTGAAAAAGATTTTGATGGATTAATTGAAAAAATTAGGTCTGATTTTCCAAGCTATAAGAACATAATTTTAACAGGTGGCTGCGCTTTGAATTGTACAAATAATGCCAGATTATTAGAAAAAAAAATATTTGAAAAAATATATGTTTTACCTTTTCCTGGAGATGAATCAATTAGTTTTGGGATAGCAAATATATTAAGACTAAAAAATAATCCAGAAAATTGGAAATCTTTATCTTTTACAAATCAATCAGCATATTTAGGACCAATTGCATCTGTATTGAGTGCTAGCGAAATTGAACTAAAATTAATTCAGAACAAAATATCGTATTTAAAGCACGGAAATGTAGTTGAAAGAGCAGTTAATGAATTAAAAAATGGAAAAATTATTGGTTGGTTTCAAGGAAGAAGTGAGTCTGGACCTCGTGCACTTGGAAACAGAAGTATATTAGCTAGACCAGATCGGGCCGATTTAAAAAACGTGCTTAATTCAAGTATAAAGTTTAGAGAATCTTTCAGACCATATGGGTGCTCGGTCATTCATGAAAAGGCGCAAGATTATTTTCAAGTCGAAGAAAATTTTGATGCACCTTATATGTCTTTTGCCGTTAAGTTAAAATCAAAATATAAAATATTATTGAAGGAAGTTTCACATGTTGATGGGTCATCAAGAATCCAAACGGTTCGACCTGGGCAGAACGAATTGTTTTATCAATTGATAAAACAATTTGGAGATCAATCGAATCTATACTGCCTATTAAATACCAGCTTAAACATTATGGGAGAGCCAATTGTAGAAACAGTCGATGATGCAATTCGCTTTTTTCAAAGTACTCCCGTCGATTCAATGTATATAGGTAATTTTGAATTACTCCGAAAATAATTTTATAATTTCTTTAAAAAACTTTTGTCCATTGTCTGTTTTGGTAAATTCAGGCAGTTTCTCATCTCGGAGAAGTTGAATTTCATTTCCCCATTTAATACAATTTTTTAAA
>CANCFT010000048.1 GCA_947377285.1 Bacteriovoracaceae bacterium
TTTTACACGACCATCAATTGCAGTATGAGCAAGCTCTTTAATTTTATTTTCAAGTTTGCCTTTGTTCCAACCGGTTACTAGGCCTTTCGCAAGAAAAAGAAGATCATCTATACTCATGAATTAAATTTGACATAAAAATCACGTCAGGCCAAATAATTTAAATGACATGTGGCCGTAGAGATTTATTATAATAGTTGCTCAACACTTTATTGGGCAATTACGTGTTCTTCGCTAATTATTAACCACTATAAAGTGATGTTTTTGAGATCGAAATTAACAAAAAGAGATTTATCTGCACTTTGGAATGGGTTTGTTTGGATTAATTTAGAATTGGCATAAATAAATTGTAAATTATAAGTTGAATTCTCTAAATTGATTCCATAGCGATAGCCATCTCTATTTGTTCGACCAAATGTTGTATCAGAAAAGACAGCAACCATACCATCAGACTGGACATGATAATGTTCAACAATAGGTCCCATTGAATAGGTGGGGCTTATTTTAAAGATAGGCGAAATAGAAATATAATACCCTTGATTTAAATCAGTTGGTGCAAGATTATTTTTTATAAAGCTAGCTTTTAGTTTCATCTCAAATGAATCTGAAAAATTATAATTACTATTAAGTTGAAATTCATCTCCTGCATATTTGTAAACATAAGACCCAGCGCTAGAATTAAATTTTATGACAGTATTTCCTCTCTGAAGCGAGTCATAAGCTGCGGCTGATGAGAGATGATTAAATTTAAAATGTGCATATGAAAATTGAGTACTTAAATTATTTGTCCAATTAGATTTTAAAAAGATTGCACCTGATAAAAGGGATGAACTAGATTCAAATTCAGTCGTTGAAGTTGCAAGTCCTGAACTCGTCGGAACAGCAGCTTGAGCATGTAATTCCAATAAATGGTTTTGAATTATTAATGGAATAAATAATCCAATAGCGGGGAATGATTTGGCTTGGCCGGCCATCCCTGGTAAAAATTCTTTTTGGTATAAAGCTCCAGCTTTAAATTGAAAAAAGGCATTTATTTTTTTTTCTATAGATGCTTCTTTTAAATAAATGGAATTTGATAATGGGCTTTGAGGATCGCGAGAAGTTAATTGTCCACTAATGAAATTTGCTACAGGCCAAAAGCGCAATTTGAGGTCATCTTGGATATCATAGGAAAAATAACCTTCAATAAAAGCCGAACTTCCTCTCGAAAGGAGTGCTTCTTCATTCAAGCTAAAAGCTGAAAGTGAAATATCTATTATTGGCTTTGCTAATTTTGATTTATAGCCTTGTGTTTCGATAGCTGAGACAGAGGCAATCAAAAGAGTAAAGCTAATGAAAGTGATGAAAATTGATCTAATATACATTTGAAATCCGTTGAATAATTTTGTTAATCATAGCTTGAGAAATCTGCAGATTCTATAGAATTTCTAATTTTAATTTTTCTAATTCTGCAGGTAGAACTTTTTTTGAGATTTTTTTCATAAGTAGTTTTTCAAGTGCTGCAGGAATAATTACAGACTTTTGAATAAGTGGTTCTACAATAGTCTCAAATTTTGCGGGATGTGCTGTTGCTACTATAATCCAATCTTGAGATTGAAGCTGTTCACGGGCATAAACGGCAGTTGCTGTGTGTGGACAAAATATTTCACCCCACTTTTTTTCACCTTGAGCAATACATTCGGAAATTTGGCTGTCATTCACTGAGAGAACTGTAATTTCTTTTTGAAATTCTTTATAATCTTTAAAAAGATTGAGAACTCTTTCCATATTGCTTGGATTACCCACATCCATTGCATTGGCAAGAGTTGATATAGTGGGATGTGGTAGAAAATGTCCATTTTTTGAATAATCTAAAACAGCGTGATTGATATTTGTACTCATCACTATTTCTCGAATTGGAAATCCCATTTTTTTTGCCCACAAACAAGCTGTTGCATTTCCAAGATTACCCGAAGGAATAATAAAGCCTGGCTTTTTACCAAACTCAGAAAAATATTTTAATGCCGCCCAAGCATAGTAAAAAGTTTGAGGCAAAATTCGTCCGATACTAATACTGTTCGCACTAATTAAATTTTTATTTGATTTCCACCACGGATTTAAAAATGCTTCTTTGACTATTCTTTGGCAATCATCGAAAAAACCAGAAATAGCAAAGCTCTTAATGTTTTCTCCCCAGCAGGTGAGTTGAATTTCTTGCCGTGGAGAGATTTTACCATCTGGATATAATACTATCACTTCCACAAAAGGTTTTTGAAAAAAAGCACTCGCGACAGCACTTCCAGTGTCTCCACTTGTGGCCACAATAACTGTTAATTTCTCTTTTTTAAGGCTTTGAAGTTGGCTTATAGCGGAAGCTAAAAAGCGCGCACCTATATCTTTAAATGCACAAGTCGGCCCATGAAATAATTCTAAAATAGCAGTATGATTTTTACTTTTTTTTAAGAGGATAGGAAAATTAAAAGCATCATCACAAATTTTATCCATTTGATTTTCTAGGATATCATTTTTAGCAAATTGCTTTGCAATTATTTTGGCTAAGTCTACAAACGAATAATGTGAAAATTCTATTATTTGTTTTTCACTGAATGTTGGCAATACTTCTGGAATTAAAAGTCCTCCGTCAGGCGAAAGTCCCATTAGTAAACCTTCAGAGAATGTAACCGGAGCTATTTGATCACGAGTTGAAAAATATCTCACTTCTTTATCCTTTCTATAATATAGCTTCCATTTTTATTAATTGGACTGACCCAACTATCTAATTTCAAAATTCCATTATTTTGAAAAGACTTAATCATCTCGTCTTTAATTTGGGCCGCTTCTTTTTCATTCTTTGCCAGAGCAAATAGACTTGGTCCAGAACCAGAAATCGAACAAGCAAGTGCAGAATTATCCATCGCCGCTTTTTTGACTTCATAAAATCCAGGAATTAAATGGGCCCTTTGCTCTTCAATTATAAAATCTATACATGATCTTTTAATCAGATCTAAATCATTTTTAAAACATCCTGAAATGAATGAAGCAAGGTGAGTACTTTGTTGAATAAATTTATTCATGGAAATTTCAGGTTTAAGTACACTACGCGAATATTTAGTTTCTACTTTTATATCTGGATGAACAAGTACGCAAAATAATGAAGGAGTAGGTATTTCTATGATATCTATTGGCTCAAGAGATCTGATTAAAGTTAGTCCTCCAAATAAAGAAGGAGCGACATTATCTGCATGTATAGCTCCGCTTGCTGCCTTTTCACCCTCAAGTGCGTAAATTAAAAGCTCAGTGCGATTGAGTGGTTTTTCTAAAAATTCATTAGCAGCTGTAATTGCTGCTACACTTGATGCTGCTGATCCACCCATGCCAGAACTAATAGGAATACCTTTTTCAATTTTCACATTAAATCCATAAGGCAATTCAAGGTCGGCAATCATTTTTAGCAATCCTATAGTTGCAGTATTTTTTTGAGGATCTAAGGGAAGACCCTCTAGCCCTTTGATAGAGAGAATATTGACTTCTTTGGATTTAAGATTTTTTTCTAATGTAACTTTGTCTCCGACTGACTCCAAAGCAAAACCAAGTATATCAAATCCAACAGCGACATTAGCAACAGTCGCAGGTGCAAAAGCAGTTACGGAAGTTATCATTTTTCAACTCCAACGAATGAAGCAAGTCTTAATAAGTCAGAAAATACACCCGCGGCAGTCACCTCTGGACCAGCACCAGGGCCTTGTATTACTAATGGCTGATTGTTGTACCTATCAGTTGTGAAAATGACCATGTTGTCACTGCCTGAAAGCCGGCCTAGTGGGTGGGTCATTGAATAATTAATTAATTTTACAGTGGCTTTTTTATTATCATCTATTTTAGCAACATACCGTAAAATTTTATTTTCTTTTAATGCAATTGAAAGTTTCGAGGCAAATAAAGAATCTAGTTCTGTAGCCCTGTTTAAAAATTCACTTGTAGAAATTGATCGCAAATGTTCAGGTACTAAGTTTTCAATTTCAATATCACTTATATCGATTTTTATTCCAATTTCCCTGGCGAGGATTACAATTTTTCGAGCAACGTCTTGACCAGAAAGATCATCTCTTGGATCTGGTTCAGTAAATCCTAATTGCTTGGCCTCAAGAAGAATTTGAGAAAACGGGCGTTGACCGTTATATGAATTAAAAATAAATGAAAGAGTTCCACTTAGTACTCCTTCAATACTTATTATTTTATCACCAGTATGGTGTAGGTCTCGAAGCGTGTTTATAACAGGAAGCCCAGCTCCAACATTTGTCGAATAAAGAAAGTGAGTGTTTTTCTCTTTTGTCCAACTACGAAGATTGTCATAAAATAATTGGGACTGCGTATTTGCTTTTTTATTAGGTGTAATAATATGCACGCCTTGCTTAAGCCATGCTTCATAATGATTAATGATTTGTTCATCTGCTGTTGCTTCAATTATAACGGCATGAGGCGTATAGGGAGGCTTGATGTGAAGTGCGAATTTTTTATAATCAATTGCTTCACCATTCATTAAATGATCTTTCCAAAGATTAAGTTGAATAGGTTTATCTGAAAGATACATTTTTTTAGAATTCATTATACCGATTACATGTATGTCCAGATTCTTTTCTTTTCGTAGAAATTCTAAATGATTTTTTAGTTGTCTTAAGAAAGCCGAACCAATTAGACCAGTGCCAATTAAGCCAACCGCGAGAGTTTGATTAGAAAGATAGAAAGCAGCATGAGCCGCTCTCAATGCTTTTTTTGTATCTCTTGAATCAATAACCACTGAAATATTTCTTTCACTTGAGCCTTGAGCAATAGCTTTGATGTTTGTTTGCGATCGAGCTAATGCTGTAAAGAGTTTCCCTGCAACACCTGCGTGTTTTACCATGTTGTCTCCAACGGCTGCAAGAACACTACAAGATTTTGTAATTTCTATTTTCTCAATAATTTTTTGATGAAGTTCTGCAAATAAATCTTTTTTTAATACAAGATCTACTAGTTCACAATGAGATTCACTAATGGCTAAACAAATTGAATGTTCACTGCTGGCTTGAGAAATAAATACAATTGAAATTCCCGCAGTTCGTAATGAAGCAAAAATTTTCTCAGCTATTCCAGGCACACCAACCATCCCTTTACCTTCAATATTTATCAAGGCCATATTTTCAATAGCTGAAAATCCGCTGACAAGATGATTAGTGTTTGAAAGTTTATGAATTCGAGTTCCTTGGAATGTTGGATTAAATGTATTCTTAATGATGACAGGAATGTTTTTTGCAATTGCCGGCTCCATTGTCGCTGGATGAACTACTTGAGCACCAAAATAAGCTAATTCTGTCACCTCATCATAGGAAAGTTCTAATAATGTAACTGCTTCCGGGACCAATCGAGGATCTGCACTTAAAACTCCATCGACATCAGTCCAAATTATAATTTCGTTGGCATTAAAAAGAGAACCAAAAATTGAAGCAGAATAATCACTTCCATTTCGTTTAAGAGTTGTAGCCAACCCCTCTCTGGTGCTTGCGACAAAACCGGTAATAATAATAAAATCATTGCGATTTTTTGTTAACCATGAATCTAATTTAATTTGAGATGACTTAAAATCAACGGTCACATTTTTCTCGTGAGGCTCAACTTCTAAAACAAGTCGTGCATCAAGCCAAGTTGAATTTATGTCTTGTGATTGCAAGTAGCCATTTAATAATTGAGCAGACCAAATTTCACCAAATCCAGAAATAAGTTCGATAACTCTTTCAGATGCAATTCTAGTGAGAAAGACCCCTCTAAGGATTTCTGTGATATTTGAAATATCTTGAATTATACTTAATTGAATAATTTCAGAAATTTTATTATTACCAATAGTTAATTCTAGACAAGTATTTAAATGTTGAGCTTTTATTTGCTCTAGGATGCCAGGCCATGCTTGATCTTGCGTTTCAGCCGCTTTGACAAGTTTTATCAAATTATCAGTAACTCCTTTCATTGCAGACACAACGACGGCTTTTTTAGATTCATGTTTCAAATCAATCAGTATTTTTGCAACATTTTTATATCTATCAACATTACCTACACTTGTTCCGCCAAATTTGTGAACTGTCCAAGAAGCCATTTATATACCCCAGTAAATTGATCTGCTAAAAAAGATAGTTTTTTATCTAAACAAATCATAAACTAAAGTGTCCTCTAAAATCCAGATGATTTGTGCTTGGAAGTAAAAATTAGCAATGAATAAAAAATTAACCCATATAATATCGCTCTTTATTTTTCCAATTCCATTGGCCTATTTAATCTCAATGTGTGTCCTACTTTCACAAAATACACTTTATAATAATGAAAATTGGATTGTTCAAAAGCGCATGTTAAAGATGCTTGTGATGGGTAGTGACGAGTTTTTGTTAACACGGTATCCACTTCACCGTAATGAGTTAAATCTTGGAAGTCATTATGGCTTCCAAAAAGTGCAATTTGCTCATCAAGTTCAATCTAATGAAGTTGATTTTGATTTTAAAAACAATAATCAATCATATCTCGATTTTATTTATTTTAGAAATGAAACTTCTCTATTGGGAATTCGATTAAGCAGTCAAGGAAATCAAGAATCATTTTTTTTTGAACTTAATAAAGATGGTAAATTTATCAAAAAACGACCTTTTGGTATTCATTTAGACAAAGAAAAATGGAATACATTTAGCTTATGTGTTGTTAAAAATAAATGGATTGCAAGGCTAAATGGTAAGCAAGTTTCAACAACTGAATTTCTATCTAAAATTAATATCGTTTCTTTTCAAAGTGGAATGAATGGTTCACGCATTGATAATGTAGCAATTCATTCCCAAAAGAGGGGTTTTTTTAATGAAAGTTTTTCAAATTACAAACATATTTTTGGTTATTTCCTTTTAAACTATTTAGTGTTGCTACTACTTGGTGGAATATTAAAATTATATTTAACTAAATTAAATGATTCATTTTTTAATGTTTGGACTGCTTTATTAATTGCATTTTATTTTATATTTAGCTTTTGGTATTTCTTTGATTTTTACTATTATTCCGGAATTATGCCGAGGAATAATGGGATAACGAAAGAATTAAATCCACAAATTGGTTTAGCTAGTTTTAAATTAGAAGAATACAGAGAATACTTATTTTCTAAATGGAGTCATCTAGGAAATGGTAAACAATTATCTTTAGAAGAAATTAAAAATCTTGGATACCCAATAGAGAGAATATGGAAAGAATTAATTTATTGTGGCCCTATGGCGCCAACTTGTAAATCTGATGAAGGACACTTGTCTCTTCAGCTAAGTTCAAAAAAAGAGAATATTTATAGAGTTTTCTTTGTTGGATCTTCACAAACAATTGGATCTGGCGCAATGGAATTGGAAGAAACTTTTGTTGTGAAAACTCACCATTTAATTGCTACAAAGCTAAGTCCAAATATTCAATTAGAAACTCTTAATCTCTCAGTGTCTGGGTTTGATGCAGAGAGGTTATTTAAATTATATTCACAAGACTATGTTAAATACTTACCAGATTTAGTTATTATCAATCTTTCAAATAATGATCTAGGTAATAATTTTAAAAATCAAATTCAAAATTTTATAAATATTAACCGTCTGAATAAAATTAAAACGCTTTTCCTAAAAGAAGCAAATGATTTTGAAGTTGGAAGTCGTCCCATGCTCTTAAAAAATCATCAGATACTAGATCAACTTGCTCATAAGAATAAGATCCAAATTTTAAATTTACATGAGTATCTCAATAATCCGAAATTGTTAAATAGTGGACTGATTTGGTGGGACTTTGTTCATTTAACCTCATATGGGCAAGATTTAGTGGCAAATTGGTTGGCTCCTCAAATTCAAAGTATTTTAGTCAAACTTCCTTCACATCAAAGAGCGCTCGTTGATCCTTAAATTAGTTAATGTTTTATTTACAATTCCGTAAAGCCAATATGGTCAATTATTTCATTAGATTCCTGTGTTTAATAATATTTTTTAATATGAGTTTTGCATTTGCAGAATTAAATCCAAAAGATGGTCTAGAATTTACATATCAAATACAAATTAAACATGATCTTTCAAAGTTATTTCGATCGCTAGATTCATTTTTTATCAATAAAGAGTTAAACCCAATATACTTACCAGATAACCTTATTAAAACTAAAACGTCTCTTTCTACAATGGATAGAATTTATAGTGGAGATTTAGGCAAAACTGTAGTTTTTATTAAAAGTGACTTATCTCCAAATAGTGTGGAGTTATTCAATAATCCAATAAAACTTTATAATGGATTTCTTTGCCATTATAAAGTGAAAGATGGTGCATCGATTGCTGTTTTTATTAAAACAAATAACTGGCAAATAGCAGATGAGATTTTTAGTAGTTTAAAATATACATTGAATATATTTGTTGAAAATACTCATCAAAATTCTCCTCTCCTTCAAAAGGTTGTCTCACAGTTTGTAGATTCTTCATACGCACTTGATACAATTGACTGCCAATCAAATATTGGATATTCTCAAAAAAATTTAAATGGCTTATCAAATATATCTCAATCGATAATTAATCAATCATCTCCAATGCAACACATTTCAAGTTGTGTCTTAAGCTCGATTACGGGGGTATGGGATGGAAGTGCCGGCCTGGTTATTGGAGGAGCTAAAAGTTTAAGTGACTTTATTGTAAATCCGATTGATTCGGGCAAAAAATATTGGGAAAGTACAATCAAACTTTGGGATGTTTCTCAACAATTTTTCAAAGATTTTGAACGGGAATCGCGAAAGCTTTATGCTGGTTTTGATACACTCGACCCGATCGTTAAAACTAAAATTGCCTGCCAAGTTTTAGGAATCGTTGGAGGTGGTATTTTATTAAATTATTTGACTGCTGGGGTATTGGCCACAAGTACAACTGAAATTCTTTTACAGAAAATACGAAGCGTCGTTAAAACTGCTCTAGATTCTACCAATTTATCTGGAGTTAAGCAGCTCCTAAGTACTAGGGTAGAGATTTTGAACCTGGTGAAATTTAAATTTGATCGAAATTTATTGGCATTATCAAGAGGCTCTATTCAAGAAGCTACTCTTGCAAATAATGAAGTATTATCTAGTTTGAAAAATCTTCCAATTGAATCAGTCTCATTAAAAAGAAAAGCAGGATTAGAGTCAAACGAAATTCAAGAACTTTTTAGACAAGTTTATGATAACCCTGTTGCATCACTGGCAAAAGTTAGTGACTATGAAAAAAATTTAGAAGGAGCAGGTTATTGCTTTGGTAGAGCTATGGCCGTTCATATAAAAGCATTAATGAATGGTGCTGATAAAACTTCAATTCGAAAAGTTTGGGCAGTAGGAGAGTTACAAAGTAATGGTGCAGAATGGAGATATCATGTCACTACAATTGTGAGAGACACAAATGGAAAGTGGATAGCGATAGACCCATTTATGGAAAAAGTCTTACCAATTGAAGAGTGGTATACGGCCATGAAAAAATTTGACTCTATTGGTAACATGCGGATCTTTGAAACAGAAGCAAAGCAATTTAGCCCTCACTCAGAAAAGAAATATTCTCCCAAAATTTTAGAAAACAAAATTTATTCAAATTATTTTGATGACTTGATGGAATCATTTCAAGCTGAAACAACTGAATTAATGTCTAAAAGAAAAGCTGCAAATTAAAAAAAATCCCACATTTTTTAAAAACTTGTTAAACTATTGGCTAATACTCACTTTTCAAAGGATTGAATCATGCTTGAAATGGAAAAAAATGTCATCGTTGAATTTTTAAAATCAACAGATCCAGAAATGGATTTTGATCAATCAGATCTATCACTATCAGAGTGTATCGAATTATTAATGGATAAAGTTGAAGAAATGGAACTTGATTATTCAATTCTTTCAACTGCCTTTGCAGAAGGTGTAAATCCAAATCGTTTTGAAGAATTCCATGAAGCAGTTATGAATCAATATGAAACAATTGCTGATGGCGAAGAAATTGCTGAACCAGTTTTAGATAAAATTGCTTCTCGTTATAAATAAATTCTTGAGAGATGTTCAAGATTTAAATTTTGAACATCTCATTTAAAAATAAAAATGCATCATTAAGTATGCATAGTCAGTGTACTCTGATGACACAATTGCAACTCGTTTTTTTGACCAAATCCCTTAAAGCTCAAAGTGCGGGCGAGGATACCACTCTAGTCCTAGTCCATAAGAATTTGATAAAGAAATTCCATCATCCAGATTCTTCTTTTTCTTTAACCGTCAGCGTGTTAATTCTCGGCATACTTCCTGCTGGTAGCTGAGTAATAGTTTGATTCCCTGAAGCTGTTTGTTGTGCATTTGGGACTGAGTATTTACAATTTGCCAAGAGTAATAAAAAAGGCAATAGAAAGGTTTTATTCATAATTAATCCTCTTATTGAATATGCAATTAAAATTGTATTCATATTGATTGCAGTTTAGAGGCCATAAGAAATTGGGATAAGCTTTTGATTGGGACGAAGTGTTGGGCAATAAAGGGTCATTAAAAAAATCATTCTGACCCTTTTAATGATCCTGAATATATTTGCTTGGAGGTGTAGTTATACTTAGCTTAGTAATTAAATAATAAGTATAAAAACAATGACCCAGATATAAATCCAGGCCATTGTTTGTTATTATTGTTTTAGCTTTATAATTGAATTATGAATCCATGGAAGATATTTCATAAGTTCTGTATGAATTGAAGCTTCATTGCAAGATCTATTGGTCACTGAGCTAGCAACACCCCATTGAATAAAGCGGTCATTGATTTTAACAAAAGCTGGACCTCCTGAATCACCAAAACAAACTCCACTTTTTTGTCCGTCGCTCAAAATTTCTGTTGAGGAATGCCTATTAATTATTGTAGAGTTTGTTTCTCTTAATTCTCCAGATCCCGATTCAGTATCACCATCAGTCACTCCATATCCCATCATCAATGTCTTTTGCCCAAGCTTTAATTTTAAGCCAGGTGTCGCTAAATTAGCTGGATGATATCCAATAGGTAAATTACCTTTAAAATGAATTAAGGCGAGATCTCCTTCTCCTGTTGGTAAGTGCTGCCCCCAGTTCGGATGTTGGATCATTTTATCGGCCTGACGAGTATTGGCTGATTTGGTTTTTAGAAGTTTAACACCAAATACTATTTGAAGACTTTGTGGATTTCCTTCAATGCAATGAGCTGCTGTTAAGATAATTCCTGATTCGATTATGCTGCCGGTGCAAAGTATTTTACTTCCATTTTGTTCCATGACTAGACCAACTATTGATTGGGCATTTTCGTTTTTAATCGTTACATTTTTTCCATTTACAATGCTACCAATTTCAATATTTGAGCTTTGTTTATCAAGGTGAGGTTTACCACATGAAATAAACGCAAGTGTCGAAATAAGTGCTCCGCTCATAAGTATTTCTGATAAATAAACACGTCGGGATTTTAAAAATAAATTCATCGTTAGCTCCTGGTATTCTCCGAACAAAGTTGTCCGTTGAATTTATCAATTGCAATCGATAGTTTTGATATTTTAAAAAATAGAGATAGTCAGATTGAACTAAGGCTCTAAAATTATTTATTTTTTCACAACTGAAAGGTGAAAGAACATTTTTTTTTGATTTTAGAGCTATCAATTAATTTAGTTATTTTGATTCAAGTACTTCAACAGCTTTTTCTAGCCATCCAATATTTTTATTTAAAAGATCTTTTCGAGTTGTTGAATATTGAACATCCGCAATTGTTGGTTGATTTTCAGTATCAAGCCGATCTACGCTGTTTTGTTCAAAGATCAATGTTTCAGTGTCGGTTTTACTTCCAGGAAGCCCAAAAAGTAAATTAGGAATAGAAGTGTTAAAAATTTTCAAATCATCTTCCCAACCAGTTGTCACTTCCTTTGAATTTATAAAGCCTGCCCCAGTACCATTTGACTGTGACCCGATTAATGTGACTCGTTCAGAAGATTTAAAAATAAAAGAAGTGATGTCACATGCACTTATACAGTTAGGAGTTATGAGTGCTACAATCTTTTTATCATAACCTCCAATTAATGGTGATGGTGTAACTGAAGAGTGAGTAAACATAGGTGTATATTCACGATTATCATCAATTGTTTTACCTAAAATATCTCTATATTGATCCATTGAAAGATCAGCGTTTAAGTCTTCGGCCGGAATTAATTGAAACATGTCTGCTTCAAAAATTTCTCGTATAGTTGGAACGATTCTATATCCACCAGTTTGACCTGGATAATTAGCACCTGTTTTTGCAATAAGACTTAAGAGTTGTGAAGTGTAATTAATTTGCCCACCGCCGTTGTTTCTTAGGTCAATGATCAAGTCGATGTCATTGGTTTTGAGTTCCAAAATAAAATTAGCAATTGCACTTATGAATGGTTGTGTAACTTGATCATTTTTTACATTTACTGT
>CANCFT010000049.1 GCA_947377285.1 Bacteriovoracaceae bacterium
ATTAAATTGAAAAATACAGATTTACGCAAAATAATATTTAGAACAAAAGGAAATTCTCATGGACCGATCACACGCCTAGTGAGTCCTGGAGATGTTGGTGAACTCATTAAACCTTTTGTCTTTCTTGATTATGTGGATGCTCCAAAAGGACCTGGTTTTGGATTTCATCCACATTCGGGCATAGCGACACTCACCTATCCATTAACTTTTGATGTTGAACATGAAGCTTCAACCGGTCAAATCGACTCTGTATTAAGAGAAGGTGTTGAGTGGGTCGTTGCAGGTGGTGGGATATGGCATAGAGCAAAAGTTTTGAAAGGTGATCAAGCCGTTGGATTTCAACTTTGGTTTGCACTTCCACCTGAATTCGAAAACGCTGCACCAAATGCACAATTTATATCTCCAGAAAATGTTATCCAAATTGATTCCGTTAGACTACTTCACGGAGAATACTTAGGACAAAAAAGTCCAATCACTTCGCCTGTAAAAGCAAATCTTATGTTCATTAAACTTTTAGCTGGTGAAACTTGGACCTATCAATCACCCAATAATTATAATGTCGCTTGGCTCTTTTTACAAAGTGGATCCATGATTGTAAACGATGAAAACATTTCCAAAGAACTAGTGGTTTTTGAAGAAACGAATGGTGAGTTAAACTTTAGAGCACTCGTTGATTGTGCATTTCTTTTAGGTTCTGCAGAAAAGCATAATCATAAATTAGTGTTAGGATCCCATTCTGTACATACGAATTTAAACTCTTTAGAGTTGGGGCAAGATAAAATTAATTCGATAGGTTTTCAGCTAAAAAAAGAAAACAAAATTTAAAAATAAGACTTTTTTAATAGAAATAAGATGGAAATCATTCTTCAATAAATAATTTTAACTGCAGAAGCGATTTGTCCCATTGTGAAGCGATGATATCCAGATAATCCTGCAGTGACTTTAGCGGAGCAGTATCTATCATATACAAACTTTCACGACCTTCCTTAATCTTAGTCACAAGCCCAACATTTTCAAGAACTGTTAAATGTTTTGTGACTGCTTGTCGAGTCATCTCTTTGTTGTTTGATAATTCAGAGATGGAATGCAGTTGGTTGTCAATTAGTTTTGCGACCAATGACAATCGCGTAGGATCGCCAAGGGCCGCAAAAAGATTTGCCTGGTCTTTAATTTTACGAGCAGCTGTTGAGTGAGTCATGATTACCTTGCTAAAAATTTATCAATGTTTTCAAGTTGTGCAACCCATCCCATTGAGTGCATTTCAATAGCTTTAGCACGACGGCTTGCCGTGATTAGATTAAAACCTGATTCACGTACTTTTAAAAGTGTACCAATAGGATTTTCTTCGAGGAAAAACTCTACAAGTGTCGGCTCTTCTAAACTGTAATCAATTGTCTTATCAAGCGGGAAGGGAGTCCAGGCGTACGAAAAATAGTGCTGGGGTTTGATCTCTTTAATATGGAAATTCATGTCCATTTCAAAACCTTTAAGTTGGTTTTTACCAGTCGTTGTTTTACCTTCTTTAAATTCAGAGTCAAGATGAACACCAAACCATTGGGCAAATGACTGGGCATTCGTCAGGGCCTTGAAGACCTTTGTCATGGGTGCGTTTATCTGGATTTCACGTTCGATGATGTTTTCACTGTTTTGCATATGCTACCTCTAGGTTGCATATTACATGAGATTTAAACATACGCAACCTAAAAGTTGCTTATTGTCAATATTGATTAAAAGGTTAATTATCTGATTTTTAAAGATAATAGGTAAATCGTAAAAATCATCTTGAATTATACCGACTAGTTGGTATATTAATTGTCATGGCAAGACCAACAAAAGACCTGAAAAAAATACCATCCCGAGAACTGCTGCTTCAAGCAGCTACAAAACTCATACGTACAAACGGTTATACTTCAACAACTGTCGATGATCTTTGCGAAAAAGCTGGGGTAAGTAAGGGGACTTTATTTCACAACTTTACTTCCAAAGAAGAGTTGGCAATTGCGGCCGCGAACCGATGGTCTGAGGTTACATCAGAGTTTTTTAAAAATGCCCCCTACCATCTGAAAAAAGATCCACTTGAAAGAGTATTGGGATATGTGCGTTTTAGAAAAGAAATTTTGCGGGGTGATTTGCCGGAGTTCACCTGCCTCGTTGGCACGATGGCCCAGGAAGTGTATGCAAAACATCCGGAAATTAATAATGCCTGTTTTGCATCAATTTTTCAACACGCAGAAACGCTTGCAAAAGATATCAGTGAAGCAAAAAAATTATATGCCCCCAGAGCTCGATGGACTCCGCAAAGTCTTGCTATGCATACTCAAGCCGTCATTCAAGGTTCTTTTATTATCGCAAAGGCCAGTGGTGATGTGAATTTGGCAAGCGACAGTATTGATCATCTCGAAAAATATATACAACTACTCTTTATAAATTCTAAATTAAATTCTAAAAACAAATAGCAAGGGAATTTCTATGATTTTAAAAATTTCATTATCACTTATTGCCGTTATCGTTTTGATAGTCATCGTTCTCCTAGTGCGGGCACCTAAATCATACAAGGTCACCCGTTCAATTCTAATCAATGCATCTCCGGCAGAAATTTTTCCATATGCAAATAACCCACGGACTATGCAGGAGTGGAATCCATTCACGATGGATGATCCTACTTTAAAAATGACTTACAGAGGCCCTGCAGAAGGTATCGGTGCCCAGTCAGCATGGGATGGAAATTCAAATACAGGAAAAGGTCAGGCAACTGTTCTCGAGAGCAATATGAACAAATTGGTTTCAGTAAAACTTGAGTTTGAAAAACCTCTTAAAGGAACTAATCGTGGAGAATATCTTCTGGAAGAACAAGGTTCATCGACCAAATTTACCTGGTCACTATATGAGGAATCTTTTGTACCAAGAGTTTTATCTCAAGTAATTAATCTCGATAAAATCATCGGGGATCAATTTGAAAGAGGACTGGCAAATTTAAAAACAATAGTCGAATCAAAAAGAAAATAAGCTTACCCTACTTTTATTTATAAAGAAGAAATTTACAGGAGTATCAAATGTCGAACACCATAAGTATTCATCGCATTCTCAAGGCCCCCGTTGACCGCGTTTTCCGTGCGTTCAGCGATCCTCAGGCCAAAGCAACCTGGCTTCCGCCGTTTGGCTTTATATGCACAGTTCATTCTTTTGATTTCAAAGAGGGCGGAAATTACAGCATGTCTTTTACTAATTTTACCAATGAGCATAAGCATTCTTGGGGTGGAACTTTTAAATCAATTAAACCTAATGAACTATTAGTTATCTCTGATAAATTTGACGATCCAAATCTTCCTGGAGAAATGACTGTGACTATTTCCTTTAAGGAAGTTCTATGCGGAACAGAAATTAATATAAAACAGGAAGGAATTCCTGAAATGATTCCAACAGAAATGTGCTACCTCGGTTGGCAAGAATCACTTATCAAGCTTACTCAACTTGTAGAGCCGGAGATAAACCAATGATTCAGTTTAGCTGCCTCACAGATATTCCCAATATGACAAAAGGTCTCGTGCGAGAATTGCGAGTGCGCTGGATGCTCGAAGAATTAGGACTTCCTCATGAATCAGTCATTTACTCGCATCCTGAAACGAAAAAAGATCCATATCTTTTGCTGCAGCCCTTCGGTCAAGTTCCTTATTTTAAAGCTGACGATTTGCAAATGTTTGAGACTGGTGCAATCCTCATTCACCTGGCGCTGAAATATAATAAGTTTCTATCCGATGAAGAAATTGAGCGCGCTCATACTTTGCAATGGATGTTTGCCGGTCAAACCTCTATTGAACCGTTTCTCTTTCATTTGTTCTTGCTGAAGTTTGATCCTGAAGCAACTGAAAAAACAAAAGAGAAAGCTCAGCAAATTTGTAAAGATCGCGTTCGTGTTTTATCTGAGCAGCTTGGTGAGAAAGAATTTTTCGGGAAAAGTTTTAGTATTGCAGATATTGTAATGACGACTGTACTTCGTTCTGCTTGCATGTCTAATTTTCTTGATCCACATCCGAATCTTTTAAGTTACATGAATAGAAATGAAGCGAGACCAGCCTATAAGCGAGCACTTAGTGAACACGTAAAACTTTACAAGGAATAAATTTATGAAAAAATTTTTAGCTATTTATAAAGGCCATCCTGAATCAGATCCACATATAGAATGGAATAAACTTCCTCCAGAAGAACAACAAAAGAGAATGCAGCAAGGAATGGCGAGCTGGGGAAAATGGATGCAGGATCACAATTCAAAAATTGATTATGCCGGAGGCCCCCTTGGGAAAACACTTATAGTAAATAAAGATGGTGTTGCCCAAGTAAAAAACAAAGATTGTGGATATGTTATTGTTGAAGCTGAAAGTCATGAAGAAGCAGCAAAAATGTTTTTAAATCATCCACATTTTTCTATTTTTCCAGGGGAAAATATCGAGATTATGGAATGTCTACCAACTCCTGGAAGTAAAAATTAATCTTAAAAGTAAGGAGCTAGTTTGAAGTTTGGATACACAATTTTGTATGTAAATAATATTGAAGAAACTATTTTGTTTTATGAAAATGCATTTGGTCTCGAAAGAAGCTTTATTCATGAAAGTGGTTACGCAGAACTTAAGTCTGAATCAACGAAATTGGCATTTGCATCGATAGAGCTTGCTAAGTCAAACGGATTAAATTTTGAACCATCAGCTATTTCAAAATTATCTTTTGGTTTTGAAATCGGGTTAGTAACTGATGATGTTTCTAAATCATTTGAAAAAGCAGTTAATGCAGGTGCAACTCCACTGACTAAACCAATTCAAAAACCATGGGGACAAACCATTGCTTATGTACGAGATATAAATGGATTTATTTTAGAAATTTGTTCTCCTATTTAAGGTTTAGCGTGTTGAAATAAAACCAAGTGCGAATGAGTGCAAATTGAAATATTATAAAAAATAATTACATGAGGTTATGTCACAATGCCTGAACAACCCGAGACAAATTAAGTAGAAACGATAAACTGTAATGATTTTCCAGAACTAGTAATTTAAGGCCATCTTCATTGGGAGATGCGGACTCTCTTCTATTTTTCTCATCAGTCAAAAAATATCATGAAATGTAATTGTTGGTGCGAATGGTGCGAGCGGTGACCTTGCTTAAATAATTCGAGAAATTATTTAACACCTTTGAAACGAGGCTGCTCTGATGGATTGGCAATTCCAATCCCAGCATGCGCACAAGCGATAGACTCCGTTTCGAAAATTTTAATTTTTCCATTTTGAGTAGCTTCAAAATTAAAAGGAACACTCTCCCCATCCCAAGAAATTCGGTCTTCCCAATCTTTTTGACTGTTACCAGGAAGTTTTTGAATACTCCAATGCAAATGGCGATGTCCAGCGGCTCCTGTCATTCCTTCCACACCAATTGGGTCCCCCTTGTGAACAATTGATCTATTTTTCACTAGAAGATGATCTAGATGAACATAGAAACTTATATATCCATCGGAATGTAAAATTCTAATATGATTTCCCCACAAGAGTCCACAAGATGACGACTCAGATCTTGCAGGTGTACCAGAAGGTTCAGGACAAAGATTTCCATCTTCTCCTAAAAAAACATAGGCAACTCCGTCAGCAGCTGCACGGATAATACTTGCTGGTTTATTATAGTCAGTAGCTAAATCTAGGGCGTAAAAAGCATTTACTCCTGAATGACTTCCAGAACCAGATGAATGTGTGCAAACGACTTCAGTCTCTGAGTCAAATGGTAATGAGAAAACTGTGTTTGGTCTCTGGGGAATCGCTACACAAATTGCTCCCTTATCTGTAAAAGTATTCATACAGACAGTGTTATTAGTACAAGGTATCTCACATAGTGGATTCTCAACTGATGCAAGTTTCCTCTCTTTTGTTTCCTTAGAAAGTACAGCACAACCAATTGCAAAAACAAAAGTCACGACTATTAATACATTTTTAATCTTAAGCATATTTCAACAATTCCTTCTCAATCTTCTTCGTCTCTTTCACTGATCTTACAGGCCCACTCAAAACTTCAAACATCAAATGAAGGTGTTCTCTTGTTGGTGCATCAGCCTCCGCTAATTTCCATGCGTAAGAAAGCAAACGATCAACAGTATATTTATCAGTTTTATAATTCATAATATCGCTAATGCGAGTTTTTGGAAGCTTAAGCATTTCTGCTAACTCAACCGCCTTGATTCCATTTTTAACCACAAACCGAACGAAGAGTTTGCATAAAGAATATTTCATTTGTTCTTCAAAGGAAGCATCTTTTTCAAGTACTTTCGGAATATTTCCTTTTTTAGCCTCTTTCTCAACATGATCAATAAAGTCTAAAACAGCATCTGTACTTGGAATAATTTTTTTCTTCATAATATTTCTTCCTTTATCTCACTCTATATAGTGTGATCGTTCCTATAATTCCCATTTCATTTTTTGACGTCGTAAAAATTAGTCTAAATTTTTTCTCATAATCTTTGCCTTTTATCGGGCATAATAATTCTAATACAAAATAATAAAAATCTTTATCTTCCTTTCCTGGAACTAATTCCATGCCATCTAGTTCTAAAAAAATTGGCAAATATCTTCTGCAGAAAAATGAGAACGTCTTTTTGTATTAAGCTTTTTTGCTTTCGGATCAAGACCGTAATTAATATGATCAATCTCAATCCTGGCCTTCGTATAACTTTCTTCATTAAAAGTTATCTCCTTACCAATTTCAATCTCTATTACATCGCCTCTATCCAACATCCCACTATCTCCTTGAAATATCATATCACAAAAATACCAAAGTTACCATATCTAGTAACAAGCTTTAAAAGTAGTGCGAATGAGTGCAAATGGAGTTACAATCAATAATAATTTCATGAGGTTATGACGCATGCCTAAACTACCCGATATCTGCATTCGAACTAATGAGAATTTTTTATTATTAATAACTTAAGAATGTTTCAGAGTGAACCACGTCTTTTTTCGTTTCATGATTCTTCATTCGACTTCACGACATTTCATCTTTGCGCTGGCATGGACGGCATAAGCTGGCATGAATTTATTTAATACCTTTAAATCGAGGTTGCAAAGTCGAATCAGCAGAACCAATCCCTGCATGAGCACAGTTGACTTCTGCTGAATTAAAAATCTGATTTACTCCATTTTGATTAGCTTCAAATTGAAATGGAACGCTTTCGCCTGCCCAAGAAATGCGTTTAAACCAATCGTCAGCTGTCGCTCCTGGAAGCTTCTGAATACTCCAATGTAAATGTCGATGACCAGCTGCCCCTGTTCGACCTTCGATTCCAATAGGGTCACCTTTACGAGCAAATGTTCCATTTTTTACAAGTGGTCGTTGAAGATGAACATAAAAACTCAAATAACCTTGAGAGTGCAAAATACGAATATGATTTCCCCATGACTGCCCACAATCTGAAGTTTCAGAATTGGCCGGTGTCCCGACAGGCTCAGGACATAGTTTTTCGTCTTCTCCTATAAACACATAAGCCACACCATCAGCTGATGCCCGAACAATCGAAGCTGGTTTAGTATAATCAGTTGCTAGATCTAATGCATAAAAAGCATTTGAACCTGAGTGACTTCCAGATCCTGAAGAATGAGTGCAAGCAACTTCAGTCCCCGAATCAAAAGGCAATATAAAGTTGATTTTGGGTTCTTCGGGAATAGTTACACAAACTGCCCCCTTATCTGTAAAAGTGTTCATGCAAACTTCATCTTTATTACATTCAACTAAACTTTGAGGATTTTCAACTGAAGAAGGTATGCGCACTTCTTTTTTGCTTATTGAAGATGAGCATCCAGTAATAAACAAAACGATAAGAATTATATAAATCAAATTCCTATCTCGCATATGCACTATATCCTATAGAAATCTTTTTAATATCTTTTGTTAATTTTTTAGTCTTCTGAACTGTCATAATAGGCATACTCATTGCTTCTTCAAGAAAGCTTAAATGCATTTTTATTTTTGGCGAATATTCTGCCAACACATTTAACCAACCTAATAGCTTATCAATTGTAAATTTAGTAATTTTATAGTGTAGGATCTCACTAATCCTGCTTTTTTCAATACCTGTCCGTTTATGAAGATCCATCGGTTTCATTTTGTGTTCATTAAGATATTGCACAAAAAACTTACATAGCGAAATTTTAAACTTATCTTCAGTTGTCAGTTGAGACTTATCAGAAATCGTTGTGAGTTGGCGCTTCTTTGCTTTGATCTTAGCTTCTTTAATTATTTCAAGCATATCATTATTGTTAATTGTCTTTTTCATAATTCCCTCTTATTTACCAATTTGGAAAAAGTGTTACCGTATAAATTGCATCAGTATGACTATGTTCAATTTTAAAAATCATTACAAACTCTTTGCTTTCAAACTTCCCTTTTATGGGGCATTTTATAAAATGCATAAAAATAGACCATTTCTTTTCAAATCTTTCTGCGACTAAATCTTCGCCATCCAAAAGATTAATAAATTTCTCTATGTCTTTATTTGAAAATTACTTCTTTTCTTTAAATTTAGCTCTTTAGTTTTCGAATTAAGACCAAAATTTATATGATCCAATTCAATAACGGCTTTAACTATTTTATGACCATTAAAGACTATAGGAGTCTTCAATGTAATTGTATTAATTTTTCCACGATTTGCACTTATTGCCATATTTACCCTATCGTACATTATATCTCATAAATTTACAAAAAAACGTAATTTACAAAATTTAGTAATTATTACCATTTCTCTATCTTTAAAACAACAATGTACTCTTTAAAACTATAAGAGTAATATATCATGGAACACTAATGATTTAAAGAGGTTACACCTACCCCAGAACTACCCGAGAACTAATCACGAGCTGAATTTATTTCTTTAAAATTAAAAACTTAAGAGTGTTTCCAAGTGTCCCATGTCGTTTCTTATTTCATTCGCCTTCATTCGATTTCATGATTTTTCATGTTTCGGCTGGCATGGCTGACATAGATTAAATATATTACGTTTTTATAAATTTCAAAGTTTGAATTAGTTCCTTAAATTTTAAAAAAAGAACTACTCACTAAATTAGTTCATTTTTTTAAACAAGCAATATGTAAAATTTTGAACTGTGTTAAATGGTGTGTGATGGTCTTCTGTGCCGGATTCTATTAATTCTAATTTAGAAAACATAGAAACAAGATCTTTTTTATCGTATTGACATATTTCAAGACCACTACATTTAGAGGGACCATTTTTTGAGAAAGTTGAAATTAAAAAATAACCGTTTGCCATTAGTGAAGTTAAAAGTAAATCAATATACTTTTTTTGATCCTCAGGATTTGTTAAAAAATGAAAAACTGCACGATCATGCCATAAATCAAACTGTTTAGTGAATTTTGCTTCAACGACATTAGACAAAATTAGGTTAATTTTGTTACTAGAATTTTTTGCATTTAAAGACTCTTTTAATTTTGACAAGGCCACTTCTGAAATATCTAGCACTGTTAAATCTTTATATGATTTTTCATAAAGACACTCTGATAGTTTTGACTGACCTCCTCCAACATCAATTATTTTGGCTGAAATTGGAAGATTTAACGACATTATAATTTCTAGAGATCGCTTAGGCATTTCCTGATACCAACTTACATTATTTTCTGATTTTGATTCATAAACATTATCCCAAAAATTTTTATCCATTCATTCCTCTTGTGCATCAAAACTAAAATAACTTTACATTATATAAGTTAATTAAACTTTAACACTCTAGTACCAAATTCCAAACTAATGACAACACCTCCAACTGAACCCAAGAGCCACAATAGTGAAAATTGCACGAAAAGTTGAGGGTTTAGCATTATAAATAGACCAAGAGATGATAGAATAATTGTAAAGGCCGTGATTATTTTTTTATGACGAAGTACGCGAAGCTCATCACGAGAAAGAATAATTAAGGCACTAACCATGGAAGTCGTAGTGAAAAATATTCCACAGGCAAAATCACAAAAAGCAGGGCCAATCTTCATAAAAGTATTCATTAGATTAAAACTACTTTTAAAAACTGATAGTCCATATTGCGGACAAATGCTTAGAGTAATCAAAGCAGTCACCAAATGGATGATAAATAATTTCAAAAGCAAAATTTTTAAATCTGGATTTAGCCTAGATTTTATATCATCTATAATTTTATTATTAAGTTGTTTTGGGATTAAAGTCATACAACTCCTTTTCTTAAATTGACTAGTAAGCGACTGACCATTTTACGTAATGAATTTTCAGACTTATTCATCACACTCGCAATTTCTTGATATGAAAGCTCGTCAATGTATTTCAGCTTTAATAATTCCTTTTGATTTTCATTTAATTGCGATGCCGAATTTAATACATCGATATCAGCAGCAAAACTATCTTCAATATATTCAGCAGAATCTTCAGCTAATGATGAATTTAATTTTGCTATTTTCTTTTCATAACGTTTATTGGATCGAAAATGATCGATTAGCGAAGTTCGAGCTATAACAAAAAGCCATTGCTCAAATTTATACTTCTCACTATAAAGATGCTTGCTCTCGTGAATTTTAATAAATATTTTTTGCAATAAATCTTCTGCATCAGCTTCATTTTTTAACTTTTTTATCAAGAAAGAAAAAACATTCTGACTAAAACGACGGTAAATTTCATCAAAAGCAATGAAAGCTTGCTCAGGGGATTTTTGCTGATAAATAATCATGAGCTCTTCAGCTGTTTTATTTTTTAAGTCGTCTAAAGCGATGAGCTGCTCCTTTATATTAGGTATACGTCACAAAACGATAAATTGTGACGTATACTAAATGAAACTGAATCATATCAAGGGGCAAAAGTGTTTTCCAAGTATTTATTTAACTTCCTTTTATTTAATTCCCTATTTTACATATTGAGCGGAAATTTAGTCTATGCTCATCCGGTAGCTTACGCAGGCTCTGACTCTATTATGACCTGGAATAGTAAAGAAATGAGTGATTGGATGTACACACATACATTCACACCTTTTTACTCTTTAAGTGCTCGTACCCAGCGTATCGAATCCAAAGATGGCGAACGTCGCTTTTATATTCCCCATTTAAATTTTTTAGTAAAAAGATGGAATGAACTCAATTCTCAAGCCAATATTTATTTAAGTGTAGGCCATGGTGGCGAACAGATAAATAGATCACTAAAAGATGCATCACTCATAGCATTTGAAACTGATTGGGAATCGAGAAAGTATTACGTTTCGCTTAGAGAGGAAGCAATTCTAACTTACACTAAAAATAACAAAGATATATATATGACAAAAGTTCGTACTGGATTTGCACCATACATCGCGAACTTTAATGAACTCAATTCTTGGTTTATATTAGAAGCTGAGAAAAAGAGCAGGAGCATAGATAATTTTACACTAATCCCCTATGTTCGTTTCTTTTATCACAATGTCTTGACCGAATTTGGTGTAAGCCAGAAGGGTGAAACACAATTTAATTTCATGATTCATTATTAGGAGAAGGCCAAATGAAAAAAATTATTTTGTTGATTAGTTTAATGTCTATCGCAAATGGCCACGCTGGAGAAAAAATTTCAGTAACAGTTAAAGGAATGGTTTGTTCTTTTTGCTCACAAGGAATAACTAAAAAATTTAAAGAGCAACCGATGATAAAAGATGTCAATGTCGATCTCGATACGCATCTGGTAAGTCTCGAATTAAATGACAATCAAAAAATAAATGACAAATTAATTGAAACAATTTTAAAGGATACTGGTTATGGCGTTGAAGCAATCACTCGAAAATAATAAACTTGTTTTACTTCCATTTTTTAGTTTGTTCACTTCATTTAGTACACTAATTTGTTGTGCTTTACCCGCATTGTTGGTTTCCCTAGGAATGGGAGCGACATTAGTAGGATTAGTCTCCAATTTTCCAGCTTTAATTTGGATTTCTGAAAATAAAACTTTCGTTTTTGGTATTTCGTTTTTTATGTTCAGCTTAAGTGCTCTTATGCAATATCGTGCTCGAAATTTGCCTTGTCCACTTGACCCTGAACTTGCAAAAGCTTGTACCGTAGGTCGTGTGTGGTCTAGGAGAATTACAGTTTTTTCAATATGCATCTGGATTGTTGGTGCTCTTTTTGCTTTTTTACCCAAACTTTTAAAATTCTAATCTCAAGATGAGAATTTTTTGATAGAGTATCAATGAAATATAACTTTATTACTTTATCAATGTCTAAAATAGTCAGTCGGAAAATTGCCACTCACTCTTTTTAAGATTCTTAAATACGAGGAAAGAAAAA
>CANCFT010000050.1 GCA_947377285.1 Bacteriovoracaceae bacterium
ACTGGATTATCATCAACTGCTGGATCAATTGCGGCCAGCGATACAGTCTTAGGAGCGTTTGGAAAATTATTAAACACACAATCTGATTATGTTTCAAAATCAGCGAACACCACAATCACAGGTACATTAACAATTAATTCAATTGTCGGTGCCCTTACTGTTCCATCGCCAATTAATCCAAACGATGCCGTTAACAAAAGTTATGTGGATGGATTGGGACAATGGTTAACGAGTTCTGGAAATGTTTACCGATCAACTGGAAGCGTTGGAATTGGTACGAGCTCACCAGGCTCTCCACTAGATGTTGTCTCCACTGCCGCTGTTCATACTGGAGCTACTATTGCTCAATTTAAAGATACGTTGGGAGGAGCTGCATTAAGTATTATCGCTGAAGATTATGCTTATGGCTCTCCAGTTGGAATTCGTGGAGCAGGAACTTTTGGACTTGGGTTTTACAGTGGGCCTTATCGATTTTTTAATAATTCAACTTCTGAAATCATGCGAATTGAAACTAATGGAAACGTTGGTATTGGAACGAACGCACCAACTAATTCTCTTTCGATTGGAGATGCTACTGCTAATGACGGTTTTATTCTTGCCCAAGGATATGGAGCTGTCGGAACAGGCGGCCAAACACTAACAACTGCTGGTGCAGGCAAAAGAATGATTTGGTACCCGAAAAAAGCGGCGTTTAGAGTAGGTTATGTTTCAGGAACAGAATGGGATGATGCCAATATTGGTAACTATAGTATTGCCATCGGCTCGACTAATATTGCAAGTAATGCTTGGAGTACGGCCATTGGAAGTTCGAATAATACTTCAACTCAAGGTGGAACTGCTATTGGTGCTGGTAACATTGTAAATGGACTTGAAGCAACGGCTTTAGGAAAAGCCAATCTATCTTCAGGGACTCAGTCGGTTGCCATTGGATACGATGCTAGAGCGACTGGAGCGATGTCAGTTGCTTTGGGTAAATCCGCCAATGCGACTGGAACAAATAGTATGGCCTTTGGAATTGGAAATCCATCAGGATCTAATCCAATTGTTTCAGGAAATAATTCCTTCGGAGTTTTTCTAGGTGATCAAAGTGGCGTGAATATAACGGCCAATAATACGATGGCCATTTTAGGTGGGAACGTTGGGATTGGAACGACAGCACCAGGGGCTGCGTTGCATATTATTTCTGGTGCGGGTCCACAGTTTAAAATTGGATCTGGATTAAACAAGTATTTGACAGTTAATGATGATGGAGCAAGCATCACTGAAATTCAGGGATATAATAACGGCAATACAAATGCGATCACTATGACCAATCTTGGTGCTGGAGCAGCTTCGATCGCTTTGAAGAGTCGGGGCACGACAGTCATGACTTTGAAAGATTCGGGTAATGTTGGAATTGGAACGACATTGCCGGCCTATACTCTCGATGTAAATGGAACAGTTGCCGGGACTTCTGCCTATGTGAACTCATCTGATGAACGGTATAAAAAAGATATTTCAATTATTCCCTCTGCACTTGAAAAACTAGTGACGCTCGATGGAGTTTTTTATAATTTTAGAACTGAAGAATTTCCAGATAAAAAATTTAGCAATAGAAGAGAAATGGGAGTGATTGCCCAATCAGTTGAGAAAGTTTTTCCAGAAGCCGTTACTAAAGATAAATTAGGATTTCGTTCAGTTGCTTATTCGATGTTGATTGCACCAATAATAGAATCTATAAAATACTTAAATCTCCAAATGAAAGAATTATTTAAGGAGACTGCTACTCATTCGCGAGAAATCGCATCATTAAAAGCCGAAAATGATTTGTTAAAAAATGAAAATAACAAAAAAGCTAAAGAACTAGAAAAGATGAAACTTAGACTTGAGCGCATAGAAAAATCCCTAAAATTGTAAATTCTACAGACCTAATGCAATTTATTTAAACTTGAATTAAAATCCATTTTTATTCTTTTAGGAGAGCGCCAGATGAAGTTTATCTTACCATTAATTTTACTTTTTTCTGCATTACTGATTAGCTCCTTCGTTTATGCAGATTCAATTCCAGAAACGTGTTGGCATCGATGGGCAAAGAATCAATACTCTGATTATCAAAAGCGATGTCCCAATGGAAATTGTAATCCAGAAAGAGAATTTCCACAGGAAGTAGAGTTCATGAAACGAGCAATCGCTTGGAATATAGCTCTCTTTGATGCACAAGTATCAGTTCAATATAATGGAGAAAATTTCGGTTTATTTGCTAGTCCAAGGGCGAAAACACATTTTTGGGAAACACCAATTGATGATATCGAGTTTAATACAAATTATGCTGACGAAGCTTACTTAGAATTCTGGACTCAAGGATATTCAGACGGAACTTATCATCGAAGTTATTTGGCCCGAGTGCGAATGGATTTAAATTTAAAAGATTGTAAATTTTCAAATCCTAGAGTTTTAAGTGGAAGATATATCGATAATTATCCGGGATCAGTTCCCTTTTAAAATCTAAAGTTTAAAATGCTTCATTATAAGACTTGAGATTGGGTTTTCAATTTTTCTGCCCGAAGATAGAAGAAATACTTCTTCATAGACACCGGGTATTTTCCCAATTTCAAAAAGTTTATTTTCATCTATATGTGGCTGAGCTGCACTTTGTGTAAGTGGAATCAACCCTAGACCGTCAATTCCCATTAGCTTTTGCAACGCCGTATCTTGAGTTTCAGCAACAATATCAAAAGAAATTCGGTTGGTTTGAAAAAAGTTTTCTATATCACGACGAAGTTTACTGTGCGAGGTTGGTAAAATAAAGGGAGCATCTTGAAGTGAGTTTGGAAATTTCTTTTTAAGAGGAATATATTTTTTTGATCCATAAATATTAATAGGAAACTTTGAAATTGAACGCGAATAAATTTTTAAATCATCTTTTATATTAGGAATATAGTTGGCAATAACCAAATCTATTTTATGCAATTGCATCTCTCGGATTAATTCTTCTCCATCGCCTTCTAATAATGAAACTGTACATCTGCCTGCTTTTAAAGCAGCTTTTGCAACCGCAAGAACAACATGTTTAGGTACGCTATCGAGTGCTCCAAATTGAACATGAGGACGCGTTGGAACAAATCTATCATGAAGCACTTCTAGGAGTTCACCACCCATTTTAAAAATTTCATTTGCATATTCTAAGGCCAGCATACCTGATTCTGTAAGGATGAGTTTTTTATGTTTCCTTTCAAATAATTGTATACCGATTGTTTCTTCAAATTGCTTAAGCTGAGCACTTAGAGTTGGCTGACCAATTTTTAATTTAACTGCTGCTTTTGAAATACTCCCTTCTAGGGCAATCACTCTAAAATAATTTAAATGATGATAGTTAATCCAGTTTAGCATTAGTAATTCCTTGATTCGTTTAAAGCATAGCTAAAGATATTATTTATCTATTTTATCAATATGTCATTAGCGACGATAATGAATTAACAAATAACAGGAGATTTTTTATGACTATCCATATGCAAAACAAGAATCAAGTAATAATCAATGCAACAAGAGACTATCTTTCTCAGTATTTAGCTAAAAAAAACAAGTTTGAGGGTGAAATTTATCTCTCGTTTTATCTTTCCGAGGACAATAAAGACACCCAAGTTTCTAGAAATGTGAGGTTCAACAATTTATTAAAATCAGTAGAACTTACCTTAAAGAGTCAGTTAAACTCTAAGTTGGCAGCAATCTATATGGAACAATTCCAAAAAATAAATTTATCTGAAGTTATTAAGTCTTCAAAAATGTCGGTAGGGGTTTTTATTTCAGAGAACTTTGCAGGTTTTATCTATATTCCGTTCCCTGTATTTGAAAATGTGATTGTTGCTAGAAGTCTACATTTAAAACCAATACTTTCTTGGTTGAAAACCGGTGATCATTTTTATTTAATCACATTAAGTTCAAAATTATGTCGCCTGATTAAGGGTGATTCATTCTCTCTAACTGAAATAAAGTCTATCAGTCCTCTTATTACTCCAGATGATAAAAATAAAATGAGTGATAAGAAAAATAAGCAAAAGTTTATGAATCTTGTGGAAGAGCAGTTTTATCATTTTGTAAAAAATGACAATTGTCCCATCATTATGGGAGGGACAGAGGAACTTCTAAGTCATTATAAAAAAATCAATCGAGATCCCGATGTTTTACAAGAAAGAATAATTGGAAATTTAGATCGCAGTGATTTTGACGATCTCCATAATGAATGCGTAGATATTATAAAAACTTTGCGAAGTAATAAAGACCAATTGATTCTCGCTCATTATCAAGAGTTGAAACATTATGGAAAAGTTATTGAAGAATTAAATGAAATTACAATTGCAGCGATTCAAGGAAGGATTCGACATTTGTTGATTGCGAGTGATTGTTATTTATGGGGAAGCTTAGATAAAGTAACAGGGAAGATTACTAGTCATATCAACAAAAATTTAGCTGTTCCTGAAGATGATATCTTAGATGATCTGGCAGAGATCGTTATTGCACGAGGAGGAGCTGTGACTTTATTAAAACATACTGAAATGCCGTCAGATAATGAGGCCATTGCATTAATTAAATAAGGGTGTTTTTAGCAGTGAATGCTTAGCAAATGAAAGCTTTAAGAGGAATGTAATATGCTAAATTTTTTATCTCATATCTCTGTTGTTCCGTTATGGCTTTGGATTGCTTTTTCTATAGGTATCTTTATTTTACTTTTAATTGACTTGAGTTTATTTGGAAATGGCGATCATAAGGTTAATACAAAAACAGCTTTGATTGAAAGTGGAATTTGGATAACCATTGCTCTTTTATTTAATGCCTGGTTTGCTTATAACTTTGGTTCAAAGTTGGGAGTTGAGTTTTTTACAGGGTACCTCATTGAAAAAAGTCTAAGCATAGACAATCTATTTATTATTCTTCTTATATTTAGTTCATTTAAAATTCCCGATGCCTATCAACATCGCGTTCTCTTTTATGGCGTGTTGGGAGCGATAGTCTTACGGGCAATTTTTATCTTGTTTGGGGCTCATTTATTGCATTCTTTCCATTGGATACTTTACCTCTTTGGAATTATTTTAGTTGTTACGTCCGTTAAATTTTTACGAGAATCAGATGAAAAAATTGATACAAAAGACAATTGGTCTGTTCGGTTATTAAGAAAATTTATACCAATGACAGATAAAACAAATGGAAACCAGTTTTTTGTTTTAGAGCAGGGTGTGAAAAAAGCGACACCACTATTTTTAGCTCTTGTTGTGATTGAAGCAACTGACCTGGTATTTGCCGTAGATTCTATTCCTGCCATTTTTTCAATCACGCAAGATGCCTTTGTTGCTTTTGCTTCAAATATTTTTGCCATTTTAGGATTGAGGGCCCTTTATTTTGTTTTAGCAGATTGGGTTGGGAAACTTCGCTATTTAAAACCCGGATTAGCTGCTATTTTGGGGTTTATAGGAACAAAAATGCTCATTAATGATTTTGTGAAGATTTCAAGCATGGCGTCTTTGCTTGTTATTTTTACCATCTTAATGACTGCCGGATTAAGTTCTTGGTATGTTGCCAAGATTGAGGAAAGTAAAAAAAGAAAACAAGATCTTCTAAAATGATTTTCAAAAAATTACATGAACTCATCGGTAGTTATATTAATCTTGTAGAACGATATGCAGCTCGTTTTTGGTTTCCACCTCTGCTGGGTCTCTTGGCACTTCTTGATAATTTAATTATCGTTATTCCCAACGAAGGTATTTTAATTTCTAGTTCTATGGTTGTTCCCAAACGCTGGCTCATTTTCGCAATTAGCGTGGCAATTGGTTCAACCTTAGGAGCACTCCTTATAGTTGGAATCGTCAAACTTGAAGGACTCCCTTTGATTCTCAAGTTTTTTCCGGCTATTCATGAAACTCATCTATGGAGCTTAACTTTAAAGTTTTTTGTCCAGTATGGGCTAATTTTGATTTTTGTTATTGGCCTAACTCCATAGTCTCAACAGCCAGCGGTCATTTTAGCAGGGCTTGCTGTTACATCTATTACAAAATTAGTTATTGTTATTTTTTTAAGTCGTTTAATTAAGTTTACCCTAATGGCTTATATTGCAACCTATGCTCCAAGATACCTCATGAAATTTGGGGGATTAAAAAAAGAGTTAAAAGAAGTTGAAAAAGTACGTTAGTAAAATATACAATTAACCAAAACCTGACATTCAAATTTGATAATTTGATGATAAGAGCTTATCAAGATTAAAAACTTGGAGGCCCTATGAAAATTTTCACAGTATTATTGACTTTGGTATTTAGTTTAGCAGCAGTCGCAGGCCCTGAAGAGCATAAACAAGCTCAAACTTGTTACTCAATCGTATCTGCAGAAAGTTCAGAAATTAATTCAAATGTTCCAGCTGAAATTTGTCTTGAAACTTTCTCAGTCGACACATCTTCTGAAAAAGTTTTTGTTTACAGTTATTTCGACGCTAAAATATTTAAAAATATCAAATTAGATTCTCTTACACGCAAAAATGAAGATTTTTTTAACTTCAAATCTTTTAATGTATTTCGTGATGATATAGACGAATTAGGGAATACTCAGAAATTAACAATCATAATCTCTGGTCTTGTTGATAATGTTGGAGAAGCTGATGTAACGGCATTAAACCTGACAGTGAACCAATTCATTGGTAAAACTTATACTGAATCGGCAGTTGTTAAGAATACATACAAATACAGAGCTAACTAATTTTCTTGTTTTGTTCGTTATAGGCCCTACATTTTTAGTGTAGGGCTTTTTTTATTTCTATGGATTTAAATATTCAGCAATCCCATAAAGACCGTTCTCTATCTTTACTTACTAAAGTAATCTTGTAGGCTATTTGTTTTTGTGTATTCTACAAACAGATATACGTGACTGTATATTTTGTTTATAATTTTAAAAGTATTAACTTCTAAATTTTCTTTTTCAAAGGATTCTAATTTTGTTACGAGCAAGTTTATTTTCATTAATGCTGTTTTTGTTTAGCAATGCTTTTGCCAGCGGGCTTGAGGAGTATATAACTTCTGTTCATAACCAGTGTGCTAGTGTTAATCAGCTAATTATTAAAAAATCTCTTATTGAAATTACCCAAGAGCAGAATTGTACTGAAGTCTTTACAGCATTGCTTCTTAAGCAATGCCCTCAGGTAAATTGCTCTAGATTATTAGGCTATTGGGCCGCTTTTAATAATACAAATTCTGGTTCGGTAATAGGAAAATAATATGAAAAAATCTACTTTAGTATTTATAGTTTTAGCAAGTTTTTCTTTAAATTCTCATGCCAATGATTTGGAAGATATTCAAAAAATTCAAATAACCGATGAAAAACTTGATGAAAGAGTGACCAATTTAGAATTAAAAGCAGTTAAGGACAAAATTAATTTTGGTGCCGATTTTAAAGTTGAATCAGCCATAGCAAATGACAAGGCTAAGATTGATGGTGAAATATCCACTTCTCACAGCGGATATGTTGGTACCCTTTTGTTTCGTTTGAACGCTGATGCTAAAATTAATAATAAACTAAGTCTTTTTGCTTCAGGTGAATCAGTTAGTTTTCTTAATCAAAGTTTTTTTAATACAATCAGCTCAATTAATAATCGTGAAAATCAAATAAAAGGGGAAGTGGTAACTATTACTAAAGCTTATTTTGATTGGCACTTTTATGAAAATTGGTTAACTTTCACAGGAGGAAGACTCCCCACAACACAAGGACCGCCGTCGCATTTAAAAGATGGTTTTTCACGAGAAGGAACATATCCTGTAACTGCCTTTTCTATTCCTTTGGATGGATTTGCATTAACGGCAAAGTTAAGTACACCATTTGAGATGAAAAATAATTTATCTTTTAGATTTATCTATAATCCAGGTGGTGCAGCCTCAAATCTTAATCCGTTTAAGGGAGTCAATGCTGGAAACAATAGCAACTCTGCTCTAGTTGCTACAAATCACAACTTGTTTTCTGCAATGCTTGAATTTGAGCAACCTCAAAGTACCAACGGAATTTGGGAGAAGATGCTTGCGATCGTGCAATTTGGTTTTTATAATATTGCTTCTCCGCAAGCTTTTGATACTCATGGAATATTAAACGCTTCCAATGGTGGAGCGCCCGCTGACTTATACCGGGTTTATTTTGATAAAGATAAACTTCTTGATATTAAAATCCTAAGTCCTTATTTTGAATTTAATAAAATTTTCAAAAGCCCATTTGACTTGTACGCAACGGCGGCGTTTTCATGGTCAGAGAGTTATGCTAAAGCTCGCTTTGTAAAATTAACTGATGTTGCTTCAGGTGGAGCTGTTCCGGTTGGATACGATGCTGCTATAGGTTCATTTCTCCACCCAGGTAAAGCTTCCGGCACAAGATTTATTATGGGGTCTCGTTATGAGTTTCCTAAAAATTATTTTTTAGGTGCGGAGTATATGAAATCAACCGAGAAAGCAGTACCAACAGCTTTTTATGGTGACAGTCTCTTATCGCCTAATTATTTAAACGGTCATTCTTATGAAGTTTATGCCTTAAAAAATATGTACAATGGTAATTTCATAGTTCGCTTAGGTTATACTTTTGTAGATATTAATGCTGATCTTTCAAATGGATTTTTCTTTAGAAATACGGTTGAGACGGTTCATGTGGCCAACTTAAGTTTTAATATTAAAATTTAAGCTGCAATATTTGCTGAAGAAATCGTATTTGGTAAGACTATTTCAAAACAAGTATTGGGGCAGTTATTATTAATAGTAAGTGTCCCATTATGCTTTTCAATAATTGCTTTTGAAATACTTAATCCCAATCCTGTTCCCTTCCCAACTGGTTTAGTGGTGTACATAGGCTCAAACATTTTCTTCTGAACTTCGACAGGGATTCCATTTCCAGAATCTTTGATGGTAATTTTAGTGGCCAGTTTAGAATGTTCAATTTTCAAAGTAAGCCAAGGGGATTCCAGTTTTTCAATTGCATCAATAGCATTACCCAAAAGATTCATTAAGACTTGGGATATTTGAATAGAATTACAAATTATTTTTTCATTTTCGACTGCAGCAACATCAATTAAAAAGTTAATGCCTTTTCCACTAATCTTCAAATTGGCGATTACAATTGAATCTTCAATTAAATCTCTAATTGTGATCTCTTCAGATTCAGCTTTTTCTGCGTGGGAAAGGTTGCGAAGTCCAGAAATAATCTTTGTTATACGCCCAATTGTATCTTTACATGTTTCTAAATTTTTAAGGATCATTTCTTTGTCTAATACATCTTTTTTAACTTCTCTTACGGCTAAAGCTAAGCGTCCAATAATAATTGCTAGTGGGTTATTGATTTCATGAGCAAATCCAGAAGCCATTTCACCCAATGAAGAAAGTTTAGAAGCCTCAAATAATTGAGCTGTTTGGGATTCAATAATATCTTCGTTTTTCTTTAAATCTTCTATGTCACGTATTGAGACAATATAATTTTCAGCTTGATTAATATTTTGAATTTTATTATCAAGCTTAAAGACTAAGTAACTCATCCTACGGAATTCACCTTTTTTATTTTCTAGTGTTATCTCAAGTAATTTACCATTTGATATCTTTGATATTTCATCAACTTCCAAGATAGGATTAATTGATGTTTCTTTAAAACTAAATGTTTTATAGTAGATGTGGTTGGCATATTGAATTCTTCCAGAACTATCGCACACGATAATGCAATCAACCAGAGAGTTTAGAATACTAGTAATATAACTTTCCTGATTGGCCAATTGAATATTTTGAGTGAGGGTATTAGAAAAAAGTCCCCCAATCATGGCAAACATTAAAGGAAAGAGAATTGTACTGAAGATATAAATATTTTGGCTTTTAAAAATAGTGTACATATTATTTAAGCTAAACTCTAAACTAAGCTGCTTTAAATCTAAAAACATAAAAATAATTGGGAAGATAAAACCGACCAATACACCTAGAGAGATGCTTGAGATAACGGCGGAATTCTTTTTAAATAGTTTCATCTGATAGGACTTGTCGGATATTTCTCGTTAATTCTTTAATTCTTTAATTCTTTTATTGTTTATATAAATTCGTCATAATTTCTGGACATTACCAATGAGTGGCAATTTTTAGACACATTTAAATTAAGGCCAACCCTTAAATGGGCTTAGCTTTTCACATAATATGCCGTTTTTAGTCACACTCAACACTAAACCTAAAATTTTTCTATATTTAACCGATAATAGACTAATGGTTTTCCAGCGCAAATTACCTATAACTTTTCGATATGCTTTAATTTTTAAGTTAGTTGTTTTCTTATTTCAACTTTTCATTTTTTCTGGCTGTATTACTAAAAGTAAAATCAACGTCGTATTGTTCAGTAAAAATAAAGTAACAACTTTGAATGCCAATGTGGCCAACGTTCAAGTTATTAATCACCAGATAATTTTAACCGGAACTAATCTTAATTCGGTGACTGATTTTAAAATTAAAAATGGAGCAGCGACTACTAATCTTCAAATTGAATCGAAGTCTGATACATCAATCGTTGCTAATACTCTTGCCAATGTAAATTTTGCAGTTGGAACTATTTTTGATTTCGTTTTATCAAACGCCAATGCTGCTTCAATATTTCAAGTAGCCTTTACTAATACAAATAATTCAATCACTGCTTCAATGCTGACTTCAATGGGTGCGACCAAAGGTCAAATCATGAAGTATAACGGGACTGCTTGGGTGCCGTCTTCAATAACAAATGCTCAAACTTACTTGGGAACGTACGATGCGAGTGCAAATAA
>CANCFT010000051.1 GCA_947377285.1 Bacteriovoracaceae bacterium
AAAATGCCAAGTTTGTCTGCAGCTTCAAGATCAACATTATTATAGCCGGCCGAGCGAAGTGCAATGAAGCGCACGCCAACTTCTTTCAAAGATCTCAATGTTATTTCATCTAGTTTATCGTCAACAAAACAACATACACACGCAAATCCATTTGCAAGAGGGGCCGATTGTTGGTTTAACGACATTTCAAAAAAAGTTATTTTATGATTGTTAATTTCAATGTTGGCGTTAAAAAAATCTTTTTCAAAATTGTGTGTGCTAAAAAATGCTACGTCCATGTTGTCCTTCTTAGTTTATTTTCACTATAAAATGGTCAATGTCGTTCAATGCCCCCTTTACGAGGCTACTTGCTACACGTTAAGCAAACAATTGTGCTATATATAGGCAGTTAGGCTCTAAGCATATTAACAATTGCAGATTATGTGCCACTGACTTATAATTTTATTCGCAATAAAGTATCTCGAGAAATTCACGAAATGAATATGGAAATTCAAATTCAGCTTCAACTATTATCCCTAGAAAATAATCTTAGAGATCTTCAAGAAGTCCTAGAAGGAGCACCTAAATATTCTCTAAATGTTTCAGGACAAGTTCAAGCGTCAAAGGCATCAGAAGATGTTTTTGACACTATTCCAGAAGGTTTTGAAATAACTAAAAAATTTGTTATTGGAGTCAAACAAGAGACAGAATTAATAGGAGTGATTGAAATAGATTTAGAAGTTAAAAATTTTTTCTGATTCTAAATTATTTCTTGAATTAGTTTTATGGTGAGTTAAATCCAAATCTATAAAAAAGTAATATGTGGAGCAATCTCTATTGTCCACATATTACCTAAAATTCTTTTAAACTTATTTTAGTGCAGATGTTTGAGTTGGGTACAATTGTTTTTCTTTTGACATAATTTCATGTTTTATAGGATCAAGAGCTTTATCACATCCACCATTTTGCGCTACTTTTTTAATTTCTTGACCAATTTTATCGAAACATTGAGTACGCTTTGGAAGCTCTTTTAATTTTAAACATTCTTCAGCAATTGGTTTAATAGTTTGAGCTAATTTTTCACAAACTGCTGCTGGAACCATTTGTCCTGGTTGTCCTGGTTGTCCTGGTTGACCTGGTTGTCCTGGTTGACCTGGTTGTCCTGGTTGACCACCAATAGCACTTGCTTGCATAGCATATAATTGCTTTTCTTTTGCCATGTATTCTAGCTTCATTGGATTAAGGACAGAATCACATGCACCATTTGGTGCAGATTTTTGAATTGACTGTCCAATTTTATCGAAACACTGTTGACGAGGAGATTGATCTTTAATTTTTATACAAACATCTGCTTGTGATTTAATTTGAGGAACAAGTTTATTACATACACCCAAATCAAATTTAGGAGCAGTTATGCTTCCCATGTTATTTTGAGCATACACATTAAACGCAAGTACTGACGAACAAGCAAAAAGTAAAAAATTAAATTTCATCTAAAATCTCCAATTGGTTAAAAATATCTTAAAGTTGAATTTTAAATTAATTTTCAAATTTTTCAATAATAAAGCACATATTTTATTTACTGTACGTTTTACATCTGATACTAGCTTTTCATGATTTTTACTTGACTGTTAAGGCACATAATCTATATTTTTAATGAAGATGTATAAAATTATTTTAACAACTACATTAAGCATCACCTGCATAATTATAATGACATTTGGCCATATGGCCTATGCTAATTCTGCAAATTCTCAAAGTAATACTAAATTGGATAATTCAAGTCCGTGCAGAAAATTAGATGAAGAAATAGCGAATCTTGAGAAAAAATTAATAATTAAGAGTAAATTATTAGCTCATCGTAAACTGGAAATAGAAAAGCTTCCTCCAGAATCTACTTCAATGAAGATGAAACTAACTGCTGATACATTTGTCACTGCAGCCGAAAATGAGGCAACTCAAAATTGGATTGAAGTTAAGCGAAAAGAAAAAAATAGCACCTGTGCAAATCTTCGTTAATATTAATTATAACTTTATTTTAAAAAGCGTACTCTAATCCCAAAGAACTTCCAACCCAACTAACAGGTAGACCATAGGTAACTGATTGAGTAATTCCATAGTCCCTTACAAGCGATCCTGTATTCCAATTCAACGAAGCACATATAGACCACGGACCTTTAGACTTTAGATTATATAGAATAGAAGTCTCGACGTTGAAGATATAACTTTTAAAGGGAATGTGATTGACGTCATCATTATAATTTCCAAAAGCAATAGAAGTTCGAACGCGCTCAGTGACTGCTGACAAAAAACCAGAAAAAAATTGGTTAGCGACAGAAAATCCTAATCCAACAGACGAATGACTCCATAAATCTGACTTATTTCTAGCAAGTTCTATTTCTACATTATCACTTGGTTCTGTAATTGTATTATGGGCCGCAAGACGTCGAATTTCACCATAAGAAGATTTTCCTTTAGTAAAACGAATATCAAAACCAAAGTAATTAATTCGATAACCAATTCCGGCCAATAAACCTGGTTCATTGAAACTTAAATTATTTTGTAAGGCAAGATCTAGCCAGTAATGATGATTGGCTAAAATTTGCGGACTCGTCAATGTGTATTTAGAAATCATAGTTTTAATCAACGCCGGGTCTTGCTGCTGATCGGCCGAAGCATTGAAACTTATTGCGAAGACTACAAAACTACAAAAAAGTAAATTTTTCAATTTAGTTTTCAATTTAGTTTTAAAATTAGTTTTCATTGCTACTCCATCCTTGGAAGGTAATCGACACCAATAAAGGAAGCGAGCTGAGTTTTATTAGTAAGGTGACTTAGGATTGCTTCACTCAATCCGATTTCACTATCACGGGCCTGGGCCAAAGCATCTCTAATTTCTAATCGAGAGACTGACTTTTCTGTGACAAACTTTTTAAAAACAGATTCAAGTACAGAAATACTACTTGCATATAATTGTCGATTATTTTCAATTGTAGTTTCAAACTGGCGAATATTTCGAACTGTTTGAAGAATTGTTTGTAAATCGCGATTGGCCGTATTCGTAAGCGCCAAATTTGCAAGTGAAACTTGAATTTCAGCTCCTTCTATTATGCGACTTCCAAATAATCCACCAGGACCAGATAGTGGCAGAGTAAAACCTATTGAGGTGCTGACATTTAGGTTTGTGTTTGAACCCGCAGGATTTAAGGTGCCCGAATTAGTGTAATACTTAGGTGTATAATATAAATTAATGCCGTTGAATTTAATTGAAGGTAGCGGAAGACGATTTTTTTCTGATAATTCCAAATTCATTTGTGCTTTTATAAAATCTTTCCTGGCATTTTTTATGTCAGGAGATTGTGCCAGATAGGTCTCATAGAGAATTTTTTCTGTAACTTTTATAGGTAAAAAAGAAATTTCTTCATTAATAGTATAATTGGTACCTGAAGGATCTCCCAGCAATATATTTAGATTTAAGGTTGCCGAAATAACGCTAGATTCTGCAGTATCTCTTAAATTTTTAACATTCATTAAATCGACGAGTGATGAAGAAATGTCTGCTTCTGTAGTTTTTCCAAGAGGAAAACGTGACTTTTGTAATTCAAGAATAGATTGAGCGATATTTACAGAACGTTCATAGGATTGCAGTTTATCAAGAGCACTTTTTAGATTCCAAAAAGCAATAATAATTTGGAATTTAACAGTGCGCTTAGATTCTTCATAAAGATCTTTTGCTCGCGTCCAATCTAGCTGAGCCTGATCATATAGGAGTTTATCTTTCCCAAAATTATAAATAGTATACTGTCCAAGGGAAAGTTGAATAGATTGATCTGTATAGTTTTTAAGTTCAGTAGAAGTGTAATTGGTTGGTCCATGAACTTTTCCAAACTTTGTAGCATAACTGGAATTAAGTCCTAAAGAAACTGTAGGAGAGTACATTTGATCTCGAGCATCTTCATAGAGGAGTTCATTTGAACGAAGATTGATCTTTTGTTGTAAAAGATCGGGGTTCATTTTTATGCCTCTAACTATTGCATCTGCCAATTTAAGTTCTTGAAGTGGAATTGCGATTTGAGACGATTTATCTAAGACTTTTCCAAGGTTAACGAGATCGACACTCTGACTATCTTGAGCAACTTGAGCAAATAGGCAAAAACTCGAAAGGCTCCAAATGCTAATAATAATAATATAAAAAATAGAGCAAGTTGATTTCATTACTTTCTTTGGTATAAATAATATTTGATATTATAAAAATTAGAGCATGATTTTTACAAAAATGGAAATTTCTTGGCGTTATCTCTTTTAAGTAACGCGGCAACACTTAAAGAAACATAAAATAAGTTTTAGACTACCGGCTAATAAATTTATAAAGAGGTTCTTTATGTCAGATGAAAGTCAAATCTGTCCCAAATGCAATTCCCCTTATGGGTATCTTGATGGTGCTTTATGGGTTTGCCCTGAGTGCGCTCACGAGTGGACTTTGGAAAAAGTAGAGGCTAAAGCTGAAATTGTCACAGGGCCAAAATTTTTAGACTCAAATGGAGTTCAACTTCAATCTGGTGATACCGTCAGAACCATTAAAGATTTAAAAGTTGGTGGTGAAACCCTGAAGTCAGGTACCAAAGTGAAGGGGATTCGTTTATTAGATGATCCAGTCGATGGCCATGATATATCTTGCAAAATAGACGGGCACGGATCGATGTATTTAAAATGTTCTGTTGTTAGAAAAGATTCATAGTTAATTTAAAGCATTTGCCACAACTTCGTAAATGGCGTCCACGGTGACTTTTATTCTGGCCGCTGTGGACGGTGCATTCGGGGTAATAATTGAGACCTGAATTGGCGGGGATTTCCATTCTGGTAGAACTTGAACAAGTTCTCCGCTTTTAAGATAAGCTACGCATAAATATTTTGGAACAAAAGCGACGCCGCTGCCTTCAATCGCCATTTTAATGATGCTTAACATTTGGTTACCTGAAACTTTTGTTTTGACATTTATGTCAGCAGTTCCTTTTTTAGATTTCATCGTCCATTGTTTACTCCAAAAATGTGATAAGCAAATATGCTCCTTTAGATCGTTTGGATTTAAAATTTTATTTCTGCCTTTTAAATATTTTGGAGAAGCAACAGCAATAAGTATGACTTCTCCTGCTTGCTTAAGTCTTAGTCCACTGTCTTTTCTTTTGCCAAGCCTAATCGCAATATCAAATCCTTCTTTGACTATATCAATGACATTATCTGTAAAGTTTAATTCAAAGGTTAGGGCCGGGTGTTGTAGTGATAATTTAGCTATAGTTGATGCTATAACTGCAACCCCTAGATCCTCAGGGCCAGTTATTCTAACAAGACCAGAAATTGTTTTATCTTTACCCTGAAGATTTTTATTGGCCTCTTCAAGCATTACTATCGCAGGTAGACATTCTTCATAATATTTCCTGCCGGCCTCAGTCATGGTCAGACTTCTTGTTGTCCGGATCATTAATTTTGTTCCAGTTTCATATTCAAGTTTAGAAATCGCTCTGCTGACTGAAGATTTAGGGAGTTTTAAAAACTCTGCTGCTTTTGAGAAACTTCCGGATTGAATGACTTTAACAAAAATGCGCGAATGCTCGACTTCCATTGATTCCTTACTTGGTTGATTGTTGCCTATATGGAACAGTGTAGTTCAATTATAACATCTAATCAAACTAAAGGAAAAAGGCGATAATAGTGTCTATAGGCCGTATTCATTTGGAGAAATATTTATGAAAACGAAAATTGGAATTATTGGAAGTGGAAATGTAGGAAGTGCACTTTTAAAAGGGTTAACCACAGCGGGTCATGATGCGATTACGAGCAATGAAGAAAATGTAGCAGAAATCGCCAGAAATTCCGATGTCGTTATTCTAGCAATTCCTTTTTCGGCAATAGACGATGTCTTGAAAAAATTAGGATCAACAATTAATGGAAAAATTCTTATTGATGCAACTAATGCTTTAACTCCAGATTATCAACTTGCTGTTGGTTTTACTACTAGTGGTGCAGAAGAATTACAAAAGAAAGTTCCTCTAGCAAAAGTTGTAAAAGCATTTAATACTGTATTTGCCCAAAATATGGCGACAGGTAAACTTAATGGAAAAATTCTTTCTGCTTTTGCGGCCGGCGATGATGAGGAATCAAAAAAACTGGTGCTTGAAATTGAAAAATCAATCGGATTTGATGCCATTGATGCTGGACCACTTGCTAATGCTCGTCAACTTGAAGCTTTAGGTTATTTCAATATTCAACTTGGGTACTTTCTTAAAAATGGAACTGAAACTGGATTTATTTACTCACACTAATATTATAAAAGAGAATTCTAATGATTGATAGAAGATATTTTCTGGCAATGCTCTCTGGGGGAATAATAATGTCGTCAATAAAATAAAAAAGTATAAGTCAAATAAGTGAGCATTTTAAAACAAAAGATAAAAGCTCGATATGCCTCAAGTGATTCTTTGTATCTCTGCTCACTGGATGACAGAAGGCACTTGGATCACTTATATGGAAAAACAAAAAACGATTCATGATTTTTACGGATTTCCTAAGGAGCTTTTTGATATTCAGTATCCAGCTGTGGGGAGTTCTGAAATGGCCAAAGAAATAAGTAAAGTTATATCTACTGGGCATATACAATTTGATGATCAAGAGTGGGGATTAGATCATGGGACTTGGTCAGTTTTAAAACATCTTTATCCTAAAGCCGATATTCCAGTAATGGGATTTAGTCAGGGTTCAATTATGACAATGGGGCTTTTACTGCAGAGTTCGCTAGATCTCAGTCATTACATATGTTTTTCAGGGAGGACTCTTCCAGAATTTGAAGACTTTGCATTGAAAAATCCTAATAGAGGAAACAAGAGAAAAGTTTTTCTTGCACATGGAAAACTTGATAACACACTTCCAATTAATCATGCTCTTCGAAGTAAAGAAATTTTAGAAGCTATAAAGGCAGATTTAACATACAAAGAATTTGATGGCGGACATGGAGTTGATTCGTCGACTATTTTTGAAACTAAAAATTGGCTTATTAAAAAATGAGGGATCTATGAAAAAATTTTTAAAAGGTGTTTTGTTACTTTCGGTCATTATCAATTTAAACCTAGCGCTTGCAAAAGATAAAAAACTTGCTGATTTCGAAGTACTTCAAAAGACTATTCAAGAGCATATTAAAACTTTTGATGACTTAGATTTTAATGTATTTTCAAATCAAAAATGGGATGAGTTGAAAAAAAGTCATACACAAAATGTAAAAGTTCACTGGCCAGATGGACATGTCACGGAAGGAATTGAAAAGCATATTGAAGATTTAAAGTACATGTTTACTTATGCTCCAGATACTCGCATCAAAGAACACCCGATAAAAATTGGTCAAGGTGAATGGACAGCAGTTTATGGAATTATGGAAGGAACATTCACAAAACCTATGATTACTTCGGATGGAAAAACGATAGCTCCAACAGGAAAATCATTTAAACTTCCGATGGCGACAATTTCACATTGGACAAAAGAAGGGAATTTTGATGAAGAGTATCTTTTCTGGGACAACCAGACATATATGAATCAATTAGGTCTTGGGAAATAAAAATATTTTTAAACTTGCCAGGGTTTTATTTGACCTTGGCAAACTCAATAACCATCCGCGCAATTTGGTAACTTCTAAAAAAAGATTTGACTCCGTACCATGGTACGGATGATATAGTCACATTATGGAAAAAATAACAATTGGAAAATTAGCAGAGATGGCCGGTGTTGGAGTTGAAACAGTTCGCTTTTATCAGCGTAAAGAACTGCTAAGAGAGCCAAAATCTGATGGCACTGTCCGTACATATAATAACGAAGATGCTCAAAAAATTATTTTCATTAAGAAAGCTCAAGAGCTTGGATTTTCTTTAGCAGAGATTAAAGAATTACTTGAACTCAATACAAAGCCTAGAAAAACTTGTGCGAGTGTGAAACAAAAAACTATCGATAAGCTCACAGAAATAGAAGCTAAGATTGCTGATCTCCAAAAAATTAAAAGTAGTCTTGAGAAACTGGCCTGTGCTTGTGATGAAAGTCAGGATCAGTTACGTCAATTTAAAGTACAAGAATGTTTTTCAGTAGGCCTTGAGTGCAAGTGTTAATTAATAATAAGGAGATATTTATGAAACGTTTTCATATCCATGTTGGTGTTAAAAATATTAGTGAATCAGTTCAATTCTATTCGACAATTTTTGGGCAAAAACCTTCAAAATTAAAAGAGGATTATGCAAAATGGATGCTAGAGGATCCAAAAATTAATTTTGCAATTTCTACTCGAACTAATATTTTAGGTGTTGATCATTTGGGGCTTCAAGTTGAAGAGGAGCAAGAGCTTATTGAACTTACAGAGAGTTTTAAAAAAGCAGAACTAGGTCTTTTTGATGAAGGGAAAACTACTTGTTGTTATGCAAAGTCTAGTAAATCATGGGTCAAAGATCCAACAGGTATTGCATGGGAAGTTTATCATACGATGGCCGATGTTGAAATATTTAGTGAGGTTACTCAAAAAACTGAATCGATAGCCAATACATGTTGTGCACCAAGCTCAAATAAAACTAAATCAACTTGTTGTTAGGTTTAATAATGAAAAAAAATATACTCTTTCTTTGCACAGGCAATTCCTGTCGTTCTCAAATGGCCGAAGGTTTTGGAAAAAAATACTTTAGAGATAAATATAATATTTATTCTGCTGGTATTGAAAAACATGGCATGAACCAAAATGCGATTAAAGTTATGAATGAGTTAGGGGTAGACATATCGGGCCATTCATCTAAAACACTAGAAGATCTTGGACCAATTCATTTTGATTATGTATTTACTGTTTGCGGGCATGCCAATGAAAATTGCCCTCTATTTTTAGGAAGCGCCAAGGTTATTCATGTCGGTTTCGATGATCCTCCTAAACTTGCTCATGGATTAAATGATGAAGCTGAAATCTTGAAGCCTTATCGACGAGTTAGAGATGAAATTGAAAGTTTTGCTAAAAAATTAACGGATTACTTGGATTAAAAATGAAAAAATTATCTTTTCTTGATTCCTATTTAACTTTATGGATCTTTTTAGCAATGATTATTGGTGTTACCATTGGAGTTCTCTCTCCAGGCTCAACACATTTAATAAATTCAATGACAGTAGGGACTACATCAATTCCTCTAGCTGTCGGCTTAATTTTGATGATGTATCCACCTCTTGCCAAAGTTAAATATGAAGAGATTGGTTTAGTTTTTAGAGATAAAAAAGTATTAGCTCTGTCTTTGATCCAAAATTGGATTATAGGTCCACTTTTAATGTTTGGTTTATCTGTTATTTTTTTAAAAAATCAACCTGATTATATGGTGGGTTTAATTTTAATCGGCCTTGCTCGATGTATTGCTATGGTTTTAGTTTGGAATCAATTGGCCGATGGAAGTCCAGAATATTGTGCTGGGCTTGTTGCCTTTAACTCAATATTTCAAATCCTTTTTTTTCCGATCTATGCGTATTTTTTTATGACTTATCTACCAAAGCTTTTTGGACTTTCAAGCTTTGAAGTCAATTTCACGATGGGAGAGATTGCTCAATCTGTTGGAATATATTTAGGAATGCCATTTATTATGGGATTCTTTACTCGATTCATTCTCATCAAAAGAAAAGGAGAAGTTTGGTATGAACAAAAATTTATTCCTAAAATTAGTCCAATTACTCTCGTTTTTTTATTATTCACGATAGTGATAATGTTTTCATTAAAGGGTGATAAAATAATTCAACTGCCATTAGACGTTATTAGAATTGCTATCCCATTAACACTATATTTTATCATTATGTTTTTTGCATCTTTTTATATGAGTAAAAAAGTAGGAGCAGATTATCCTAGGGCGGTTACCTTATCCTTTACAGCGGCTTCTAATAATTTTGAGTTGGCCATTGCTGTTGCCATTGCAACCTTTGGAATCAATCATGGTGCTGCCTTTGCGGCCGTAATAGGACCGTTAGTAGAAGTACCGGCTTTGCTAGTATTAGTAAAAGTTTCTCTACATTTAAAAAATAAATACTTTTTTATAAATCAAACTAATTATTGATTTTGTGAGCTTCCACAAAAAAACTGCGAGGAACATTCGGAATATTTCTAGGCGCCACTGGAAATGGCCAGCGTTCTGGAGAATATTCTCCTGGTTGAATCATGGTTGTCGACCAGCCAAGTTTTTTCATAAATTCTTCAGGGTCATTTGTGCCGAATTTCCAAGGAGCGCCAAGGCTGGCCAAGTAATTTATTTGCTTTACCATATAAGGAGCATTCAGTAAGTCACGTGTGAAAATATCAAATAACATAATATCATTTGCAGACGAAAGCGTATTGATTTTTTCAAGAAGCGTAATGACTTCAGATTCTTCTAAATACATAAGCAATCCTTCAATACTCCAAAGAGTTCTCTCTGATTGATTAAATCCAGCATCGAGTAGTTTTTTTGGCCAATCTTCTCGAAGATCTACTTCTATAGCTTTGCGAATGCAGTTTGGTTTTTCATTCGCGAGTATTTCAGCTTTATAGTTTAATACTTCAACTTGATCTAATTCAAATAATTTTGTTCCCGAAGGAAAGTTAAATCGATAAGCTCTCGAATCCATACCAGCAGCTAGAATAACAATCTGACGAATTCCTTCACTTATAGCTTTATGATATTTCTCGTCTATATAGGCAGTTCTCACTGCAATGGCAGGTTGATCTCCAACTTCATCGATAGCTTTTTGCCTTAATTTA
>CANCFT010000052.1 GCA_947377285.1 Bacteriovoracaceae bacterium
TTTAAAATAGGAATTTTTATGGGAATCGGTTTAATGGAAGGGCTACTTATAGCTGCAATCGCAATCCTTATGTTTGGCGGCAAAAAAATTCCTCAACTGGGAAAAACCTTAGGTGAATCAATCAAAGGTTTTAAAGATGGAATGAAAACTCCGTTAGCTTCTGAAGAAGAAGATAAAAAAATCGACGATAAAAATAATAAAAAAAGCTAAGAGCTAAACTCTTTTACCATTGTAAGGACCAGCGACTGGTCTCTTGGAATTTGGTCTTTTAGTCGAAAACAAGCAATAACCAAATCTTCATAAGAGACATTAATTCCTTTTTGTCTCAGTAAAATATCTACATACCTGACCGCTCGGTCTACTAATTTATTATTACTGGCACGAACCCATGTCATTAAATTCGACTCATACCGATCTAATCGACCCATGACAAGAGTTGATAAATTATTGAGAATTATTTTTAAAACTAAATGAGTTGATAAAAAATTTAATGGTCCTAAATTTAATTGGTATTTTTCATTTTTTAAGGAGAACTCAATTAAATGGCTATTCTCATTATAGGTTATAGTAAAAATTTGAAATGGCCGGTTTAAATACTCTGGTCTTATTGCTTGAAGATTTCGGCTAAAATCAAACCCCAATAAACGCTCAATTGTTGTTTGGTCAGTTACTTCAGGCCAGTGAAAACACCGCGGCTCTCTTCCTAATAATTCATTCCAAGCATTTGAGCTATCAATTGATTGCGAAAAAAGAAGATAAGATAACGAAGGATTTTTTATCAGATCTTGCTGATTTTCAAAAGGATATAAACTGAATGTTGGTGAACGCTCAGTCGTATCTGTTAAAATACTTATACCTAATTTTCTATCTGTTTCATAAAAAAGGTATTCGTCATTTTTATAAATTTCAGATTCACATTCAATAAATCTAGATAAAAAACCTAAATCTAAGTTTCGAGTGAATTCTGTTATACGACTTAATTCACTTTCAATTGAGTTAAAATCATCTTGAAAAAACCATAAACATAACCCAACAGTGTACATGAGAATGGTTGTTGCTTGCATTCTAGTACTTCCAGTTAAGGCCATAGGGCCAACTGTTAAATTAATCTTTTTTATCTCTTTATTTTCTACAACTCTTTTTGAGCGCTCAGCAGTTTTAATTAAAATATCATCGGGATTGCAATAAAGAAAAAAAGGACGGCGCTGGCTAATTGTAAGTGCTGCTTCTGTGGCCCCAATAACAAATGGAGTTTCCCCACCTTCGGTACATGAAATGAGCATATCATTTTCACTAAAACCTAATTCACGAAGTTGTCTTTCACCATACTCTGGATAGTCTTCAAATTTTTCAACTGAATGAATGAGGGCCACATCTCCCCCGGCCATAAAACTGATAACTCTTTCTTTGAGCTCATTATTATTTATATGTTGATCACGCCAAATTGTTTCAAGGGCCAGCGACAAACGTCCAGTGGCCCCACATCCGCATAGAAAAATGCGCCCCCCGAGGTCGATAGTTTTTTTAATTTCTATTTGTAATAATTTTAAATTTTCCAGTGAATTACGCATTTCCATAAACACACCGAGGTCGATTTGCTTAATTGTATCGATGGCCCTTCCTAAAAATTCTTTAGAATCTTTTGACAGATTTAGGGTTTTTGGATGGGGAGATTCGGTTGGTAATCCACCTAATCGAAATTCTTTAGAAATGGCTAAAAATTCCAATGCAAGCTGCTTCGACATTTGTGATTGATTCATTGTCTCACCATAAAAATAAATTTTTTAGTTTAAAGTTTTAGATCTTTTCTTATTTTGACGAGAATTTCATCTAGGTCAAATGGCTTTAGAACTAAACCATGCCCACCGAGAGATTTAATATAATCCTCGGTATCATCAAAGGCCCCTGTAGAGAGATAAAAAATTGGAATGGTTTGATAAGTTTCTTTAAGGACCTTTAAAAAGTCTAGGCCAGACATTTCACCCATATTTGAATCTGAGATGATTAATTTTATATCTAAATTATTTTTATAAGCTTCAAGTCCTTCAAGGGCCGAAGATGCAGTAATCACTTTAAAGCCGTCCATTTCAAATAGTTCTTGATAGACTTCTAGTAACTCAATTTCATCATCCACAATTAAAATTGGGATTTTTTTGTCATTCAAAAACAACGCTCCTGGCCGTAAGTCATCTAATACATTGACTATAGGATACTTGAAAAATTGAATTTGAATCTATTTTTTATAATAAATTTTGAAAATAAATGAAGAGAGTTATTACTCTCCTCATTTACTCAATGATTTCTAAGACAGATCTTTTTTTAAGTTTTGTAGAAGCTGCATTCAAAATTGTGCGTAGTGAGCGGGCCGTTCGACCTTGTTTTCCAATGATTTTCCCTAAATCAGTTTTATCAACTTTTAGTTCGATCACCGTAGTTTGCTCACCTATAATTTCATTTACTGAAACAGCATCTGGCATATCAACCAATGCTTTACTAACATAGGCAATTAAGTCCTTTAGTTCACTCATAGTTCCCCCGAAAATCTTTAAACTAAAAAATTAGTTAAGTGCGATTTTTTGGTTTTTTAAAAGTGTTCTAACTGTATCTGAAATCGTAGCCCCTTTAGACATAAGGACTTTTAAACGATCAACTTTTACATTTTTTAAAGCCGTAGCTTCTTTAGGATTATATTGACCAAGTTTTTCTAAAAATCCACCGTCTCTTGATTTACGTGAATCAGTAACGACGATTGTGTAAACAGGATCATTTTTTCTTCCACCGCGTGAGAGTCTAACAGTTAACATCTAAATCTCCTAAAATGTGTAACATATGATTTATCTAAGTCTTAAAATAAAAAACAGATTAAAGTAAATAAAACAAACAGCTTAATTAGTCAATGAGTTTAATTACGCACGATGGCCCTAAAAATAGCCTTTTCCCCATGGGCCCTTAGTTCCTTTCTTCTTTTGTTTGCCACCTGGGATCTGCGGCATAGTCCCCCCAGCTTCTTGACGAAACCCTTTTTGAGGCCCCATTCCAGGAAAGCTCGGCATGCCTCCTCCTCTCATCATGGAAGAAAGTCCGCCCATCATTTGCTCCATTTGTTTAAACTTCCCTAAAAAGTCATTAACGGCTTCTATGGAGCTTCCTGAACCAGTGGCGATGCGTTTTAAGCGAGAATCTTTGATGACTTTATAGTTTTCACGTTCTGCTTTGGTCATTGAAGAAATAATAACTTTCATTTTCTTCATTTCAGCTTCAGCGGGACTTAAGTCTCCTAACTGACGGAGCATTCCCCCCATTCCAGGAATCATTTTAAGGATGGAAGTCATTGAACCCATCGAGCTCATCATTTCCATTTGTTTTAAAAAATCATCTACGGTGAATTTCCCTTTTTGGAAATTCTTCATCATAGAATCAGCGTCACTTTCGTTGATATTTTCTTGGGCCTTTTCCACGAGAGAGAGCACATCTCCCATGTCGAGGATTCTTTTGGCGAGTCTATCCGGGTGAAAGAGCTCTAGGTCTTTCATCTTTTCTCCCATAGAAACATATCTAATAGGCACACCCGTTACATGGCGGATTGAAAGGGCAGCACCACCTTTAGCATCTGAATCCATTTTAGAGAGAACAATTCCGGTAACACCAATGGCCTCATGGAATGTTTTCGAAACATTAACGGCTTCTTGCCCTGTCATGGCATCGGCCACCATCAAAACTTCTGGCTTAAAAGAATCTAGGGCCATTTTTACATCTTTTAGTTGCCCCATTAATTCTTCATCAACGTGTAGGCGACCGGCCGTATCGATAATGACAACATTTTTATGTAGTTTTTGAGCATACTCAAGTGCTTTTAAGACTATTTCTTTAGGCGCAAGCGAGAGATCTGAATCATAACACTCGACATCGATTTGTTTGGCCAGCGTTTGAAGTTGCGCTTTTGCTGCTGGTCTAAAAGTGTCACAAGGAACAAGTAAAACATCTTTTTTCTTTTTGCTTTTTAAGTGCAGAGCTAATTTTCCAGAAAAAGTTGTTTTCCCCTGGCCGTTTAATCCTACAATTAAAATAGGGACAATACCTGGGCGCTCGAGATTGATTTCTTCGTTAGCGTCTCCCATAATTTTGGCAAGTTCATCATGCATGATTTTGACAAATTGCTCACCTGGATTGACTCCCTTGATTACCTTTTCACCAATGGATTTCTCTTTTACGGCAGCAATAAATTCTTTGACAACCTTGAAATTCACATCTGCTTCTAAAAGAGCTGTGCGAACTTCTTTAAGTGTTTCTTCAATATTTTCTTCAGAAATTTTCGATTTGCCTTGAACGTATTTGAAGGCATTCGAAAATTTTTCACTTAAAGTATCAAACATGAAATTTTCCTTTTATAATGCTTTTGCATTGCTCTAAATTGATGGCCGAAAAATTGGCAATATGAATGTATTTATTTACCTGATTTGGACTATTCCAGCAAGCATGAACAACTTCGATACCAAAAGCTTTTGCTCCTTCAATATCACTTAGACTGTCACCAATATGCAGGATTTCGCTCTTAGGTATTCCTTCTGTAAGACTTAAAAGTCCCATCGGATGTGGTTTTGAAAGACCGTCGTCATAGCAATAAAGACCGGTAAAAAAATGAGCGAAATCGAGTTTTTTAGCAGTCTCTAAGACTGATCTTCGGGGTCTTGCTGTCCAAATATAAAGTTCAAAATCCTGAGACTTAAGCTCTATTAATAACTCCCGCATTCCACTAAATAAACTATAGGGAGAATGGTCGGTATCTACCAAAGTTCCGTCATGGTCAAAAATTATATGGCCTGGTATTTTCTTTTTTTCTAGAGAATTCATATTAAACCTGATACACAGAGTCGATAATGACAACAAAACATAATGCCCCATTTAAAGCAGAACTTCAAAGTAAAATTGATACTTTGAAGGCCAGAAGAAAACCTGTTTGTTTAGGATCAATTCAATTTGACTCGCCACTTTTATTGGCCCCAATGTCAAGTATTGGAACTGCTCCCTATCGATTATTAATGGAAGACTTAGGGGCCGGTGGAACTGTGAGTGAGTTGGTGTCATGCCATGGAATAAATTATAAAAATATTCGAACTGTTCAAATGCTTAAGATAGATCCGCGAGAAAAAAATATTGGACTTCAACTTTTTGGTGAAAATGCTGAGGCCATGGCCCTCGCCGCAAAAGTTGCTGAAGAATTTCAACCTAAATTCATCGATATTAATATGGGTTGTCCTGTCAAAAAAGTTGTCGGTACGGGGGCAGGATCATCTTTACTTAAAGATACATCAACTTTAGGACATTTTTTTTCAACGATCAAAAAATCAATTCAAATACCTCTTTCTATTAAAATACGGATTGGTTGGGATCAAGAAACAATTAATGCCATGGAAGTCATTCATATTGCCAAAGAAGAAGGAATTGAATTTGTCGCCGTCCATGGGCGCACTAGAGCTCAGCAATATACGGGATCGGCCAATTGGGAATTACTCGAGCATCTTGGCGGCAAAGCTCCACTGGATATTATTGGCAATGGAGATTTACACAGCAATAAATTAATTCGCGAGAAAATGCTTCATAGTAATTGCCAAGCTTTCATGCTTGGACGAGGACCACTTCGCAATCCCTTTTTATTTCTTGAGCCATATCTACTACCAGGCGAAGAAGATACATTATTTTTTACCCCAGAAGACCATTATGAAATTTTACAAAAATTTGTGGAATATTCTAGAGACTACGCTCATAGCGATCACACTTTACTTATTTCTATTAGAAAGCATTTAATTTGGATGGCCGCGGGATTTAATAACGTCAGTATTTTTCGCGATCAATTATTTAAAACTCCTGACTTGAATGAATCAATGAAAATTTCAGAAGATTTTTTTATGAAGATGCAAGACAAGCGAAAAAGACTCAATGATCATGAATCGTTTATGACTTCAGGGCATGGCTAGTTAAAAATATTATATCGCCTTAAGCAATCGAACCTTTTTTTATAAATCTAATATGGCCATAATTCTTTTTAATATGCCATATATCAGTGGCACTTAAGTCTTAATCAAATAAATAAAGCACAAGTTTAACCAATCGAAAACAGGCACACTACATAAGCCAACTTCTCAACTTTAGTAAAACGCTCAACTAACCGATAAGCTCTAGGAGTAATCATTAAAGGTTGTAAATATGAAGTCTCTTAAAAATATTGTAATTCTCACTTTTTTTGCCTTAGGACCCAATTTATTATTGGCAACTGAGATGACTGAATATTCCTATGGCAGAATAGATTTTTGTAAACAAGGTGCAAAAGATAGAATGATGAATTTGAATGAATTAACAAAGCCTGACGTTGATAAAATTGAAGTTTTAAAGAAAAATATTAATGAACTTGAAGCCCGTAAAAAAATTATTGGCGACTTAAAAACAATCCGAAATGATTATTTAAATACCATCGAATCTATCACTTCTGGAACAGCACCGAGCTCTAAAAATACTATAAAAATGAAACAAGTTGAAAACTTTAAAGGATTGCTAAAAAGTGCCATGACGTTAAATGCCATTTCACTTTTGATGAAAAATAAAAAAAAATCTGAGAATTCACCAACAATGAATTCACTTTGTAATGAGCCTGAAAATAAAGAGCAAACCATTTGTCTAAAATATGCCTACTCTTTAAGCTCAGCTTCAAATGTTTTTCAAATATCTTCATTGAATTCGACTCTTGCTAACTTTTCAAGTGCTATGAATCATGTCAATCAACCTGATGCAAAAACTAGTTTAGAAAATGAAATTACTCAAATCTATGATTCTATTCCTCAAAAAATTGAACCACAAGTTATCTTGGAATTACTAACAAAAAGAGCTCCTAATTTAGCGATCCTAGCAAATGCCGAATCAAAAATAGATGTTGAAAAATGTTTAAATGGAATCAATCAAAGTTGTAAATCTCTTCTTGATAAACCTAATGCTTCTGAAGACCTTACTAAACTTATAAGTTTAGAAGCAGAAGATGCAGGCCATGAGATCTCTTTGGAATATAAAAAAGTTCAAAACAAAATTAATGAAAATTCCTCTTGGAAATTATCACAAATATTAAAAACTTATTCTAACCCAAGTGATATGGATGATGAAAAAGACCGTATTTTTGTAAACAATAAAGTTAAACAAGTTTTAGAATTTAGTGAAAAACTTTATAAAAAAGAAAATCCTGATTACACGCCCGACAGTGCGGCCATACCAAACGGCTTTTCACAAATTGGATTGACTGAAGATGATTATAAAAATTTCAAATCTAATTGCCTCATCAATAAAGCACTAACTGGTGGAGCCCTTAACTCGCAACTTAAGACCTGCGATAAAAATGTAAAAAATTTATTAGATAAAATTAATAATGTTGAAACTCAAATTGACTCAGATTCAAAGAATTATCAAACCCAACTCGACAAACTTCTCAATCAAAATTCAAGTTTAGCAAAACTTGAAAAATTAAAGCAATTTACTGCACAAAAATACATGAGAGAATGTCCACAAACTGATTCTCAAAATTTAGATTTTACTTCAAACTTTATGGGTATTAATTGCCAAAATCTTGCGACAACAGATTCATCTGGCACGGGAAATCTTTCCACTTTATCTTCATCATTTTCAAATCTCGTTGGAAACTTAAAGCTTGGTAATCGGCCTACAAATACGAAAATAGAAGACGGGACAACTGGAACATTTTCTAAATCTGAATTGGCCGTCTTTGCTCAATTTTGTAAAGAAAAAGATTCTGATAAAGATATCATCGCTATTTGTAAAGAAATCCAATCTGAAAATAATAGACTTGCGAAAGTTAGAAATAATAAAGAATGGGATGATTTTAATAAAAAATATTATGTCCAATACAATCGAAAAAACCCTAAAGGATATGATGTCATCGAAAAAAGAAGCAATGCCAGCATCATAGGTGAAGGTTTACTTCAAAATGTTAACCGCATTTTCCCTCTCTGGATAAATAATTTTCAGATGGAAAACCAGATTAATTATTTAACCAATCAAGCTCTCTATACTAAACAGCTAAATTATATGAATGACCCTACTTCGCCCTGGATGACTTCAAATCCCTATTTTCAAACCAATTATTTTCCTATGCTTGGAGGATTTCCGGGATTTGGTTCACCGACAGTTCCAACAAGTGGTGGGTTTAATTTTGGTAAATAAATTTCGCCACAAATTTGTGGCAATCATTGAATTTTAAAAAAATGATCCTTAAATCTTAAAATTCCATTTTTCTTAAAAAACTCAATATCTTAGTTGTTCGATCAAGTTCTTCTGAATTTTGCCCACCAAACACTTCTTTATAACGGTAAAATATTCCTATTAGTTCCAATAAGTAAAATCTCTTTTTAGCAGTCCTAAAAGGTAGGCGATAAGTAAATTGATGAAGTATGTTTTAATTTCGCTCTTACTATTTTCTTTTCTATTTTTAGATGGATGTATCCAAGCTCCTAGCGGTACTCGCAGGTCTAGTTCACTCAATTCATCTACTTCGGCCAATGCAGGCAAGACTGGTGTCGCCTCAACTGTTTATCCAAGTTTTGCAGCAGATGAATTTCTTTATTGGTTTACAACCGCAAAAGTCATTGGAACAGTAACGATTAATAAAAATTCTCAAGACATTGTTTATTTGCGTGGAAAACTTCTTCATGATTTTTTAAATGCAAAAGATACTTCTGGTGTAGAAAATTATCGTAAACAATTTTGTATCTCTGGAAATTTTGGAACGGATACTGCTTACAAACAACTGCGCGTAAGAGCAGTACCTATTTATGTCACTACAACAACCACGGCCATTGAAAGACTTTTACGAGTCGATATTTCATCTGTTTCTGATAATACTTCAACATGTCCCTATACTACTTACGACTCTGTTAGCAATCTTCACACGGCACCAGGGTCAATTGCTTTTTCCCTACCGAGTCTCTGCACAATAACGGCAACTAATAATTGTAATACAAAGGTCATATCGACTGCACTAAATTTATATGAATACTCGTTAAAATTTGGCGCTCCTCAATTAATCAAAATCCAATCCGGAACTCTACCTCTTGCCTCTGTGGCAATGAATATCGATTTTAATTCAAACTCAACAGACTCCAGTAGTACTTGTACAAATAGTTCTTGTTCGGCCAAAGGTTTTGATTGCTGTATTAGTGGTCAATGCGTAAAAGACGCCAGCGAAAAAGCCAACGCTTCGAGTGATCCATTGTATGGCCAGGCAGTTAGTGATTATTCTAAAAATCCATTAAGCTTTATTAATTATCCAAATATTTATTATGTTTGCTCTAATATCTCACACACTCCTCCTGGATCGACCACAACGACTACTACAACTTTAACGAATGCGGCCCTTGATCGAGTGGCAAAGTATTTATTAGACTATACTTGTACGACTGATGTACTAGCAACTAATAGCTATCTCAATTGTCGCAACCTAGATTCAATCACAAAACTTCCAACATCTATTGATAAATCTGAAGCGGCCTATACGGCCATTAAGAAAAAATTGGCAGTCGCTTGTGGTTGTACTGCAGCTGATTCAGAAATGTCAGTCAAATGCCCTGATTGGGGAATCATTCCTGTTTATCCAACAGGTGCTACAAAGATTAATGCCAATATTACCGACTTTACCTGTAATACACCTGCTCCAGTTGCTCAAGTTGGACCTATTTCAAACTTAAATGTCAGTGTGTCTAATAGAAGTGCTCCTCACCGATTTTATTCAAGTGATGGTACCAATATTGATGACCTAACAGGAATAAAAACGAGCAAGCCAACAACCCTTCAAGAAGGTGATGCTTTTTCTTATTTTGATGAATTTAATAAACTAGGTCCAAATAATGGAGCTTTTAATATTAATTCAATTTTAGGATCTATGACGATAGATCTTACACATACACTTCCAGCAAAAGAAATAACTGTTGAATTGGGAAAAACCTATATCCTTTCTTCGACTAGTGGATATTTTACTCCATGTTCTCAATGTGTAAAAGATAGCTGGTTTCAAACGTTCACCGCCTACCCAACAACTAAAATGGGTATGGGATTACAAGCATCAGGTTATACAACTTCACGAGATAGCTATTCAGGCAATGCCACTTTTGGAAATTACGAAGACACCCAATTTGGTAGGGCCTGCTTTGTTCCAGTAACCATGCTTGGTCTGTCTCATCAAAAAAATATTAATTTGCAAACTCAGAGACAAAATCGACTAAAAACTCAGGCCGCTTTTTATATCAATGGATACCAAAGAGATTGGTACGGATTTAATAAAGGAGCATTAATTGGCTCCTTTGATGGAGTCACTTGGTTTTCTGTAGGAACAGGCCGAAGAGCAACTGCGACAACGACCAAATTATTTTTGGCCATCAATGCTCCTTTT
>CANCFT010000053.1 GCA_947377285.1 Bacteriovoracaceae bacterium
GAAAGTGAAAACCCCAAAAACCTCGAACCATCATCATGCCAAATTCCATCTTCATCATCCGGAGCTGATCGAATGGCAATAATATGCTCAAGAGTTTCAAAATCTAAATACTCCAAAAGAAAATTTCTAAGCAATCCACCTGGCTTTGAAATTTCTAAAAAATACTGATCGAGTTCAAACCATTTTGCTTGTGTCACAAATTCTAAAACTTTTGTTTCAAGCGGAAAGTCAGTTAAAACATATCCTGATTCAAGAAGGTCGTGATTTTTAATCATGGCTTTTTACCATTGGATCATCAGCGCTATCTTCCATGCAAAGATAGATGCGCTCTTCGGGGACTCCGCGGTCGATGAGTTGTTGTTTGATTTTTCCAAGCATCCACAAGCGCATAGGGCGGTTGTAGCGAATTTTATTATCGAAACTTCTGATAAATTCTTGGGCGAGGATATCAGAGTCGGGGTAGTGCTTTTGGACTTTTTGAAAAACTTCTTTGGTGAATCTGACGACACCTAAAGAGATATAGCAGATTGATTCAGCAGGAAGGGCTTCTATAAGCTGGTCTGCGAGTTCTTCGTAAGACTCAATGAATTGGTCGTCGTAAATGATGGGATCAAAGTGTATTCCGATGGGGAATCCTGAAAGATGCAATTGCTTGATCGCCTCGAGGCGGCTTTTAAGAGGAGGCGTTTTTAAATCATTTAATTTTATTCTGTGAGCAGGTGAGAGAGAAAAACTGGTAATGATGTTTTCAAGTGGAGCTTCTTTCAATAACTCTTTTATATTGATGGACTTAGTTCTGAGTTCAAGATTGCAATTGGGGAGCTCTTTAAAAAGTTTGAAGTAGTGACTGAGCTCGCCTGAAAGAGAAGTAAGTGCGAGAGAGTCGCTGTATTCACCAGCGTGAAACCAGATTTTTTGGCTTGGTTTTTGAGAATGGAATAGACTTGCGACTCGTGAAATTTCAAGAGCGATTTCTTCGTGGTTTAAATAGAGAACGATATCTGGAGAATGGAAATAACCTTGAAGGTAGCAGTAATTGCATTCGTAAATACAGTTATAAGCATGGACGAAATAATAATGAGGTTCGCCGGAGAGTCCATAAGCGGGAGGAGCGAGTTTTACTAATTGGCCTTTTTTTTCGCCGAGAAATAAATTGAGGTTAGTGCGTTTTTGAAGATATGGTTTTTTTACGCGACCGAAGACGTCTTCGATCTTTTCAATTTTTTTCACTTCAGAGTTTGGGTATTTGGCGAGAATTGCTAAAACTCTCGGGTGATCGAGTAATTGCTTTTCGATATAGATCACTTCAAACATCGAAATTTCCGTCAAAGATTTTTTTGTAATCTTCGTAAGAGAAAATCTTTAAAGCATTTTTTACTTTTTCAAGATCACGGCTTGATTGAATTTTTAAATTGATATTAAGCCAGTCTTCTTCGAATGTTGAATCATAGCTGACCTGGATTTTTGCAGCTTCTAAAGGAGCGATGGCCGCTTCGAGGCTTTTTCTTATTTTAACTGAGATAGGGTTGAGTTTTTCACTTAGGTGTAAAAGCAATAAGCGAGCGCGCTCCTTTGGGAGCTTGTCCATGACTTTAATGGCACTGACTTCTGTTTCATTATTAAGAGCTGCTTCACTAAATCCTTTTAAGGCAAGGCCTTCAAGTGTTGAGTGAAGTTTACGAGACTGAGAAACTGTAAAATAAAAAAGGGGGTCTGATAGAAGGATTGAATCATTTCCTTCTTTAGCTTTAAGAGCTTTTTTAGGAGTGAGATCTTTTTCAGATAAAATAAATTCGTCTAAAAGTTTTTTTGAAAATAATGGAGCTTCATCTTTTACAAACTGGCAGATGTCTAATTTCTCATTTGTTAATTCATCAGAAATAATTTTGAGAGCGTTAAAAGATTTTTTAAAAAGATGTGCGGCCGATGCCACGGCCCATAATTCTCGATCGACGATATTGGCAAAGTGGGAGAGTTTAGTTTTTTCTTCTAAATCTATCACTCGGCTGAAAGCCGTCATACAATCATTAATGGCCTTTGGATTTTTACTTGAAAAAGATTTGAATTCACATTTTTCTGCGTGGTGAGCGTAACTGGTGCGGATCCAGACTAAGTCATGAAGTTTTAATTGGGGGACTAAACTGCCGGCCACTCCTAAGTTAAAAACATGAGTGATTTGGGTGGAGTAATGAGCAAGGACACTGATGGTTTTTTCGCTGGCCGAATGAGGTCCTTCGCCTGTGATGAGTAAAAAATAATCGTTAGAGATCAAGAGACCATCGAAAAAAAAATCGACCGGTTTAAAAGAAAATTCAGATAAAAAAGCCTGGGCTTCTCCTCGATGGGCAAAGGTTAAGAGTTTCATTACTCATACCTTAGAGCATCGATAGTTTGAATATGGGCGGCTTTTCTCGCAGGCCACACACCAAAAACAATTCCTGTAAAAAACGACATTAAAAACGCCGGAGGTAGAATCCAAAATGGAGGACGCATATCAAAACCAGGAAGGAAAAAATGAAGTGTGTAAGTAATGAGCATGGAGATCGCAATTCCTAAAAGCCCACCTGAAACTGATATCACAACTGCTTCAATCATAAATTGTTTTAAAATATCACTTCTGCGAGCACCAACTGCTCTTCTAATACCTATTTCTCTAGTTCGTTCAGTGACTGAGACTAACATGATGTTCATGATTCCAATTCCACCGACAAGCATCGAAATAAAAGCGATTGCGGCCAGTGCATAGGTTAGCATATTTAATATGGTATTCATGCTCTCCATCATCGTCACTTGCGTGACAATGGTAAAATCTTCTTCTCCATTGTGTCGCTCTTTTAAGATGGCGGTGAGTTCAGCGACAGCATCGTCCATTCCACTTCTTGATTTAGCCGAGGCCCTGACTCCAAATAGTCGATCTGTATTAAAAAGGCGAAGAGAAGATTTTGTAGGAATGAAAACGATATCGTCGACGTTGAAGCCTAATTTATCACCAGTAGCTTTGATGATCCCAACAACTCTATGTTCACTTTCATTTACTTTAATTAATTTTCCTAAGGCCGTGCCTGAACCAAAAAGACTTTCTTTAATATTGTGACCAATAACTGCCACACGCCTTCCTGAGTCTTCGTCTTCTTTAGTGAAAAAATCTCCTTCACTAATTGTCATATTAAAAATTTGGTTAAACTGATCATTGGCCCCGAAAATATTTATATTATTGGTAGCGTTTTCAGTTTTAACAACTCCTGCGCCAAACATAACTCCTGAGACGGCCGATAATGTTTGAGATTTTTTTAACAATGCTTCAACATCGGCCAAGGTAAGTTTTCCCTTACTAGACGACACGGGCGGGCCCATGGAATTTTTTTTATCTGTTTTTCCTGGCTGAACCATGATGACATTGGTTCCCATGCTTTCAAATTCTGAAGTGATATATCTCTTGGCCCCTGTACCAACAGAGACTAATAAAATAACTGCCATAACTCCAATAATCATTCCCAGCATCGTTAGAGCAGAGCGGAGTTTATTTTCAACAATGGCCTCAGCTGAATTGACTAAAATTTTTCGGAAAATCATATTTTCACCTGAACACTGTCTTTCATTAATCCATCACTCATACTTAAAACTCTTCGGCATCGGTTAGCGATTCCCGAATCGTGAGTGACAATAATGACCGTTGTGCCTTGGGCATTTAATTCTTTAAAGAGAGTAAGAATTTCTTCACTGGTTTTTGAGTCAAGTGCTCCAGTTGGTTCATCGGCTAAAATAATTTTGGGGTTATTAACTAGAGCTCTAGCTATCGCCACACGTTGCCGCTGACCTCCGGAGAGTTCATTGGGAAGATGGTGGACTCTGCTAGATAGACCCACTTTATCAAGCGTCTCTAAGGCCATTTTGCGAATCATGCCATCACTAATATCTTTATTATAAGTTGAAGCATACTGCATTGGCATTTCTACATTTTTTAGGGCCGATGCTTTCGGGAGTAAATTAAAACTTTGAAATACAAAACCAATTTTTTGATTGCGGTATTTTGAAAGGTCGTCATCGGTCATCAACGTTGTATTAACTCCATCGAGAAAATATTGACCTTCACTTGGTAAATCAAGCAATCCAATTATATTCATCAAGGTCGATTTACCAGACCCAGATGTTCCTACGATCGAAGTAAACTCGCCTTCGTTAATACTCAGGTTGATATTATTAAGGGCGTGAATATTTTCTTCACCCATGTTAAAATGCTTATGAATATTTTTTAAATCAATTAAAGCCATTTGACCTCTTGGGGCTCAACTTTCATTCCTTCACTCAACTCAACACCATTGGTTGGACGAGCAACGAATTCTTCTTTTGTGAGGCCTTCCAATATTTCAACTCGTTCATAATTTCCAAGTCCAATTTTGACTTCTTTTTTAACTAATTTTCCATCGACAATTTTATAAAGAAAACGCACCTTTCCTGTGCCTGTTATGACACTCGCAGGAAGAATATTGACGCCACTTTTTGTTTCACTAATGATTTCGACATCGGCCGAAGCACCTACAGGAATAAGTTCGCGGGCCTCAATGATTTCTAATTCAATCTGGCTAGTTCGATCCTGGTCTTTGGCAGTAGAAACAAAAGGAACTACTTTTGTCACTTTAGCATTGAAGACTTTATTTTTTAGAGCCGGAATTTTAACTCTTGCTAAAAATCCAATAGAAACTTTTTGCAAATCGATTTCATCTATTTCACCTTTTATGATTCTTTTTTTCAAATCAATAATTTGAACCATCGGTTTTTTACTTATGGTCTGAGTGCTTTGGTAAAACTCACCAACTTTTAAATCCATCGCTGTAATCATTCCGGTGAATGGCGCTGTCATAATCGTTTTTTCATAATTTAGGCGAGCGACTTCTCTGGCCCTTTTAGCGCTATCTAAATTAGAAATTGACACAAGCCCATTTTTAAAAAGCTCTTCAGCTCTTACTAATTCTTTTTTGGCTTCGTCATACATGGCCTTCAAATCGGCATTTTCTAACTCAGCAATCAGGGCCCCCTCATTGACTTTAGAGCCTAGGCTTACATAAATTTTTGAAATCCTTCCAACTGTCCCAAAAGCTAACTCTGCTTGGTTTTGAGCTTCAACAGTGCCAGAGTTAATAGTTGTCACCGTACTTTCAACATTGCCGACAGTCATTTTTAAAGCTTCAACTTTTGGTTTAGAGCTGCAAGATAAAAGTGTTAACGAAAGTAATATAAGTAAAGAAATTGAATAATGTTTCATTATTGGAGTCCTGCCTGCCACAAGTAATTTTGTGAGAGAGTGTAAAATTGTATTTTATTTTGGGCCAAGTTAATTTTTGAGTCTAGTAAATTGTCTTGAACTTCAAGGAGCTCCAATAAACTACTTTTACCTAGTTGATAAGATTTTAAAGTTAAGCGGTAGAGTTCTTCGAATTGAGAAACGTTTAGTGTTAATGAAGCGACAAGAGTTTCAAGTGCACTAATTTTTATGTGGGTATTGTTCAATTGGTTTTGAGTTTCCAATTGTCTTTGGGCCATTGTGTATTGGATTTGTTTTTTAGCAAAATATTCTTCAAAATGAGAAGAGAGAAAATTTCCTCCACCAAATAGAGGAATCGTTAATACCAAGGCCACACTGTGAGTTCGATAGGGCTTGTTAAATGCTTCACTAAAAGTTGTCCCAGCATTATTATAAGATCCTTCAATTTTTAATTCCGGGTATTGAGACTGAGTCAAACTTGCGAGGGATATTCGGTTAATTTTTTCTTCATATTGCAAACTCTCTAAAAGTGGACTTCTCGAAAACTGAGGATCGAGGATTAAAGATTTATTTGTTGGAGAACTCAAAGAGCTAATAACAGCTAGGATTTGAGCTTCATTTTTATTTTCTAAAAAATCTAAGTCAGAACTTTGTAGCCCTGAATGCTCAAGGAATTTACTTTTAGTATTTTGTTCTTCGTCGCTAAAACTGGTTTTTTTAGAGTCGAGTGAAACCATATTGGCTTCTGATCTCAATACATCAAGTTTTGTTTTTTGCCCAAGTTCAAACCCAAGTTTAGCTTCTTTTTTTCCAGTCTCAGCTTTTTTTAATGAATTTTCAACAGCTGCTTTTTTATACTTAGCGAGCAGATAGTTTAGAAGATTGGTGTTAAAAGTAATCGGGTATTCTTTTTCTTTTGAACTGACATCTAGTTCAGCTTTATCTTTTTCGGTAAACGTTTTCCGCGATGCTTGGATAATGCCATAGTTTAAAAGAGTCCATCTATAATCAATTGACCAAGTAGAATCGAAGGGACCTAAGCCTAACAAACGAAGTTGGGCATTTCTTTCTTCGAAAAAATCTTTTTGTCTTTTAACACTAAAATTTGCTTGAGGAAGAAAATCGCTAAAGCGAGTATAAGACTCTGCTCCTTTTTGAGCACGAAAATTTCTGACAATTTTTAATTCTGGTGAAAGAGTTAGGGATTTATCTTGAATTGTTTTAATAGATTGAATAACTTCGTTTGAATTAACTTCTTCTGCTTTCAATTGAGCTTTCAATTGAGATGAAGAGAAGAAACAATATACAAATAGTAATATAAAAAAGCGGCAAGATCTAATTTGACTAAACATGAGTTTTCCAACTGTACAGTTTTAAAAAAGAAGAAGAAAATACTATAGTCATTAATACACCGTTTACAAAAACTTCACAAGGAAAGAAGACCCATGACGCAATTATTAAAGCAGATTTCCAAGGTCCCTTTGGCCTTTGGCGGCGCTGCCATTAGTGGAGAGGGCGGAGGATATGGTTTTGGGAATATTTCTGAATCCTCTTCTATTGAATTGTTAACAAACGCCTTTGATTTAGGCATCCGCATTTTTGATACCGCCCCAATCTATGGCTTTGGTCTTTCAGAAATCCGCATGGGAAAAGCTTTTAAACAAATGCGAGACAATGTTTTTATTGTATCAAAATCTGGAGTCACTTGGGGAAGTAACAAACGCGTCGATATGACTAATGATCCAGCAGTTACTCAAAGAATGCTTGAGCAAAGCTTGCGCGATCTTCAAAGTGATTATATTGATTTGTATATGATTCACTGGCCTGACTCAAGGGTTGATATTAGACGACCACTTGAAATTCTTTCGAAAGCACGGGAGCAGGGAAAAATTAAACATATTGGGCTTTGTAATACCACCGTCGCTGATTTAGAAAGTGCTTCGGAAATTGACCGGATAGAAGTTGTGCAATCGGAATTTAATTTTTTTCAGAGTATTGCTAGCCTCGAATTATTCCCATATTTAGAAAAAAATAAAATTAGTTTTATGAGTTGGGGTACTCTCGATAAAGGGATTCTCACTGGTCATGTTGATGAAAAAAGAAAAAAATATGAAGAAAGTGATTGCCGTTCTTGGGCCCCGTGGTGGAAAGCGGCCGACAATTCACATAAATTTCAAGTGATGAAAAAGCTCACTCCATTACTTCAGGATCACCAACACAATGGACTAGAGTTGGCATTGGCCCATAATTTAAGTTTTCCAGAATTAAGTGTGGCCATTTGTGGAGCAAAAAATAGTGAGCAATTAAAAACTCTCATGGATGCTCTTACGCATTTGCCAAGTAAAGAATTATTAACTGAAGCCCTAGGATTGCGATGATTTTTTATAACCCAGCACTAGATTTTAGATTTTTAGATTATGGAATAGAAATACCAGTTGAAGACAGCCGCGCTCAGACAGTTTTTTCTCACCTGCAAAAACTCGATTCGTCATTGGAATATTTTGACACAAGTCTAGTACCTGCAATTTCAAAAGATGATTTACTCTTGGTTCATAATCTTGATTTCGTAGATCATTTATACGGTCCTTATTCAGAATTAGAGCGAGAAATGATGACTTGTTTTGAACTGGTAGATAGCTCTGGAAATTATCACCGCTATAATCCTAAAAATGCCAAAAAAGATTTCTCCCATGCAATAGATATTTTACTCAAACAAACGGGCATGACTTATCTTGCAACTAAAGAATCTCTTAAAAGCGGATTTAGTTATTTTCTTGGCGGAGGCATGCACCATGCGATGAGTTTTGGAGGCAGAGGCTTTGGTCTGGTCAACGATATTGTTATAGCGCTTAGAAAATTACAGAATGAAAAATTAATTAAATCTGCTTGGGTGATTGACGTCGACGCTCATAAAGGTGATGGGACGGCCGAGTTAACTGCAAGGGACTCAAGTATTACGACTTTGAGTATACATATGAAGGAAGGCTGGCCGCTTGATTCAGGAACTGTCCGCGATCCTTGGTTTATTCCCTGTGATATCGAAGTTGGAATTGATGTTGGAGAAGAAGATCAGTATTTAGACCGATTACAAATGGCCTTAAATGAAATGGCCCTAAATTATCCGCACCCTGATGTGGCTATAGTTGTGAATGGCGCTGATCCATATGAGCACGATGAACTTCAAAGCACTGACAAATTAAAACTTAGCCTCGAGCAGATGCTTAAAAGAGATATTTTAGTTTATGAATTCTTACGTGAGCGAAAAATCCCTCAATCATATGTTATGGCCGGAGGCTATGGCAAAAGATCTTGGGAAATTTACACTCAATTTTTAAAGTTCGTGTGGGAGAGTTCTTCTAAAAGGTCTGAAGTAAGTTCTCGGTGAATAAGAAATTAAATCCGCAACTTTAGTCATGTAAATACAAGCATATTTTTCGACTTGATCGGCAAAGCGGGACTCTTCAAGGCCTGCTCTCATCATTTCTCCCCAATAAGGATTGAAGAATTTTTTATGTTGGTCTAGCAGTTCTGAAATTTTTGAATTCACTTTATCAATATCATTGAAGAGAGCATTAAGTTCTTCTTTAGAGACATCTTCATGCAATTCATTTTTACGAATGTCGATATCGTTAAGCATAAGTTCAAGAGATTCTTTAATGGTCATTTGTTTGTCTATTTCACTTTGAATAAAAGCACTGCTTTTGATGGCTTCGATTTCTTCTTTTAAGGGATCGAGAACTAAAGCTGTTCGCCAGTTAAATGTTTTTTTAATACTTACAACGTCACCGTAAATATGGTCACCAAGATATAAAATTTCGTCGCCTTCTAGGCCCAAATCTTTTTGGAGTTTTCCAGCAAATCCCCCTTGGTAAATTCCTTTGGTGATTTTTCCTTCGGCATTTGTCATATTCCCAGTTGCCGGATCAATTTTAAGGAAGGCCGTTTTAGTGGTGAAAAATCTCGGCTTACTCGAAAGTGTAATGGTAATTTCAAAAAGCTCTGACCAGTCTTTATGCTCTTTTAAAAATGGATTAATAGTGTAGTCGAGCAAGAGTTTAGTGTAATTAAAATCTGAATTGGTAATGACCAATAATTTTTTCCCATAGCGTTTGTAGCGTTCTAATAAAACGACGACATCTGGGTCTTGAATAATATATTCAGAAATATTTTCGCGGACATGATTTTTAAGAGTGCCATCAGAGTGACAAATATCCAGAGCTTCCTTGATGTCATCAGCTAGAGTTTCAAAGTCTGGAAACTGAGCGCCTTTTTTTTTCATTTCAACTAACTGAGAATAGAGGACACCATTGGAGACCGAAAAATTGGTATCTAAACTTTGAATATGAATATCAGAGAGATCGATAACTCCATTGCCATACATTTTTTGTTGTTCTTTAAAATCGATGGGAGTGAGTCCGTGATAAGAAGATTTTACTTTTCCAAAACGAGAAACTTTGAGGAGGTTTCCTTTTTTCTTGTCTATTACAAGCCCTTGGATGACTCGTTGAAAATCAAACTCGAGTTTTAAAATCTCTTCCGGGTATTTTTTTTCTGAGACTAATTTTTTAAGTGTTGCCTGGTGAGTGAAGCGCTCAAAAGCTTCAGTGTTGTATCGGACAATCGTGTAGTCCATGTCAAAGCCGATAGCTTTGATTTTTTTCATGTTGAGAGTTCGGTTAATGAAAATTCCCATAATATCCTTCTAGCTTGTGCAATTATATGTGAGCATTAAAGCGTATCAGAAAGATGCATTATGCGTAAAATATATTTCGGTTAGATATTTATGAGCGAGCTGTGCAGCAATTTCTCATAATATAGGTAAACTTTATTAAAAAAGCTTGTAAGAGTTCAGCTTTTTTTTTACATTTATACTTCAAGTTTTGGGGCTAGTAGCTCAATTGGTAGAGCGTCTCGCTGGCAGTGAGAAGGTAGCTGGTTCGATCCCAGTCTGGTCCACCATTT
>CANCFT010000054.1 GCA_947377285.1 Bacteriovoracaceae bacterium
GAAAATTTTAAGGGAAAGTTAGAGCTTTATCTAACTCAAGACGAAAAAATCCGGTTTAAATATAAAGGCCCAGAAAGTGACGGCAATAAAATTTATTCTGAAATTTCATTATTTGAGAATTTGTATTTGTTCAACTGGAAAAATGGATCAGTTCTGCACTTGCCGGCCGACCTGAAAATTCTAGTTCAACGGATTCGATTAAATCCTTATTCATATACAATTAATGATGTGCTCTCTAATATTATGGAACTTAATCTCTATGCTCTAGTGAATGTTTATATTGAAAATATTCCCTTAGAAGAAATTAGAACAGTTCATCCAAAGTGCCGAGTGACATTGGCTCCGGCCGAGAAAAAAGGATTACTTCATACTCATCTTGAATTTTTTGACGAAACCGAAGTTTTAGTTAGTCCACCTGAGTTTTTCTCTCACTTTACTTTTAATCATGGGATTTTAAGTCACTTTAAGAAAAAACAAGATGCCTATGAATTTGTTCTTTCAGTTGCTGAAAGCTTAAAAAATGGAACAGAAAATTATAAAAAATTTATTGTTTCAGCTTCTAAAAAAGTTAAGGCCCAGCAATTAGTTACTGAGCTTCAAAAAAATCGCGAAACCATTACTTATGATCAAATGAGCCGAGTAATTTGTCGTTATGATAACTCTCTAGTGAAAGAGCTTTTTTTACTAATGGTTCAGCATTTTGGAGATCAGTTTTTTCGTTATGCTCAAGTAGATAGTGAAACAAAACGGATAAAATATGATGTTCAACCTGCAGTTGTTTTCCAAGGTCTAACAGAGTTTCATCGCCAAGTGACACTCTTTGGAATTGAAATTTATTATGACCGACATGAAATCTCGAAGTGGAATTCGCGCATTCGTTTTGAGCGAAGGTCATCAAGTACCAAATGGTTTGATCTTGAACTCAATATCGACCAGGATGATTTAGCCGTTATTCAAGAAGCTGATCTTGAAAGTGGAATGGTCATTACTAAAAAAGGGTTAATCCTTTTAAGTAAGGAACAAAAAGATTTGATTCGATTTATGCAGAAATATACCAAGTATGAAGCTGTCGAAACACAAACTAAAGTTGATGGTAGTCAGTCGTTTAAGAAATTTATTTTGCCATTTAACCGCGCGCGAATATTTGAACTTTTTGAATTACGAAAAATTGGAATTGATGGGGCTTTAACGGTAGAAGAAGTCGCACTTTGCGAAAAACTGGCCAATATGACAGAGATGCCAGTTTATGAAGTACCATCACAAATTAAAGGCACACTTCGCCCTTACCAAGTCACAGGATATAATTGGTTAAGATTTTTATATGAACACCGTTTGGGAGCATGTTTGGCCGATGATATGGGTCTTGGAAAGACACTTCAAACAATTACTTTTCTTCAAAGTATTTACGATAAACTTGAAAGAGTTTTAGTTGTTTGCCCGGTTACTATTTTACTTAACTGGGAAAAAGAAATTGAGAAATTCTCAGAAATGAATATGCATATTTATCATGGTGGTTCGCGAGAATTACCAATGGATAAAAAAATCATCCTGACTTCATATGGAGTGATGAAAAAAGAATCTGAAGCCGTTTTTGCCAATATTAATTTCGATATTTTGATTTTGGATGAAGTTCAGCACCTGAAAAATGTACGCTCACTTGGGGCTTTTTCTGCGAGAAAAATCCAAGCGGATTTTAGAATTTGTTTAACAGGTACTCCCGTTGAAAATGATCTTTCTGAATTTTATAATATTCTCGATCTCTCTATGCCTGGGATTTGGGGTGATTTGCAATTTGTAAGAGCAGTTTCAAATGCAAAAACTCGAGGGATCGCTAGACGCACGGCCAGTCCATTTATTTTAAGAAGAACGAAGTCTCAAGTTCTTCATGACCTGCCACCAAAAATTGAAAATAATGTTTACCTCGAATTAAATGAAGAAGAATTAAAACATTATCAACAGAATATGGTTTCTATTCGTTCTCGGATTAATAGCTCAACTTCGTCAGCGAAGTATGGTGAAATTCTTCGTGGACTTTTACAGTTGAGACAAAACTGTTTATGGCAAAATAGAACCACTGATCCACATTACAAAAATATTGATTCAACCAAAATTGAATTTTTAATGGAAACGTTAGAGACGATTTTAGAGGAAGGCCAACAAGCGATTATCTTTTCTCAGTTTACAACTTACCTAGATATCATTCAGAATTATTTCCGTGAAAAACATTGGAAATTCTCTCGTATTGACGGATCTCAAAGTATTAATAAGCGCCAAGAGCAAGTCGATTTATTTCAATCGCAAAAAAATCCTATTTTCTTAATTTCACTAAAGGCCGGTGGAGTTGGATTAAACTTAACGGCGGCTTCTTATGTTTTTATCATGGACCCTTGGTGGAACCCAGCTGTTGAGTCTCAAGCGATTGATAGGGCTCACAGAATTGGGCAAAAAAATACTCTTACTGTTTATCGGCCAATTATAAAAAATTCGGTTGAAGAAAAAGTATTAAAGCTTCAAGAAGAAAAAAAGCAATTATTTACTGATTTATTATCGACTGATGATGATCAAACTTTTTCTGGTCGCTTGACCATGAAAGATTTTGAAATGTTGTTTAGTTGATTAATTTTTTAATTAAGTGACCAGTCGATTGGTTTAATTTTTTTTGAAATAAGAAATTCATTACATTGTGAAAAAGGTTTGCTGCCAAAAAATCCGCGGTAGGAAGATAATGGCGAAGGGTGAACTGATTTTAGTAATAAGTGTTTTTTGCTATCTACATTTTTAGCTTTATTATGAGCTGGGCTGCCCCACAAAATAAATACTACATTTTCTTTTTTTTCATTGATGAGATTAATGATTTGATCGGTGAATTTATCCCATCCATATTTTTTATGGGCCATTGGGTTTGAGGCTTCGACTGTTAGGTGAGTGTTTAAAAGTAAGACGCCTTGATTGGCCCAATTGATTAAGTGGCCGTGAGTTGGGATTTGGATGCCTATATCAGACTCGAGTTCTTTGTAGATGTTGGCGAGAGATGGTGGTGGTTTGATTCCTGGTAAGACGGAAAAGCTTAGGCCGTGCGCTTGGTTTGGTCCGTGGTAGGGGTCTTGGCCGATGATGACGACTTTTAAGTTTTCGAAACTAGTTAGGTTGAGGGCGGTGAAAATATTTTCTGGGGTTGGGTAGATGGTGTTATTTTGGTATTCGGATTTTAGTTTTTTTTCGAGATCGAGCATGTAGGGGGTTTTAAATTCATGCTTTAGGAGGGGTTTCCAGGTTGAGTTTGTGAGATAATCCATGAGTGATTTATTGAGTGAATTCATGACAAAGATTATCTTGAAGCATCCTTTGATGGTCAAGCTTTTCAAGTTAATATTTGTTCCATATTTGTTGATAAATTAAGTTGAAGTTGAATATCATAATTTGCTCAAAAAAAACTTCAAGTAATTTTTTAATACATGGAAATTATTACGAAGTTGGAATTAAAAAGGTGCTTTCTTAGAGATTACACTTTTTAAAAATTTTAATTCACTAAAAGTATCAGATGAATAACCCGTTGCTAGGGATATATTGATATAACCTTCTTGAAAAAGAGATTCTGCAATTAATTCTCCTTTAACACCATTTCCTAATTCGGAATCAATATAAATCCAAGTATCTTTACTTATTAAATTTCTATTTAGATTAAATGTTTCAATCGAGTTAAACGTTTTAAGATCTATTCCAGTTTTATCTGCCTTCATTTTCCAAGTTGTTCTTGTCAATTCATCGTCATCAATTAGAACAAATGATTTTTCAATTTCAGGAAAACTTATTTCAATTGTAGTGCCTTCTCTTCCCGTTGACGTTATTTTTAAGTTCGAATTCCACTCTGCAAGCGTCTCGATCGCATGCTTAAGACCTAATCCATTACCTTGTCTTTTTGTTGTTATAGAAATATTACCCAGCTTGGTTAAAATATTTTTATCAATACCTTGTCCATTATCTTCTATCTTTATTACGATTCTATTTTCCAACTTAATAATGCTGATTTTAACTATCGGATGCGGATTCTTTATTGCCTCAACGCTATTATTAACTAAATTAGATAATATTCTTTTAAAATCACTAGAATCACAAAAGATAGAAGAATATTGAAGTGATAATTCAAAATTTACATTTGGAAATTCTACTTTTTTCTCATTTACAAGTTCAACTATTAAAATTGATAAATTGTTTTCAACCACGTTTTGAAAAAAAGTTCCTTTAGATTCATTAAGATGAATATTCGCAATTTTATCAATACGCTCGAGAGAACTTTTGAGTAACAGAATGTCATCGGCGGTAAATTCGTTAACTTTTTCTGCCAAATGTTGAAGGGCTGCAATTGGAGATCGAATATCGTGAGACATTTGCATTGTAATTTTTGTTAGAATTTTATTTCTCTCAACCTCAATAAGCTGTAATTGTCTCTTAGATAAAAAATTATTGGCCAATACAAATACTGGCGCTGTTATAAAAAAAGTCCCAAAGAGAATCTTGAAAGCAATCACAAATAGATGATCACAACCTACGAAAAACGTCACTTTACCCTTTAGATGCTTTGCTTCTCTGTCAGACCAAATGCTTTTATTGATTTTGACATTAATTAAATTTTCAATCTCACTAGAATTTATTATTAAATTATTATTTTTATCATAAATCGAAATTTTACTAAAATTATCAGACTTAACTTTTTCGATATCTCTTGCAACCGTCCGGAAATCGGTAACTAAGAAATTCTCTCGAATTAAACTAATTGTCGCATTAGCGATATTATTTTTTTGTTCATGATCAAGGGTGATTATTGAAGATATTATTACTAAAAATAATATCAGATTAAGTAAAAAATATTTTGATAATGTGATTAGTTTTTTCGTCAAGGTAGCACCAGTGGAAATAAAGGATTAAGATTATTGGGTGTAGAGTTTTGTGGCAAAAATCCCCATTTAGCATCAATACAATCTGGATGTGTAGTTCTTACAACTGGAAATAAATGAGAATAGGGATAAGTAATTTCTTCTGTTTTGAAAAGTTTTTCATCAAGTGATTCTTCATTTGTAAAAGGCTGCAATACACGATTTTTTAAATAATCAATTGCGAAATCTTTATTTAAATAGAGTGAGAGATGATCTAGTGGAGCAGGTTTAGCAATTTTTTTAAAACTTTCGAGGTTTATAGGTAAAATATTTCCATTGAGAAATGCTATGGCATTAGGTAGAGCTTCACAAAAACTATTTTCGATACATTCTCGAGTTGAACTCTTGCAACTAGATCCAAATGTGACCCCAAAAGCAGATTCTGAATTAAGACCTGAAATCTGACATAAAACAACTGATTCGCACATTTTAGAAATTAATTTATAAAAGACAACTTCAATATTTTTATTCTCCAAGTTGTTAATTAAATCATTAATTTCCAATGGTATATCATTAGTCGAAATTATATTTCCATTAAAATATCCAAGAGAAAAAAGCATAACATAATGCCTCTCAATCAACTCACGTCGAGAATTTAAGATAGCAATTTCTCTTAAAGAATGAATTGCACATCCATTCGACGAGTATTTGTTTTTATTGATGCCTATTGCAAAACGTTCAATAGCCTCAGCTACACTTGATGTTAATGATTGTCTCTGAGACTTACTTACCCCACGCCCCTCATATTCAACATTATCTATTTTAATAATGGTTCTGAAATCATAATAAGGCTGTGTTTCAAAAAAATTCCAACTTTGTTCAAATAGAACTATGTTTTCATTGAATTCATTTAAAGCCCAGCTTACTAATCCTTCTTGAAAATTTTCCATACTGGAAATCCTACGAAAAGTTTAGAAGGTTCTGCGCTCCATTCTTTACTTAAAAAAGTATAGTAAGGTGCAGCGCCCAGAGTTACAAAACGAGCGTTCATAAGTGATTTAAAATGTATTTCTTGGAGTAACTTTATACGTTTTTCTTTTAAATCTGCATCTACGTATTTCTTCATATCTTCATCGGAAACATCAAATATTCCAAATGTCTTATTGTATTGAAGTAAATCCAAACTTTCAGTAAAGCTTGAATCTATTGTATCTATGAATATGTCTACTGAATCCGAGTTATTATCAAAGGGTGATCCTTTAAGTAAAATTATTTGTATAGTATTAATTTTATCAAGTTCCTCTTTGTATTTATCATATGAAAATTTAAATAATCCTATTTTAATTTTTGTTGATAATTTGATTGGGTTTTTTAATATTTCACTATATTTATCTAAAACCTTTACATGTTGCTCACTCGTCAAGTTTCCTTCACTAGATAATGGAAAATATTCTACTTGTGGCTCGACGATGTTAGGAAAGTGTTTAGTCGAACCTAGCAACTTATTTCTAATTAGCAAGCTCGTGAACATTAATTCTTTTTCAAGAAATTTTTTACGGCCCGATTCTGTGGTAAAAATCATTGTGTTTTTAAGCATTAATGTTGGAAATATTTTAATTGATTTATCATTATCTTTTATTTCATTAACTTGGGACAACTTCAATCCTGCAACATTATGAATATAATTAAATTTAGGATTTAATTTTTTATCCCCTGAAACAAGCTCATCAAAATTAGTAACCGTGTAGTTAACTTCTTGAGGAATTTTACTAGAATACAAAAAATGATTTTTATTAGGAATCAATTTCACATTGCTATATTCTTTATCTAATATTTTTTCCATTTCAATATAATAAGGTCCAGATGTCTCTTTGAAATTAATAATACTTGATGATGGTGTTTTGTTATCTAGTGCAGTCAATGGATAAATAACATTGTCGGCATTTGTTAGTAACGACAATACAAACGGAATATATGATTTTTTCCTTGTTACTATTTTTAACTCATGCTCAGATGAAGAAATTCCTGAACAATCTTGAGATCTAATAGAAGTTTCTTCGGGACATAATAATTCTGCAAGTCTGGAGTGACTGCCATTATTTGAATTAATTAGTCTCTTTAAACTAACTTCTGCATCTTTTGCTTTTATCTCATGTCCACCAACTGTTTTAACGCCTTTCTTAATTTGAAAAATTATTGTATTTTCATGAATTTCATAATCTTCAGCAAGTAACGTATTCAGATTTGAGTTTTTATCATATTCTAAAAGTGTTAGATTTAAATTTAAAAGAAATTGATATTGAATTGCATGAACAATCTTCTTTCCATCAAGAAATTTTAAATTAATTGGTGCTCGCATTGGTGCATTTAATGATTTATTAATATCTAATTTTTCCATTTTTTTCTGGCATCCTATCAAGAATAGTAAACTAATAAAAATTATCTTTTTCAAACTGTTATCCTTCTCCAGCACCAGTACAAATAGTTCCTTTCTTTATATCCTCAGTTTTTAAAACCCCACTTAATCTCAACTCCCTTTCAAGTGCTTCATCGATAAAAATTTCATCTGTCGATTCATCATATTTAATCAATACATTATCATATCTCTCGATTAAACTTTTTTTCTCACTTTCTGATAATTTTGAAAATGCATGTGTCCCAGCAAATGTCTGTGAAACTGATAAAAGAATAAACGAAATCAAACCTAATAATTTTTTCATAAATACTCCTGATTTATTATTCTTATCATTAAATTTATTTTGATTTACGGAATGTAAAATTACTTTAGATGTATTTTTTATATTGTTTTGATAAAAAAGACAGTATCTGCTAAAAAAAAACCTAACTAATTGAAATAATATACTCGAATTAAACCACTAAAATCATTGTCACTCATCCATTTTCACTAATACCGATCTTGCTAAACTTTTTCGCAAAGAAGTTATTTCGTTATCTTTAATAACTTCATTAAGCCACCCAAGCCCAAACTCATCTTTAAACCCAAATTTATCATGAATAGGAATGGCAAACGTCCCTCTTCCAAGCAAGTTTTTAATAGTACTAAAAGGATACTCTTCACACCTCTCAACCATCCCCGCTCTCACTGGATTTTGGTAAATATAACGATAACAATTGGCGAGGTATTGTTGAGATTGAATTAAGCACCATTTGTAGCGGCCGCCGAAAACTTGATTGATACCTCCGGCCTCAGCACGGAGTTTCATAGCGAAGCGTTTATTAAATTCATACATAAATTGATCGAGATTTCCGGCAGGTGTGTATAAAAGCATATGGTAGTGATTTGTCATCAAAACGAATGAAATTAAATTGATTGGGTAGATTTCATTGGCTTCAGCGAAACATTGGTTGGCAAGAACCCAGACACGTTTGATTGGTAATGGGAATTGGTCTTTATTATGTGATCTTGAAGTCACATGATAAGGGAGATTTTCTGAGCGAATGAGTGGTTTTCTTGGCATCTTGTTAGAGATGCAAAACTTTTTTTGTCGTGAGAATTTAACTTTCTAATATTGTGAGATTTAAAAATTTGCTCAATCAAAAAAAAGTCTCCAGGAGACTTTTTTAGAGTTTACATTGAAGGCGGTGGACTGTTTGGTTGTCAACAAGTGAGAGGCTCACAAAGCCTTGTTTGTTGAAGGCGGATCTGGAGACGATTCCTTTAGTGTTGTCATTTGCATCTACGAT
>CANCFT010000055.1 GCA_947377285.1 Bacteriovoracaceae bacterium
GGATTTGCGTGTGTATGTTGTTTTGTTGACGATAAACTAGATGAAATAACATTGAGATCTTTGAAAGAAGTTGGCGTGCGCTTCATTGCACTTCGCTCGGCCGGCTATAATAATGTTGATCTTGAAGCTGCAGACAAACTTGGCATTTTAATCGCCAGAGTCCCTGCCTACTCTCCTCATTCTGTCGCAGAGTATACTGTTGGACTCTTACTATCACTTAATCGAAAAATCCATAAGGCCTATGCCAGAGTAAGAGACCTGAATTTTTCCCTAGAAGGTCTGATGGGTTTTGATTTAGTTGGTAAAACGGTGGGAGTTATCGGCACCGGACGAATCGGATCTATTTTTGCTACTATTATGAATGGTTTTGGTTGCCGTGTGATTGCTTATGATCCAAATCCAGACTTAAATTTGTCAGATAAAAAAATTGTTGCCTATGTTTCAATCGACGAACTTTATAAAAAATCAGATATAATATCACTTCATTTGCCTCTAACCCCTCAAACAAAATACATGATCAACGCATCTTCCTTTGCCCAGATGAAGCGCGGTCTGGTTTTACTAAACGCTGGAAGAGGAGCACTGATTAATTCCGTGGACATGATTGAAGCTTTGAAGTCAGGCCAACTTGCAGGAGCAGCTTTGGACGTATACGAGGAAGAAGAAGGTGTTTTTTTTAAAGATCTTTCCGATCAAGTCCTTAAAGACGATACCCTTGCAAGACTACTAACCTTTCCAAACGTACTTATGTCCTCCCATCAAGCTTTTCTAACAAAAGAAGCTCTTACTGAAATTGCTGCCATTACATTAAAAAATATATCTGACTTCGAATCAGGAGCAAAAATGGCCAATCAAGTACACGTCAACACTCATCTCGTTTCAAATAAGTTAAAGTGAATTGATCTCTAATATTTCTAAATATTCTTGAAAATTTCCAACCAATTTCACTTTGGCAATAGATAAGCTAACCCAATAAAAGTCAAAAACTAAATTATTATCTTCTCCACTTGAGATGACTTGATGAGACCATGAATTTGGTAAATGATTACCATCAATTAAAAAATACGTTCTTAAATTTTTTTCTGGAAAATCTTTTCGGAAATAAACGGATTCACCTATATATTTTAAATCCGATTCTATTACGTTAAGTCCTGATTCTTCATAAATTTCTCGAACGAGGGCAGTCTTTAATTCTTCGCCAGGGTCAACTGTCCCCCCTACAACTTGTGTACCTGCTTCTGGCATATTCTTATGATCAAAAACTAATACTTCTTTTGATGAATATTTTTCACGAATAATATAGGCAATAACCTTTGATTTTTCTTTCATATAATAATTACAAAATAAAAAAATAAATGAAAGCTAATTCCAAAACTTAAATTCATATCAATCAACACCCTTAAACAGATTCATCACTCCCACTTACCGCTGGAAAAAACTGCTGCTTTTGCCCAATCACAGTTCCAGCTGGAATAGCAATTCCTAACTCATCAATTGAGAAAACACTCTCAGATAAATTAAGCGACTGGCGAACTCTTTCCATCGTTTGAGGAACAAATGGGTGAAGCATGATCATTAAGTTTTTTAGAATATAAAAACATGAAAAAAGTGCATCTTTTCTTTCAGTTTCGTCATGGCGGTCATCATGAGGTTTGTACTGGACAAAAAAACTGTTGATCAAACGAGCGTAGTTTTCTATTTGACCTAAGAGTGTAATGTGATCGCCTTTTTCCATATTCTTCACATACAAAGAGACGAGTTTCATCGTTTCTTTTTCGGCTTTCTCTAAAAGTTTTCCATCTGGAACGATTCCATTAAATTTAGACTGAACAGCTGCAATGGGTTTTTCAAGAGCTGCGTTCAGAGGTCCTGCTAAAAATTTATTTCTTTCATTGAAAGTTTCAAAATCAAAGTTTGATTGTTTCTCAGCTAAGCTTAATGTCGAAAGAAAATATCTCACTTGATCTGGATCATAACCCATCTCTTCTGTAAGTTGATCCCCTGTGTAATAGTTGCCAGTGGACTTACTCATTTTTTCTCCGTTAACCATCAAATGAAAAACAGAAAAAACATCAGTCATCGTGTAATCAGTTGTATCTGGATCGCGCGCTCCAATCCACATCGCTCCTTGCATAAGAACATAGAAGTAAACATTGTCTTGACCTAAGAATTGAAAAATTCGGGCCTCTGGATCTTTCCAGAAACGTTCCCACTCCAATGGATCACGGCCAAGACTGGCCAACGCTACTTTTGTAAATGAAATCGGAGCAATCAATGAGTCCGGCCAGACGTATAAAGTTTTGTCTTTCATCTCAGGATCAATTTCAGCAGGAACAGGAATCCCCCACGTGACATCCCTTGTGATTGAGCGATGGGCCCAACCATTAAGCTCAGTGCAAGGAATAGCTTTTGCTTCCATAGCACTTTTTCCAATTTGATAATCACTAAGATTTTCAAATTGCACGACAACTTTTTTTCCTGGAGCATAACGAGATTTATGTTTCGGGAGTGTCACTTTCATTTCTTTATAAGTTGCTTCGTGAGTATTATCGAATTGAAAAGCTGGTTGAACTGTTTCAAAAACTTCGTTAAAAACACCTTTGCGCCATTTATTTTGTTTTGATTTAATCCATTCAGTCAGTTGATCAGAGACTTTCCACATATCAATCCACAAGTGTGCAGTGTCCTTTAAGACTGGAGTAGCATCTGATAATGAAGATATTGGGTTGATCAATTCTGATGGATCATACTGAGTTCCACAAACTTCACATGAATCACTATACGCTTGAGTGTTGGCACAATTTGGATTTGGACATTTTCCTGTGACATTTCTATCTTGAAGAAAGCGGTCGATCTTTGGGTCATACCATTGCTTAGTGACTTTCTTTTCCAGCATTTTGTTTTTCCAAAGTCTCTTCATAAAGTCCTGGCAAACTTCTTTGTGAGTAGGATAACAATCTGGTTGAGAGGTTCCGGAAAAAATATCGTAAGACACTCCATAACGAGTGACAGTCTGAACTTGTTTGTCATGAATTTGATCAATGAATTCACGCACTGGAATTCCTGCTTTAAAAGCCGCGGCTTCAGAAGTTGATCCGTGGTCATCATTACCACTCACGAATAAAACATTACGACTCCCAATCAACATGCGCATGTACCTTGCCATAATATCCGGAGGAATAATCGCTCCGGCCAAATGACCTAAGTGAAGTGGACCGTTGGCATAAGGCATACCGCCAGTAACAACCGCTGTTTTAGGGCGTTTTAAATTTAGAAGGACAGCTTTTACATCAGTAGGTGGAGTGTATTGTTTATTCATCCCAAGATTATAGGATTTGTAGATTAAATAATCCAGTTAAGTAATTGAGCTAACTTTCAAAAAACACTTGCTAAAAAGTTTTTTATCTAATAACTCTAATATATGACAATAGTAACAAGATTCCCCCCTTCTCCTACTGGCTTTATGCATATTGGTACTGCGCGTACTGGTTTGTTCAATTGGTTATATGCCAAGCACAATAAAGGTAAAATGCGTTTTCGCATTGAAGATACCGACCGTGCTCGCCATTCAGAGGCAGCCGTTGAAGCAATTATCAATGGATTAAAATGGCTAGAAATTGACTGGGATGGCGATATCATCTCTCAATATGCTTGCGGTGCTCGTCATACTGAAATCGCTCATGAATTAGTGAAACGCGGAGAGGCCTATTACTGTTATTGCACTCCTGATGAACTCGAAAAAATGCGTGAAAGTGCAAAAGCCGAAGGTCGAATCGCATCATATGACAGACGCTGGAGAGATAGTAAAAATACTCCACCTGCGGGAATAAAACCTGTTATCCGTATCAAAGCTCCGTTAAGTGGCGAGCAACTTGTTAATGACAAAGTCCAAGGTGAAGTGAGAGTCAATGCAGAACAGCTTGATGATTTTATTATTTTGCGCTCTGATGGAGTTCCCACTTATATGCTCGCAGTTGTAGTTGATGACCACGATATGGGTGTTACTCATGTTATTCGCGGAGACGATCATTTCAATAATACTTTCCGCCAAAATGTAATTTACCAAGCAATGGGATGGGACATTCCTGTTTATGCCCATCTTCCACTTATCTTAGGACCAGACGGCGCAAAATTATCAAAACGTCACGGAGCTACTGGAGTTGAAGAGTATAGAAACTTAGGTTATTTACCCGAAGCTATGCGCAACTATCTTCTTCGTTTATGTTGGTCGCATGGTGATGATGAAATCATCTCAACTGAGCAGGCCATTGAATGGTTTGATTTCGATGGGATTGGCAAAAGCCCAGCGCGCTTTGATTTTGATAAATTAAATTTCATCAATTCTCATTATATGAAACTTGCCGATAATAATCGTCTTGTCGACTTAAGCCTCGATATTTTAAATCGTGTCGGTCACTCATACTCTCCTAGCACAAAAAAATATTTGTTCGCAGCGATGGATGAATTAAAAACTCGCGCTAAAACGATAGCGGGTCTCGTTGATGATTCTCGAATTTATTGGATGACTGGTGCTATCACTATGGATGAAAAAGCCGCTGCATTATTAGATGTTGCAGGAATTGCAATAGTTAAAAAACTAGGTGTTGCTTTGAAAAATTTATCAAATTTTGATAATGCCAATATTGAATTAGCATGCAAGGCCATTGGAGAAAGCGAAGGTGTTAAGCTTGGTAAAGTCATGATGCCCCTTAGAGCTGCCCTGACAGGAACAACCTCATCTCCTTCTTTATTTCATGCCATTGAAATTCTGGGTAAGGATGAGGTATTAAGACGGATTGAGCAATCGATTTAGTTATAATTAATAAAATGTCATTGGAGCACTTAAACCCAAGACTATTTCTTTCGTTTTAAAAGATGGACTCAAAGGTCCGGCATTAGAAGTGGTGTAAGTTGAAGTTCGATACTCTAGGTTGAGACTTAAAAAAGGAAGGGCCGTAAAACCAATTCCTAATTCTAATCCATTGCCTTTGTTCCAAGAATTACTAGATCCAGAAGATTTATCAAGAAAATAATAACCCAACCATGTTCGTAAAAATAATGGCATATTATATCCAGCAAAAATTCCGTATTGATTTCGACTGACATCTGCACTTGTATTTCCGGCCATTGAAGTAGATTTAGATGTATATGCAGAATGAGTGAAGTCTAGTCCTCCCATAAAACCTAAGTACTGAGACCCAAATCGTGCTCCATACTGAGTTCCATTAAACTTAGTTTTAAAGGTATTGTAATCAGCATTGCCATAAATATTGTAGGCAATATGAGGCTCAATTAATACGTTGGCCATAACACCAAAGCTTCCAATTAGAATGAAAATTGCAAAGCATATTTGAAGAATATTTTTTGTGGATTGAAACAAAGTAATTCCTTTAGTTAATTATTAGACTAAATTAAAACACTAGTCGTAACTTTTGAAAATACTAATCACACTCCTATATGAAAAAAATTCTAATCTTGGCACTAACTCTAATTTCTTTTACTAATGTTTATGCCCACGATAGAGTTTAAACACCTTCACCCACTTTATACGAACCAAGAATGGTCTATAGATTTTGAATTAAATACAAATGGTAACTATTGGATTTGGGCGCGCTGAAAATATAATCCCTACAAGCCTCGGAGACGTAAGAAAAGCAACAGATGATATTTCAATTGCAAACATTTTGGGTAAGGCTAAAACTAATAGCTCTGCTATGTTTATGGTTAAATTTAGCAGAACTGATGGCACAAATGTTGAAATTACTGATTATCTAGGTGCTTTCGCCCATGTAGTTATTGTTCCATTAGATGGTTCAGCAATCATTCACGCTCATCCAATGCCCACTGGAAAATCTGACGAGGGAATGTTACAAGTAACGTTTCCAAAAGTTGGTGACTATAGAGTTTGGATTCAATTTTTAGATGGTGGAAAATTAAGAACCACTCCACTTTCAATTAAAGTTAATTAATAATTATGAAATCAATTATTATATTCAACGATTGTGGGGATAAACTTAAACATTAATGAACATATCTAAGAATATATGCCCCAACCTCAAGTGTTCCAATAACTCCAATGAACGTGCCCAATAGCCATAAGATGGAAAGCTCTACAAACAATTGTGAATTAAACATTAATAAAAACCCAATCGAACTAAGAATAAAAACAGAAGCTAAGTAAGTTTTATTAAATCTCAAAAACCGTACTTCATCTCTAGTAAGAAATATAAAAGAAACTGCAATAGAAGCACTTGTAAAAAAGAATCCACAAAACAATTCACATCCTTTGTCTCCAAAAGCTAAGAAAACATGTGAGAAATTTAAATTGGTTTTAAAACTCGAGACACCCAACTGAGGGCACACACTCAAGGTAAATAAGGCGACAGATAAATGAACAAGAAAGAGTTTTAAAAATATACTTTTTATATCTGGTTTAATCTTGCTTTTTATTTTTTGAATAATTTTATAACTTAATTGCTCGTCAACTATTTTTTTTTCATTCATTAGGCACCACCACTTTTTACTTTCAAAACTAATCTGCTTACCATTTTTCTAATACTAACTTCAGACTTAGCGAGAATTACTGATATTTCTTTATAAGAAAGGTCATCCACATACTTAAGTTCTAAAAGTTGTTTTTGCGCAACATTCAGATGATTTAATTTCGACAAATCATTTTCGTCTTCTTCACCAATAGGTAAAGAAACCTCCATTGATTTCAATAAACCTTCTATTTTTCTTACATCGCTAGTTTGCTTTCTTAATAAATCAAAAACAGAAGTTCTAGCAATAACAAAAATCCACTGCTCAAATCTGTACTTTGAATTATATAAATGTTTACTTTCATGCATTTTGAGAAATATTTTTTGTATTACATCTTCGGAATCTGCTTTTACAGTCAGACGTTTTAAGCAATAAGCATAGACTCGATCACTATAGCGACGATACAACTCTTCAAATGCTCTGCAAGCATCATCAGGATCCCCTATCTGGTAAATATTCATTAATTCTTCTGACGAAGCTTGTTTAAAACGATCCACAACCAACCCTCTATACTTTTCATATCTGTATACGCACTCAAGTTGTCTTTAGTGACTTATAAAGATCCCTTAATTTATTATTTTAAAAGCATATGAAATTTAACAATTTTTAAGGAGTTTTTCTAAAGTAGTCTGATTTAAATGAGTATGAATAGCTTTTTCCATTCCGTCTGCGATCCCCGCAAACAATACTTTCATTGAACAGCTAATGGGACATTTTTGATTAATATTTTCTCGACTAAAAGCAATCTCGCGGTCAATACATGCCACATAGATATCTTTAAGCGTGATAAGTTTAGCTGGCTTTGCTAATCGAGCTCCACCTGCTTTCCCCTGAACCGTTTCAACAAGACCTGCTTCTACTAAAGGGCCAAGCAGCTTTCTAATAAGGGCCGGGTTGGCATTGAGACCGTTAGCAAGCTCTGACGAAGACATGAGAAGCTGCCCAGTTTTCTGAGTATTGGCCAGGTAAATCATGATGTGAATAGATGTCGCAAATCTTAAGTCGTCCATCTAATGATAATAACATAAAAAACCTTTAAATGTAATAATTACTATTGCATTTAAAATCAAGCTGCTTTAATGTAACTGTAACTAACACAGTTACCATAAGGAAAAAACTATGAAACTTCTTCACATTCAATCTAGCCCGAACACTCAAACCTCTCTTTCAAGAGAAGTCTCAAATTACTTAGTGAGCAAAATCAAAGCTTCTAATGTTACACAATTGGATCTCGCGACGAACCCGCTTCCCCATTTATCCATAACAACCGTAGGTGCTTTTTTTACACCAGAAAATGACCGCTCAAGTGAACAAGTTGAAGCCATCAAGCTTTCTGATAAAGCAGTTGACGAATTCCTCAATTCCGACGTTATCGTCATCTCAACACCTATGTGGAATTTTGGAGTGCCTTCAAATCTCAAAGCATGGTTTGATCATATCAGTAGAGCAGGTAAAACATTTAGCTACTCACCAGAAGGTTTGAAAGGTCTGGCCGGTGGTCGAAAAATTTATCTTGTCGTTTCAAGTGGAAGTGTTTTTTCTGAAGGACCATATGCAAAAATGGATATGCTTACACCTTGGTTTACGACAGCTCTAGGATTCCTTGGAATTACTGACCTTGAAGTTATTCGAGTCGAGGGGACTAATTCGCCTGAAGCTGCAGCAAATGCGGTAACGAAAGCTAAGGCCCAGGTAGATACTTTAA
>CANCFT010000056.1 GCA_947377285.1 Bacteriovoracaceae bacterium
AAGCGGGCCTTCTATTGAGATAACTATTCGAAAAAATATTATTTAGTCTTCGTCAGAATTCTCATCGGTATAAGCTGCATTTTTTGCTTCATCAGCAATGCCATCCAGAAATTTCTTCACTTCTTCTTTTGTGACTTTTCCTTCAGCTAGTAACTTATCTCTTAATCGTACATCCATTAATTTTTCTTGTAGTGCTCTACTTAATCTCATCTGTGCCTCGCCATAATATAGTAGTCTGTGCTTAAACTGACCATATCACTTAAAATACCTTATTGCCAATACTTTGGAGGGTGTTCGTTGTCGTCTTTGACGATCGAGAGCTTGGCTTTGCTCTTTTTAACTCCCTTCCGTTGCGTCAATTGGCCCATTTTCTCTGAGAGCAGTTTAAAATTGCGGTTTGAGACTGAAACCATAAACAAATAGGCCGAAATAATTCCCCCTAATTGCCCCCAGGCTCCAACACCCATCGGCCCCGACATCCCTTGATAAAGGGATATGGCCACCAAGATCATGCAAAAATACTTGGCCTTAACCGGAATGATCATCATGAATGAAAAGATGCGGTCTGGATAAATCACGGCATAGGCCACACACAATGAGCTGACAATTCCCGACAAGCCTACTAATGGAAAACTATAAATCAGTGAGCTTCCAAAAAAAAGCAGACTAACTATTGTGTAGAGTAAGCCTCCACCAACGACCACAGTTAGCATAAATTTCAAGTATCTTTTTTGTCCCCAATTCGCTTCAAACTCTGACCCCATCAACCAAAGCATTAAGCAATTTAAAATCACTTCGATAATTGAATGAGATAAAAAAGGATAAGTGATCAGAGTGTATAAATGTCCGTGAGTGATTCTTTCGGCCGATAAACCTAAAATCCCTCCAAGATAAATGGAAGTCGTTTTACTGAGAATAAATTCCAAAATAAAAAGAGAGCTCGCGACAATGATTAAAAAACGATTAACAGGAGTAAGCTTTGGAAGATAAATTTGAGACTGCATGAGACTATTCCTTATGACTTATTGTTTGAGAAATTTCAATCAACACTCCACCTGTTGATTTTGGATGGACAAAGTTCACTAAGCAATTATTGGCACCTGCAAAAGGCTCGGGATAAATAAGCTTATAACCAAGGGCCGCCATTTCATCACATTTTTTTTTAACATCAGGAACTTTAAAACAAAGATGATGTATACCTTCTCCATTTTTTTCAATAAATTTTTGAACAGGACCTTCAGCGTTCAATGGACAAATAAGTTCAATATGAGCATGTTCATCTATATGAGCAAAAGCGGTAGTTACTTTTTGGGATTCCACTATTTCTCTATGACTGCCAAAACTTAATCCTAAATCTTCATAAACTTTTTGGGCCCGATCGAGATTACTGACGGCAATGGCGACGTGGTCTAAAAAACAATCTTTATTAAACATGAATTGAGTCCTGATTGATTCACAAATATTTCTTAGACTTATTTTAAGGGAGACTATGACTATGGGTCAACTGCTGTTGAACAATCATTTGGATCAAAGTTAGGAACGGCCGGTGTCGCTGGAGGAACGCAACTACCAGCTGTGCAATCTCCGTAAGTCATGACGGCCGGGCATCTGAGAGTACAAGCAGTAGTTCCGTCGGCCTTAAGGCCTGACTTAACAATCTTACAAGTGACAACTGGGACTTGTTGACAAAACTCTTTTGCTACACATTGCTGGCCCGAACTTTTATTGCAGTAATTTGGATTAGTCCCATTTGGATTATGAGGAGCACACGAGCCAGTTGATTGATTACAACATAAACTTGAACATTCAAAATCAGAAGAACAATTGGCCCCTATTTCTTGGTTACCAATAATTGGCAATTGATCAACACACTGAGTGACCAAATCTTTTGACCAGCATCGACTATTAAAACAGCATTCATCTGTTCCGCATGTAGATGAGCTGTCACAGCGTTTAAATGAATTGGCCAAAACTTCTTTGCCTTCAAAATTAGTTAATGAAGGACGTATCAATTGCAGCTTTATAGAGTTGTCGGTAGTGATATTAACTTCTTTTCCATCGAGCATATAAAAAACTTCAATGGACGCGTTTACATTACACGAACCAATGGACTCATTTGTTGCTGGGTCATAATTTTGGACACGAAGATTACATCCATCGACAAATTTTGTGGTCCCTGAAGCGTCAGATGTTAATTTTGAGCGCACTCCAAAGTGAGTTTCAGAACCCAAATAATTGATACCAGAACTCAATGAGAGGCGTCCTGCTCTTGGAAATAATAATGAATGATAACCAATTTTTAAATTAGTGCCGATTGGCCCATATTCAAAAAGTCCAGCAGTACCACTAAAAAGTGCAGCTCCTGATATTTGCCATTCTAAATCATTTATAGCGCGGTAAGGCCCTTGGTAGAAACCTAAAAATTTCGAAGGCAATAAAGGAATTGTTACTGGGTAGATAAAGTTAATTGGGTCATTAAATCCCAATGAAACTAAATTAAGATCAAATAAATTATTAATTCCTACTGGGTCACTGTCATCTGGTAAACAAACACTATCGCCATAATTATTCAGACTTGTTTGAGTCCAAATTTGTGGATGGGTCGGAATTGCTGAAATTCTATAAGTTAATAAATTCACCACTTGGTCTTTATAAAGAGTTGTATCCGTGACTTTGGCATAAGAATAAAGGCAGCGGTCAGTTGCGCTAGAGCAAGTTGAGGTATTATTCATCGGAATAAAAGTTGGATCGTCTTCTAATTTTAAACCACGGCAATACAATCCCCCATCGCGACCGTCACTCACCATTTCTTTTTTGGCATCCGTGTAGTCATTATAGTCATAGAGGTCATAGCCCAAACGCATTTTATTAAAAGGCTTGGCATTCATATCGAGAACCAAAACTTGAATGTCTGTTTTTGGAACAATCCCAGGAGCTCGCGCCACTGTTGCATTTAAAACAACGGACTGTTTATCGACACCAAAATTAAATCGCACTGAAACTATTTTATTAGTTAATGAAGCGACGTTAAGACCTGCGATATAAAGATTTCCTTTGAAATTTTTTGGTAGTGTTAATTTCTTTTTATAAGTTCCATCAAATGGATCTACTAAATGACTAAGCTCAACTTTTTGTGATGTGACTGCAGCAGTTGTTGTAGTGGTTGTGGTCGTAGCTCCCACTGCTCCAGATCCGTTTCCTGATCCATTTGCCCCACTTCCAGTTATGGAATTTTTAGCAATGGCCTTACTTCTTGAATTACTTGGAGTTTGTATACATGAACTAAAACTCATGACCAATATTAGAGCACACACTGAATTGATCAGTGCTTTTGGGGCCGTGAATAATTTTAACTGTTTCATCACGTACTCTTTTTCGGTTTAACTTAAGTAAGTACTTAGGTTAATTTTAATAAGAGAACGAGCTGAGGGGGGAAATTTGATGGAAGTTCCGGGCATAGACCTATGAAATTGGTCTATTAAAGAGCTTTTTGAGCGAAATATGGCCAAATATGATTACTTCTAAGTGATAATTATTTGTGGCAGTTGATAAACCGACATCTAACGAATGTCGGCCAAATCCCTGACGGCCCCTCCCCTGTCAAACAATCTCAGGCTGCCATACCATTTTGAATTGTCATCAGTTTTTTTTAATGTCAAAAATTCTCAACAAAACATTTCAATGGAGAATTTATGAAATCAATGATCGCTCTTCTTTCACTTGCACTTTCAACTGCTACATTTGCTGTTACTGTAAATAGCTCATGGGAATCAATTAAAGCTGATAGATTTGTATCTGCTCTTGCTCCAACTATAGCTATGGACGCTGGTGCTGCTGTGACTTTTATGTCTGTATTAGATCTTTGTTCAAATGGTGACGAAGTTCAAACAATTGAAAAACAAAATGTTTATAAGCATGTTGTTATTAACAACAGAAATAATATCGAAGTTATTGGGACTAAGTTCTTAACTCACCCATTAACATATACACACCTTGTTTGGAGAAAACTTCCAGGATCTTCAACTGAAGTTCAAGTTGAAATCACTGAAACAATCGAACTAGACTACAACGTCGCAGTTGTAGAAAAAATGCTTGGATCAAGCAAAATTGGAAAAAAACTTTTTACTAAAGAATTTTCAATCCCGGCCTGTAAATAATTTTGTGTACTTGCCTCCCTTTTACAAGGGAGGCATTTATGTAAATTTTATCTGGTTTGCCCTTATCACGAAGCCGGTATTATACTTTTTATGCTATTAGAGACCTATGAATTATACTGAAGAAACTTCCCTAAACTCCAAGGCCTTAGTGCCCGATTCACTCCTGGGTGAAAACGATCCTATTCATTCACATTTAAAACAAACCCTCGATTCAATGCTAAGTTCTTTTAAAGATAAGAAAATCGGGCAAAAAAAACTCGCTAAAAAAATAGGCATCCATGAACGGACTTTTGAGAGATTATACCTCTTTGAAAATAAACCAAGTTACCAAACTCTCCTAAAAGTTTATAAATGCTTTTTTAACCAATACAACGATTCTGAACTCATCAAGCTCCTACCTGTTGAGACTGCATACTATATTGAAAAATTTATTATTCAAAAAAGTGTACAACGTAAAGATCAACCAACTCAATTGAAAAATAATGTAGATCAAAAAATCCAAGACAATCCCATCCTTGCTGAGCTCTATATTATGGCCGGTACGGGGCCTCTTTATAAACAAGAAGTCGAAATTCGTTTTGGACAGTATGGGCTTACGCTAATCAATGAAATGCTAGAAGATAATATTCTTAAAAAAATTGATGAATCCATATTTGTCTTGGGAGATAATCTCGCAGACTTTGACATTCCAACTATACTTAAAGCTGGTCTCATCATGACAAAAAATCATTTTGATAAAGAAGCCGCCTATGAACTTAATCAAAACCATATTGGTTTTTTAGCCGAAGGCCTCACTTCAGAGGAATATCACCAATGGCTCACAATAGACCAAGAAGCTTATTTGAAAAAAGCTGAACTCATCAAAAATAAAAAAACCAATGGATTTATCCGGGCATATACATTTATGGTTACCGATAAAATTCACTCTAGGGATGACCAATGAAGCGATCACTGATCCTTTGCCTTACATTTATTAGCTGTTTCTTTGCAATAAATTCGTTTGCCGGAATCGGTGGAAGTGGCGGTGGTGTATCTTTGACTTGGAAGACAATTTTAAGTTCTGATTTATATCAGGTCAAAGGAAGTCAAATCGTCTTTCAAAAAGGGATTAGTGCTGTTTACACAACAGTTTTAGAAACATGTATTAGAGAAATTGAGAGTGATCCTATTATTGAAACTTTAGAAAAAATTCATTTTATTGAACTAGATAAGAACAATAAAAAAATAGAAAATTATGATTATTTATCAAAATCAGTCCGTGATTTTAAACAAAGCCCAATCAAAAAATACAATCTTGATGTCTATTTTAAATCAAGTCGTTTTTCCCCAATAGACGAGAGAAATAAAATCACTAAGGAATTTGAGATTCCGAAGTGTGAAGATTAGGACTAACGGATTGAGTTTCTTCCTTTAGTGAATAATAAATTTTGACAAAACTTATGGTCATAACGATTGTCAAAAAAGCTTCTGGAATGGAAAACAAAAAGTTTCCAATCCCTTTAATTGTAGGGTCACTGATGGGAACAAATCCTAAGGCCACTAATTCAATCAATAAATTAATCACACTCGCCCATGCCACGAGGGCCAGGTTTTTTTTCACTAATCTTTTACTTTCTTTAAAATAGCCGCTACTTCTTTCATCATCTAAAACAGCTACAAATGGAGCTAGTGAAAAGAGTATTAAAGAAAAAATTCCCGGCACTAGAAAAAGAAAAAAACCGGTTGACACTAAAAAAGAATAATACAAATTATTAAGTAAAAAGGTTGGAACAAAATATTTAAGTTGATCACTCCCACCTTTTAATTTTTTTTGATTAAGGACAATTTGAGAGACAACGATAAAAGTCAGTAAAGTTGTAACAACGATAAGAAGTATCGAAGCATTACTCTCCGGAGGTATTCCTAAAAGAGCCCCTAAACTATCGGCGTTCGCTAAAAAAATAAGCGCTATAAAAATATTGAGAAATTGTTTTTTATTACCTAGAACTTCCTTGCATGAAAGCCAAAAAAAAGACTTAAAGAGCTTGAATCCATTTAACATTTTAGTTACGCCTTTTTGATTGATTCAAAAGTTCTTTTCTCTTTATTTTTTTGGACGAAAGGAACTTCAAAAATTTGGTTGTGAAAGGAAATATAAAATCCAGGTGCCAAGAGTTTTGCACTTAATAGCGCCTCAGTTACATTTTGGGTGGCATCTGAGTCTTCAAAACCCATTGGGATCATCGCCCCAGTGAAAACTACCGCCACAGAGAGATTTTTAATTTTATCAAAGCAAAAATTGGCCGTAAGTGACATCGTGTCAGTTCCATGCAGCACAACAATTGGGGAGCCTTTAACTGACTCTTGCTGGATATAATTGGCCATCAACTCACGGTCTGCTTGGTCCATATAAAGGGAATCCTTCGACAAGATCGGCAAGACTTTGATATTGGTATACGGCAGCCTGAGCTTTGAGAGAATCCGATTTTTAATTGATGTTCCTCTATTTTCAAGGGAGCCATCGAATTCATCATAAGTTTTCTCTATCGTGCCGCCAGTCGTAATAATAGTGACGTTTGTGATTGGATTAGTCATTTTCATCATTTTGTCGTTTTTTTTCATTTATATTTAAGCCTAAACCTTGACTCTTTTCAAATTGAACTCATAGTATTCGAACATAGTTTGAATACAATAGTAATAATAAATTCTAAGGCAGGAGATTGCAATTATGACTTCACGCAAAGGAACAATTAGTGTTAACACTAACGACATTTTTCCCATCATTAAAAAATGGCTCTACTCTGAACATGATATTTATCTTCGAGAACTCGTGGCCAATGCCACAGATGCCATCACTAAGCGCGCTACATTAGCGAGAGTCGCTAACCAAGAAATTCCAGCAGGTAAAATCACTGTCTCTATCAATAAGACTGCTAAAACTATCACCCTAGAAGACAACGGAATTGGGATGACAGAAGCCGAAGTTGAAAAATACTTAGCTCAATTAGCTTTTTCAGGGGCTGAAGAATTCGTAAAAAAAATGAAAGACCAAGGCTCTGCTCCAAACTCTGATATCATCGGAAAATTTGGATTGGGATTTTACTCTGCTTTTATGGTGAGTACACGTGTTGAAGTTGAAACTCTGTCTATGACAGAAGGATCAACTCCAGCAAAATGGATTTGTGAAGGTGAAACTGACTATAGTTTTGAAACATCGACAAAGTCTGACATCGGAACAAAAATTACTCTTCATATCAATGAAGAATCTGAAGAATTTTTAAACGCATGGAAAGTTTCAACGATCCTTAAAAAATTCTGTGATTTTATGCCTTATGAAATTATGGTCCTTGATAGTGAAGCAAAAGATGAAAATGGCAATCCTGGTTTAGTCAACGACACTCAACCGATCTGGAAAAAAGACCCGACGTCTTTAACTGATGCTGACTATAA
>CANCFT010000057.1 GCA_947377285.1 Bacteriovoracaceae bacterium
TTCTAAGCATTGAAGCAATAGCGAGCATTAAGCCACTGGCTATAGCGATAGTGATCATTATCTCCAATAAAGTAAAACCTGATTTGTTTTTTAAATGGCGTTTTAACATTGAATTCCCAACACTTAATATTTAATTAATAGTATAAACGATTTAAATACTAATATGTGGTATTCCTCATAAAAGGCAAAATATTCACAGGTAATCAAAGACTTAGTAAAAGCCTCTGTTATGCTTTATAAAAGAGTAAAGCAACAAGAAATGGGCACTAGAAATTAATTAGCGATAGGTACTCTTTGGAGCCTTTCTAACTTTAGCCTTTCTGATAATGGCCTATATTTCCGACTCGTCATTTGCTCCCAAGGATAAAAAATAGATTGAGAGTCATTTTTTAAATTATCTAAATCTTTTTTCAATTGTGTCAGATTAATCTCATTTTCTTTTAGAATGTCAGGTGCCAATTTTACTACTTTTTTATATTGTTCTTCTGCATACGTTGGTAACTTAGCTTCTATATAAAGATTAAACAAAAGTACATCTGTAAAATTTACGCCACTTCTTTTCCAAGCATCAATAACGATTTCTCCATCATGAATGTTTTTACTCTGACTTAAATATTTAACAAATTTAAAATAACTCTGCCGATGCTTAACTCCTTTTTTAGTATCATTCCAGATGAACTGAGCAATTTTTTTTAACTCATTTTTTTGATCGTAGTAATTAATCACCCCTTCAAATGCAATATTACTATTGAGATTTGAGGAATAATCTTTATAAAGCAATTGACCTGGATCTTCCCATAAATTAATAAGTCTTGAACTAGAGATAATAAAGCTACTCACCAAAACTATAACAAATATTGGAATTATCTTTGGAGCACTTTTAAATAACTGAAACATTATAACTGCAAGAAATAAACAAAATGGTACAACTCCTAAATAAGAATACCTATCCGCAACAAAGCTCGCATATTGAAAATCATGAGCGATAACCCCTAGGCCCGGAAACATCATCACAATAAATAACAAATAACAAAACACATATTTATTTCGTTCATTCACAATCAATTGCCTAATGGAATAAACTGTTAACAAGATTACAGACAAAAGACTAAAACGATTTAACCAGGCATTAGGTAAAAAGCTTTTATAAGTTGAATAGTTTAACCCATAATCAAATCTGTAATTAAACGGAAAAATAATTCTAGTTAAATAATGCATTGTCGTTCTAAAAAGAATAAAAATTGAATCAACAGTTGAAACCTTTATAGAACTTACGTATGTTGAAGAATATTCATAGGTAAATACAAAAAAGAAACATGCCCCGAATGAAAGTAACAACCAATGTTTGGAAAAACTTTTTGCCAATGTTTGATCTTTATCTAAAAAATAATCAAACAAAACATAAACTAATGGAATAGTCGCAACATTAAATTTGAAAAGCATTCCGCAAGTATAGGTTGCGATCGTCACATATAAATATTTATTTTTATGTGAATCTAAAAAATGCAAGTAGGAATTTATTGAAATTAAGGCAAAAGTCGAAGATAAAACTCCTCGCATCGAATAGACCCAAACGATACTTTCCACTTGAACGGGGTGAAATATAAAAAAAAGTGAGACAAACAACGAGACGATAGTAACGTTTTCTAAACCAGAATCTTTATTTTGTTCTACATAAATCTTACTTAAAAGATTTGAAATAATCTTAAATACAAGAAATCCATTTAGTCCATGAGCAACTACATTGATTAACCTCATAACAGAAGCACCCTGGTTACTCCAAATAGTAGAAACCAGCTGAATAAAATTAAAAAAGAATGGAGTTTTGGTATTCGCATTTCTCCAAAACCATATGAAATTATCTAATGTCAAATGGGTGATTTTGTCATTTTCCTTAATATATTCATAATCATCAAAAATAAAAAAACTGTAACCAAAGCTTTTGGCAAAAACTAGAAATGTGAAAAATAAAATTACAAAAAAATAGAAACTATTTTTTCGGTTTAAAAGTGGCTCCAAATTCATGAGTTAATGCTCCTTTCATTACGTCGTCTCGAAGATTTGAATATTGCAACAATCCCAATAAATAAACTGATTCCGCAACGCCAGAGGTTTCTTGTTTTGTTAATAATTCAAAGATGAGGGGATGAATTGTTTCTGAAAGTTTAATTTCAAAATTATAGTTAATTGTTTCCCCCAGATTATTATATGCTGCCTTAGAAATAATATTATTTATATATAAAACACCCAAGGTTTCTTGAGATTTTATAAATTGCCCCTTATTCATATAAACAAACACATCCAAAACGCTAAATGGCTGACTTCTCAATGTGACATAATGTTCATAATCTTTCGAGTTAATATTTTTTAAACCAGCTGAAAACATTTTTTCAACAGTACTTAATTTCTTAACTTCCTGCGGATAAATTTCCTGGAAATTTTTATTGAAATTTAAATCTTTATGTTTTTCTAAGCCCCAAAAAACAGGGGCATCATTGCGATAGACATTAATAATGTTGTTTGAAGAATTATTTAATAGATTAATCCACGCAACAATTCCAAGAACAAAGCAAAAAACAACTAGCTCCTTATTTTCTTTTTTTGAAACAAGATAGCATACCCCTAAAAAAACCGGGAAGAAAACTGAAGCATTAATTGCAATTGAATTATAATACACTCCCCCTAGTGCCATAACCAAAGAGCTTGATTTAAAAAATTTTGTAAAAATAAAGATGCTAAAAAAAACCGCAAGAATTGTCACAATTTTATTGCGATAAAATCTTAAAATTAAATAAATTGAACTTATTAAAAACAATAGCTTGAAAAATATATCTCTTACATGTACTTTGGTTTCAATAAAACTTATCCCCAAGCTTAACATTCCGCCAGCAAACTCAGTAAATGAATTTATAAAAAATAAAAAATACTGAGGATACGAAATATTTCTCTGTTGATAGATAATTTCGGCCCTAGATAAAAGATCTAATTGTCCCCTGTTATCATAAAATCCAAGACTAATGGCAAATACTGCAACTACCAAGGCCCTAAAATAAAAACTTTTTCTTTCCTCTAAGTAGAAAAAATCTAAAGTAAAAATTAAAAGAAAAGAATAATCAATAAGTGTGCCAAAGAGCAAAAGCATTAATATTAAAATATTTTTATTTTTAAAGCTGGTTGTGGAAAAACTTATAAAAACATAACAGATACCAAAAGTCTCTAAAGCAACATGCCCAAAATCTTGTATTGATAAATTATAAAACACAAAGGGAGATAAAACATATAAGCAACTTGCTATTGGCAATTTATTTTTTTTATCAAAAAAGTTAAAAAACAGCAGGGAATTAAAAAGATGAAAAAAGAGTATGAAACTATTAATAGATTTTTTATCAATAACAAAATCACCAAAAATTGCAATCGTTTTTAGCTTAACTGGCTCAAATGCACCCTGGATATCATAAAGTGAAAAGGCACTCACAAAAGAATCTAGATGTGAAAAATATGGCCGATAATTAAAAAAAGCTATCCATAGTATATAGAACAAGCAAGTTATAAAAAGAACATGTACAATTTTCACTTTATCCCAAACTTCATCTAACACAAAACCTCCTGACTTTTACTAAAAAGCTCCAAGGAGATATCCCATGCAAAATCCTTAAATTCATTCGTTGCTAGTTTTATATTTGAAAAATCATTCATTTTAGAATTTTCAAGAGCACTAGAGGGGCGCAAATAATCAAGCATTTGATTATTGAAAATATGAACTGGTTCGAAATTTTGATGAAGATGAAATCCGTGATTTTGAGAAATTTTAAGAATAAAATCACTTGCAAATTTGTGATCACTAACTACAAGTGGAATGCATCCTCTCTGTAAGGCATCATGCTCTAAAAAAGAATCTGTAAAATAAAACTTTAGTGGATTTATAAAAGCGTACCTGCACTCCGACAAATCTATATTTCTATATGATTTCCAATCTAATACTTTAATTTCTTTGTCTTTAAACTTATTAAGCATTAATTGAAAAACTTTATACCCCCAAGCATCTTCTTCTGAAATCTCCTCTTCACCTTTTCTATTCACGCTTGAAAATAAGACATACAATTTATCGTCGTTTTCTATATGGTTTTTTAATTTAAAAATCTCTGACTCTAAACAGGTTAATGGTGTTGAGAACTTATCAGGTGAGACGAATAAAACTATCTTTTTTTGGGGGCTAACTTGAACATTTCCAGTGTGAATTATATTTCTTAAAACTACCCTTTCTCTCCACTCTAAAGGTACCAATGACGACAATCTCGAATCTACTATCAAAACAGGATCAATTTTCTGCGGAGCTGGATTTTCGTAAAAAAAACTTATCAAAGGAAGAACGCCATCTCGAAGAGAAACATAATCAAACGACTTTAAAATTTTTTTATTGCTGTTATCAATTTCATAACTAAAGAGAGGATTTAACGGTGAATTGTAAATATTAGAGTCAGGAGAAAGAAAAGCATTATACTTTTCTGCTATTTTTGTTTTATTAAAAAATAAATACTCATAAACATCATTGCAAGAATAATTATTTTTCTCAATTAAATCTTTTAAACTTTCAAGAGCCATAGTTTTCATAAACATCCTTATAAAACTCTGAAAGCTCAAGCTTTTTACCTTTCTTAAATGGTGAACCAGGATTCATTTCAGTCAAAACACATAATTTTAAAAACTTATTACTCAATTCTAGGATTGGACCAAATTCCAAAGTATCTATTGATTGTGAAATTTTATTTGCGATAGCTTCGATTGAAATTTTTTCTTTAGATTCTGTTGCAATTTTTTTATTACCTTTATAGTTTTTAGGTAAATCACTTAACGCCTTCATTAGATATTTTCTAGCAAGTTCAACATTTACCTGAGGTCTCAAATCGCCAAAGCTTACAGGTATCAAATCTACTGAAGTCGAAAAGTCTCTAAAAGAAGTATACCCTCCCCAGTTACTTAACAAACATGGTAGTCCGCAAGACAAAGCCTCCGCGGGAGACATCCCATAATCTTCATCGTTATATGTACTAAAACTTACAAAAAGATCAGCTCCGTTGTAAGCATCCAGCAACTCTTTAGAATTAAGTTTTCCTAAAAATTGAATCTCATTACTTAAGTAGCTTTTGGATGTACCTTGAAATTGAGCATAGTACGAACCTAAAGGTCCAAACTTACCAGAATAGGGCTGAAGAATATCATCCCATTCTCCGACAATTAAAAGATGTATTTTTTGCGGGTAAATCTTACTAATTGAACTAAATATTTTCGTTAATAGTTCAATATTTTTTTGATAAGAAACCCTACCTGTATAGAGTATCACTAGGTCATCACTTGCTATATTGTATTTATTTTTAAAAAGTTTCTTGTCACTTTCAGAATTCTTAAAATAAAAATTATTTTCGTTCACAGGGAAAGGGAGAACACTGATACTATTTGCTTCAAATTTAAAAAAACTTTCGACTAATTGCTTTTGTTTGGCAGAAGCAATAAAGAAATGTATCGGCCATGAGTTAGCACTAGAAAATGCTCTTTGCCAGGCAAGGCAATCTAATACAAAATCACCATACAGGTGAACAATAAACTTAGGTTTGCTTGAGTACGACACTTCTTTAAAAACTGTATCCAAAGCTTCAAGTAATATTGCTGAATTTGGCTTATGATCTAGCCAAACAATTAAATCGATATTTTTATTTTTTAAGTCTAAAGCAAGCTTGAATCCATTGTACTTATTAAATCCATCTCCAATTTTGAGAATAATCACCTCTTCATTTGAAAAAGCTTTTAGATAACTTTTTTCCAAATTACTGGTAATCGTTTGACAACTTTTCCATGCAGATAATTCTTCTTTTAAAATAAGTGCTATTTTTTTCAAGGTAAAATATCTCTTAAGTGCATTTTAATTTTGAGCCATGGACCAATCTTAAAATTTGTTACAACTCCTAACACTTGAGTTTTAGAAAAGGGAAGATCTTCGGTCATATTTTTTATTGATCTTGTAATAATAAATCCTTTATCGAATAATTGATTCTCTCGCCAAAAATAGTGGCAAACCAAGCGTTGGCCATTTTTAAAAAGCAAAATATCATACTTTTTTAGCGACTCATTCTCATTGATTTTCCTAATAGTAATTATAGCACCTACAGGTATCAATGGGGACATGGAGTCTGTAATAATTTTAAATTTGTACTTACTTATCTTGCTCTCTGTGTACTTCGGTTGTTTAATAAATTCTTACATCAAACTACTGATTTCTCAAGTTAATTCAACTATTCAATTTTGTTTTTGACTAACTTCTCTCTCTATAATCAAAGCAGCTGATCTATTTTTAATGTTCTGAATTGTTCTTAAGCTAGCAAAATCTGCAGCAGTAAATTCTATATTGAACGATTTTTGGAGATGAACTATTAGCTCTACATAAGTAATTGAGTCAACCTCTGAAATATTTTCTGCTATATACTGACTATCAACCACTTCGCTTATGCACTTGGTAAACTTAGAATCAAAATCATTTTCCATTTTATTTCCTGACTAGTTGCCCTTGCTAGATATGTAAGACAGTATAATATTATATAATGAATTTAATAAATAAGTATCAAAAACGATTAGGAAATTTAATAT
>CANCFT010000058.1 GCA_947377285.1 Bacteriovoracaceae bacterium
AAAAAAAATAAAAAATAAAATGAGACTAGTTCTATATTGATTTGCCGATCGCGCTAGATTTGCAAAATTAACTAGTAACTCGTCTAAACACAAAAGTCCAACGGCCAGTATAAGTATTAATGTGGGGATTTTACCAAGAGCTACGCAAATAATTACAATGAGTGCCATCGTAATTGCTGAAATTATTCTTTGTTGAGTGTTGGACACTATCAACCCCTCAATAAAATATTATTTGTTCGGGCCTGTTCGACATTAGTCTTAAAGTCACAAGCTGGATTAAGTGAACCAAATCGTCTTTCTCGTTTTGAAACACATTCAAGAATATTTCGAAACTCTTCTGTACTAAAATCTGGCCATTTTGTTTCAGTAAAATAAAATTCCGCATACGCAATTTGCCACAATAAAAAATTTGAAACTCGGTGATCACCACCTGTTCTAATCAATAAATCCACATCGCCTAAGTCTGGTATCATTAAGTTTTTAGCAATATCTTCTTCTGTAATTTCTTGTCCTGGATTAGATCTTACAAATTTATTAAAGGCCTGTGTAATTTCAGAACGACCACCATAACCAAAAGCAAATGTGAGTTTCAAACCGGTATTGTATTGGCTTTCAATTTCAAGTTCTGAAATTAAATTCTTAGTCTGGGCCGGTAGATTAGAGATATCACCCATAATTTTAAAGCGAATATTATTTTTTAAGATTCTGCATCTTTCACGTTTTAAAAATTTATGAAGCAGATTAAATAGCACTTTTACTTCGGTGTGCGGACGACTCCAATTTTCAGTTGAAAATGCATACATTGTAAGCGCGTTAATACCTAAATTATCCGCTTCTTCAACGATATCAGCAACGACACCCGAGCCTCGCACATGCCCCCAAACTCTTGGATGTGAACGCAAGTTGGCCCAACGGCCATTGCCATCCATAATAATTGCGACGTGCTTAATTGAGTGTGTTTGTTTTTCAAAAATCATATTATGCAATTAGATCGCAAGAACCTCTTTTTCTTTATTAGAAATAACTACATCCACTTCTTTAGTAAATTTATCAGTGATCGTTTGAATTTCTGCCTGTATTTTTTTGGCATCATCTTCAGAAACGGCTTTATCTTTTTCTAGTTTTTTAATAGCATCATTTTGATCACGGCGAAGATTTCTCAAAACAACTTTAGTGTCTTCACCAATTTTTTTAATTTCTCGTGCTAAATCTTTTCTTTTATCTTCTGTTAATGAAGGAAAATTTAATCTAATCAAATTTCCATCATTGGTAGGAGTTACTCCAAGATTTGCTCCAAAAATTGCTTTTTCAATCGCACCTAGCATCGATTTATCAAATGGTTGAATTTGAAGAAGCCTTGCCTCTGGTGTACTTATTTGCCCTAGTTGACTTAATGGACTTAAGGATCCGTAATAATCAACTTGAACACCGTCTAAAATATTTACTGATGCTCTACCAGTTCTAACTTTTGTTAATTGGTGCTTTAATGAATCAACTGCTTTTTTCATTGAATCATTTAATGAAGTTTTTACTTTATTTATCATAATGATTTCTCCTCTTACTTATTAGTCACTATTGTTCCAGTATTATCACCCATAACAGCTTTTTTAATATTTCCTTTTTCAAACATATTGAATACAAGAATATCAATTTCATTATCCATACAAAGACTAATGGCCGTAGAATCCATAACTGCGATGCCTTTCGTTAATACATCGATAAATTTTATCTTATCAATTTTTACAGCATCTTTAAACTTCATTGGATCTTTATCGTAAATTCCATCCACTTTAGTGGCTTTCATAATTACGTTTGCGTCAATTTCATTTGCTCTTAGAGCTGCAGCTGTGTCAGTAGTAAAGTAAGGATTCCCCGTACCCGCAGCAAAAATAACAACGCGTTTTTTTTCTAAATGCCTAACGGCCCTTCTTCTAATATATGGTTCCGCAATTTCTTGCATATCAATGGCAGTTAAAACTCTCGTGTTAATCCCATTTCTTTCCATACTATCTGATAAGGCCAATGAATTAATGACTGTTGCCAACATCCCCATATGGTCAGAAGTTGTCCGATCCATACCCACAGTAGCACCAGCAACACCACGGTGAATATTTCCGCCACCAATTACAATTGCGACTTCTACTCCCATTTCGATAAGTTCTTTAACTTCACTTGAAATAGTGTTGAGTACTTCAAGGCTAATTCCATGACCTTTGTCTCCGGCGAGCGCTTCTCCAGATAATTTTAAAAGGATACGGCCGTATTTCATTAAATTCCCCTATGGCTAATAGTCTTGAAAATTGAGCATAAAAAAAGGGGCTTTGAAAAAAGCCCCTTTTAGATTTTTTGATAATTAGTGTTTTCCACCAGTCATTGAAGCAACTTCTGCAGCGAAGTCATCTACTTTTTTCTCAATGCCTTCTCCAAGTGTGAATTTTGCAAATCTTCTTACGTCGATTTTTTCTCCAACTTTAATAGTAAGTTCATTGATTAGATCTTGAACAGTAACGTCAGGGTTCTTAATAAATTTTTGGTCTAGTAAACATACTTCTGAAGCAAGTTTTTTTACTTTTCCTTCAACGATTTTTGGAATCATTGCTTCTGGTTTTCCTTCTTCTTTTAACTGAGCTGTATAGATAGCAATTTCTCTATCTACGAAAGCTTGATCCATTTCTGAAGAACGAACAAACTTTGGATCAGCTGCAGCTACATGCATAGCTACGTCTTTTACGAAAGTTTGGAAATCTTCTGATTTAGCAACGAAATCTGTTTCACAGTTTACTTCAACGAGTACACCCATTTTTCCACCGTGAATATATGATCCAACAGCACCCTCAGCAGCAATACGAGATTGCTTCTTTTGAGCAGCAGCAAGACCTTTTTGTCTTAAATAATCGATCGCTTTTTCAATATCACCGTTAACTTCACCAAGAGCTTTTTTACAGTCCATCATTCCAGCACCAGTTTTTTCTCTCAATTCAGATACGAGTTTCGCAGTAATTTGTGTAGTCATTATCTCTTCCTTCTCACTTAAAATTAATATCAGTCCCTACTAATTTAGCTTATTCTTCGTCAGCTAAATCGATATCTTTTTCGTACTTAGTGATGATTTCTTTTTCAAGAGCTACGTCACGAGTTGAGTCTTTATCTTTTGCAAGTTTGTTATTTTTCTTAGCTACGGCCATACCTTCTGATACAGAGTTCGCGAAGTACTCAGTAAACATAGATACTGATTTAATAGCATCGTCGTTTCCTGGAACAACATAATCAACACCTGTTGGATCACAGTTTGTATCTGTGATTGCAACAACTGGAATACCAAGATTGTTAGCTTCAAGAATTGCGATTCTTTCGTTATTTGGATCGATGATGAAGATTGCTCCTGGAAGCTTTCTCATATCTTTAATCCCACCAAGAGTTTTTTCTAACTTCACAACTTCTTTTTCGATGTTGATTCTTTCTTTTTTAGTTAAAAGACCAAAATCCCCTGTTTCTTTCATTTTTTCTACTTTACGAATTTTATCAATTGAAAGTGAAACCGTTTTCCAGTTAGTAAGCATTCCACCTAACCATCTGCTTGTTACATAGTAAGCACCGCAGTCGATAGCAGCTTTTGTTACAACGTCAGCAGCTTGTCTTTTTGTTCCTACGAAAAGAACTGGTTTACCTTCTCCAGCTGTTTTCTTTAAAAAGTCATAAGCACTTTTTGCAAGAGGAATAGTTTTAGCAAGATCGATAATGTAGATACCGTTTTTCTCACCGTAAACGTATTTTTTCATTTTTGGATTCCACTTTTCAGTCTGGTGACCGAAGTGAGCGCCGGCCTCTAAAAGACCTTGTAGAGATAATTCTTCTGACATAGTAACTCCGTTGGTTGATCGAATTGCCTGTGAGCCGCTTCAATAATTTTTGGCGGACCAACATTTCAGGCAACTGAAATTATTAATGAGATAGATTGATAACATACGCCCACAAATTGGGCAAGAATTTTGAGGATTTTCCATCAATCAATTATGGAAAATCCTCAATGAAAAATGCATTTAAGTCAGACTTTCAGAACCCATTAAAACTTTTCTTGGCTTCGATCCTTGAGCCGGACCCACAACCCCTTTAGATTCCATTTCTTCAATTAAATTTGCAGCTCTGTTATACCCAACACCCAATCGCCTTTGAAGCAATGAAGCACTTGCAGACCGATGCTCAATAACAACCCTTACAGCTTCATCATATTTATCATCACGCTCAGCACCATCAAGACCTTCTCGATTCAACAGACTCGCATCAGGACTTTCTTCACCTTCATTTTCTAAAAATTCCATAATATTAGGATTAAACGTTGGGGCCATCTCTGCTAATTTCTCCGTCAAAGACTCTATTTCATCTTCTTCAATATAAGCTGAGTGAATTCTTGTTGTATCAACACCTTGCTTATACAACATATCCCCTTTACCAAGTAACTTCTCCGCTCCCATTGCATTTAAAATTGTCCGAGAATCTGTTGAGCTAGTTACTCTGAATGAAACTCGAGTTGGAAAATTTGATTTAATTAAGCCAGTTATAACATCTACTGAGGGTCTTTGTGTCGCGAGTATTAAATGAATTCCCGCAGCTCTTGCTTTCGCTGCCAATCGACAAATATGTGTCTCTATGTCTTTTCCCTTTTGGGTTAAGATTAAATCGGCAAACTCATCTACGATAATAACGATATATGGGAGCTCGTAAGTATCTTCTGTTGAATATTCATAAAATTTTCTAATTTTATCTACCAATTCACGAGGAGCTCGCTTTAATTTATGATTAAAGCCTTCAATGTTTCTAACTCCAAATTCAGACATTATTGAATAACGTCTTTCCATTTCCTGACAGGCCCAAAGTAGAGATGTCGCTGCCGTTTTCGCTTCCGTTATTACTGGCATTAACAAATGTGGCAATCTTGCATACAGAGCAAGCTCCAATTGTTTCGGATCAATTAAAATTAATTTCATTTGATTTGGCGATTTTTTAATCAATAACGAAACTAGAATTGAATTGATAAAGACTGACTTACCTGCTCCTGTAGATCCCGCAACTAACATATGCGGCATAGAAGCTAAGTCGACGACAACAGGTTCTCCGTGAGCATCTTTCCCCATTGCTAATGGTAACTGATGAGCAGTTTGAGTATAATCTTTAGAACTAATAATTTCATCTAGAAAAATAAAATCTCGAGGATTTCGAGGAACTTCTATTCCGACTGTAGTTCGACCTTTCATAGGATAAACCATTCGAATTGGCGATCCAGATAATGCCAAAGACAAATCTTCCGAAGTCACAGTAAGTCTTGAAACTTTTTCGCCAGTACCAAGTTCCCATTCAAACGTATCAACTACCGGACCTTTTAAAACATTTATTATTCTTCCCTGAATTTTAAACTCGCCAAGTTTAACTTGAATTTTTGTAATTATATCGTGGAAGTATTTGTCTTCTGGTTGCGAAAATTTTTGTTCACTTTTTCGATGTGAAGCCACTTTAACTAAATCGTAATACTTATCTTCATTAAACTTACTTGCCTGAACGCTTGATTTTAACGTTAGACCTATTTCAGACTCATCAACAAACTCATCATCTTCATTTTCTGAATTCTTAACAAAATCTGTTACTTTATTTTCTAGTCTTAATTCAACAACTGCGACTTCAGAACATTCTAAAGCTGAAGTTGAAGATGAAGATGAAGAAAGTTGAATAATTCTCTCATTCTCTAATTCAATGGAATTATCTACATTTATATTTTCTGCACTTTCTTCAATTGATGCATGCACTATTTCTTTTAACTTATCATTACTTTGTAATTTTATTTTAATTAAGGATAAAAGTTTCTCTGAATAAGAATATATTTTATCTTTAGCGCTACCAAGATCGATTGCTTTAAAGGAATTACCTAATATTTTTAATTTTTCAGTGAAATCTCCCCTAAAAGCACCCCACGAAAATGCTACTAAAGAACTAAGCCAAATAACAAAAAGCGCAAATGTAGAAAAAGTTGCATTTAGATATTGCATTAGCCCTGCACCCAACAGATTTGGCTGCAGGTAGAAAGCAGTTGAAAGTGAAAAAATACATAAAGAAAAAATATTCAAACCATCAATCCAGTCTGCTCTTTTAGAAAAAATCAAAACATAAAATGAAGTATAAACCACACATGGAATCAAAACCCATGGCCCAGAATAGTAGTTAATAAAATTAACCAAACTAGTCCCATAGTAAGCAAAGAACCCATGTGATGATGCAGAAGATATTGATAAATAATTATCAGGCAAAGTATCCCGATAATAAAAAACCAATAATGTCGCAATTGTTAAAAAAAAGAGCGTGAAAAGTTCATATTTAAGTATTTTTGTATTCATACTTAAATATTTTACACGTTGTTGGATGAATGTGAAGGCGTCAAAAACAAAAAACCCCGAACAAGTCGGGGTTTTTTAAAATTAAGAGGGTGCATCGACCTTTTCTCACACCAAGTTTCCCTGGCACTACCTTCGGCGCTGAAGAGCTTAACTTCCGAGTTCGGGATGGGATCGGGTGTTTCCTCTT
>CANCFT010000059.1 GCA_947377285.1 Bacteriovoracaceae bacterium
GCCGAAGTCATAGCGAGTGGAGAGCGAATGAATTTTCCAGTTACAATTGAAGCGATTGTTCCGAGTATTGAGGCTGATCCAGTCGCCAGATTTACGCTGACACTTTCACTAAAATTAAAAAAATAATTAAGCTGGGTTTTCTGAGTCGAGAAATTCGCATTCAAGAGTAGGGAATTCTTTTTGAATGTATTTCATCAATGATTGAATTCCTAATTTTTCAGTGGCGTGATGCCCGGCCGCAAACATATGCATTCCTGATTCGCGAGATTCGTGGAAGTCATGTTCACTCATTTCACCAGTGATATAAGCGTCGAGTCCCATACTTTTAGCTTCACGCCATTGAGAGTTGGCGCCACCGGTGATAATTCCAATTGTTTTGATCTGCCCATTAGTTTCTTCTGGATTTGAATAGAGGACAGAGTGATGAAGTTTTTCACCAAGAATTTTTTTGAAAAGAAGGGCATCTATAGGTTTTTCTAATTCTCCTTTTATGCCAGTGCTTGCTCCTTTATACATTCCAAAGGGGGAGAGTTTAGTGAGACCTAAAAGCATTGCTATGCTGGCCGCATTACCAATTTCAGCATGGCCATCAAGAGGTAAGTGATAACCAAAAAGATTTATTTCTTCTTTAATAAGAGGAAATACTCTTTTAGCAAAAGGGCCAGTGAGAGTGCGCGTTCCATGGAATTTCCAAAAAAGCCCATGGTGAACGATTAAAGCACAAGCATCTTTTCTGGCTGCATATTCTGTCGATTCTCTAGTTGCAGAGACCGCGAAAATAATTTTCTCAATATTAGGTCGTCCTTCTACTTGAAGTCCATTGGGACAGTAGTCGTCAAAGAGTTCAGGCTTAAAGAGATTGTTTAAAAAACTTTCAAGTTCAATTCGTTTCATTTCTTTTTTTACAATCCTAAATATGCTGAGTTGGTTGAGACTCGCGTTCTAAATTATTTCGGAGTTTAGCAACTGTCTCATGAAGTTCTTGGTGGTGAGGGGCAAGTGTTAAGGCCAATGAAAATTCATTCAGACCGTCTTCATATTGCTTAAGTAATACATAAGCTCTTCCTGCATTGATGTAAGGATACTCGCGGTTTTGGTAATTATGAGCGCGTTTTGCGAGTTCAAACCAACGAAGGCTTTCGCGAATTTGACCTTCATTTAAAATATAATTTCCATAATCATTATAGGCCGGCCCATACTGAGTGTCTTTTTGGATGGCCTTCAAGCAATACGCTTTGGCTTCAGGAATATTATCTAAAAGGGAATAGGTCCAAGCAATCAAGGTTAGAACTTCTGCCGTGTCTTTATAGTTACGGGCCTTGAAAAAATGGTTATGGGCTTCTGAGTAATTTTTTTGAGCAATGAAAAAATGTCCTCGGTGAATAAAATGGTCATATTTTTCATCGCGCTTAATATCTAAAAAAGCGATAGGGGATTTAATGACTGATTCAACATGGGAGAGTTCTTGGATGTTTTTTTCATTTAAAGAGAAAAGGGGAGCAGTGAAATTCTCTTTTGTGGAATCTGTATTGGCGGAACTTATTGATTTGATCATTGGTATTTCTTCAACTTCAGTGAGTCCAGTGCGTGGAAGTTGAATGTCGAGAGTCGTGCACTCAATGATGAAATTATGGATCTCAAAAGAGTTTCGGTAAATTAGGTTGATGTATTCAATGACGATTCTTTCAGACTTTTGACTTTTTAGTGGAAGTTTTATTTGAGCTTCAATATAATTTTGAAAAAATTTCAAGTGATTTTTAAATTGAGAAATTTCAAAAACATATTGATCTTTTTCAAACGAGAGGTCGCTAAAACTTTTTGCAAAGAATTGAGCAGTCTCATGACTTAGTTTTTGAACTTGCAGTTTTCCTCTTGGAGTGAGGTGAATTTTCTCTAATTCTGTAAATGCAAAGATCAATCGATCAAGATAACCGGTGGCCGTATAAAATTCTGCAAGTAACAACGAATTCATTGATTCCATACGATCTTCCTTGATTTTGAGTTAGCTCATACAAAAGAGAATTCATCTTGAAAACTCTTCTCCTTATTCTAGGACATTCCGATTTTCTTTTTCAATCCAATTCTGCTTTTTGCCTAGAATATTCATTTTATTTTTGATTTTGTAGGTAATATGTTCACGCATTGAGCAGTTAACTCAATTAAGACTTATGACATCTTCTAACTTTCTTAAATCTGTGCTTTACATTGCTCTTTTGACTTTCTATTTACTTGTCATTTCGTATTCTAAAAGTCGTTTTTCACTATTAACGTTGACGTAGCGTTTTGAAATCATCTCAAAAAGATTATCGCCTTTAGTTCCAACTTTTTGAGAAGCTGGACTTCTTCCAAAATCAATTGAATTAGATTTTTTAGCATCGGCCGCAAATAATTTTCCAAAAGGATTAGCATCATCTTTTGCCGTTGCTTTAGACTTATTAATTCCAAACCCACCCATCATTGAAAGTGAACCTGCTCCACCTCCATAACTTGGAGCTTTCGCCAGTGAGCCAGTTGAACCTCCCGCTTGAACTCCTCCTCCTGAAGCACCACCGCCTCCGCCACCTGCTCCACCACCAAGTCCTCCACCGCCTCCGCCACCTGCGGCCGGAGCTGAGCCTTTCGTTACAGTTGCGGCCGCCACTGTATCCATTAGGCCGCCTTTTTGATCGACATTAGTGATCGCACTTCCTACTGGAGTGATTGCTGCTTTATTCGTTGGAGCGACTGCATTGGTAGTAGTACCTGAGCTATCTAAAAACGGATTGCTGTTAGAATAAGTTGTTCCAGTTCCACCAGGCCCAAAAGTAATGACGTTATCAGCAGCAGCGTCGTAAGTTTGTTGCAAGCCTCCTGTAAGACATTTTACGTCTCCAGGATTTTGTTGGCAGAAAGTTGTTTGTAGATTATCAGTTGATGGAGCGAGAGGATCGATTGGTTTAAAGGCGTCGACTTTGGCGATGGCGCCGTCGATGTCGCCTGCGCGTTTTCCGAGGAGACCTGCGGCCAGTAGGTCAGCTCCGATGGCGACACCGACAGTGACTAACCTGACTTTCATTTTATCTCTCATTGAAGCATTTGGTAAAAAATCAAAACCTGGTTGTTTAACTGCTGATAAACATCCATCTTTATTAGCTGCTAAGAGTTCATCACTTGAATTATACGACTTACACTTATCAATTAAAGTTTGATAAGTTGGCATGTCAGACCAATAAGTTGCAAGTAATGCTAATTTTCCTGAATCGAGAGCTGCACGTTGATTCATGATTTGTTCTTGAGCTTGAATACTTGTTTTTTGTGCTTGAAGAGAAGCTGTTGCAGTATTTGCACTTGAAGCTGCATCTGCTTGAGCAGTCATCGTTTTATCGGCAAGGATTAGTTCTTGGCCTTTTTGAGCAGCACCTTGAACAACTTCTAATATATCTCCATTCTCAGCAAATTTTACACATTTCTCATAATCAATTGATTCAACACCAGAGCCCTTACAACTGATTGGTGGAGCACCTGTGTTAGCTTTGACTAATGGAGTATGAAAATGTTCTGGATTTTCCCAATCTCTTTCGGAGACACTGAGTAAATAGGCGGCTCCATCGCAACGAGAGGCTATGGTTTTTGAGGTGTTTTCGTTTGCACATGCGTTTAGTGCATTAGTAAATTCAGTATTAATAACATCGTCTTTTAGATTCTGCTTCTCAATAATGTCACAAGCTTTTTCAGCTTTTTTTATGCATACACTCGAGTGAGCTAAAAATTTTTGCCAATTATATTCATTAGGTAAAGTTCCTTTATTCCCACCAAGCTTATATAAATTTCGATACCACCCTTTTGTCAAATCGACACAGGCTTGCATATCTCCTGAACCACCTTTTGCATCATTAACAAAATTTCCATTTGGTTTAATTTCTTCGCTTGCTTTTGTAATCATTTCTTTGCAAGTTGCATTCGCAGTAGAACAAATTGAAAGTATCATTAAATTGATAACCAAAATTTTAATACCAAATAATTTCTTCATCATTTCACCCATTTTAACAAAGGATTCACACCCAATTATACCTCTCTTCATCGGTATCCCATGAACTTTCCTTGAGTATTCCAATCAAGTTCACCTGTCTCACAAATAAGCCCTTGGATTTATATGTCCATTCGTTTAAAGTACCCTTGCAACTATGAAGTTAATCCGCCTCAAATTAGAGGCAGATCAAAAACCTAAAAAAAAGTAGGAGAGACCTTCAATGAGTAATCCCATTTACGAATACGATAAATTAATTCTCGAGCAACACTTAGATACCTTCGGACACGTCAACAATGCCGTCTATCTCTCGTTATACGAAGAGGCTCGCTGGGATTTCATCACCAATAATGGTTTAGGCTTAACTCAAATCCTAGAGTCTAAAGTAGGCCCTGTGCTCTTAGACTTGAACCTCACTTTTAAAAGTGAACTCAATCTTCGTGATAAAATAAAGATTGTCTCTCAGGCCCGCCCTGAAATGAGAAATAAATATGTCATGGTTTTGGATCAGAAAATTTTGAAGGAAAATGGAAAAGTGGCCTCTACGATCACTTTATCAGTAGGCCTCATGGACTTAAACCTAAGAAAACTTATTTCGCCAACTCCCGCATGGCTCAAGGCCCTAGGCCTCGAAGAATTCCAAGAACCTTAAAAAGTCTCCAGCAGACTTTTTAAACAGACTTTTTAAATTTAGACTTATCCTAAAAACATTTTTATATAGAGTCCAAACATGGAAGTGAACATAAGTCCAAATCCCCACCTTAAAACCGAATAGAGTCGTTCAAATTTTTTGTCAAATTTTGATTCGATATGATCAAATCTTAGAGCAGTACTTTTTTCAAAATGATCAAAACGCAAATCAATCTTTTTAAATTCATCGCGAAATTCAACATCCATATGATGAAAATGATTTGTCTGGGCCTTCAACGTAAGAATAAGCATATCCTCTGTCGTCACTTGCTCCTTATCCATCTTAGATAAGATGTCCTGACTTTTTTTATTCAGCCAATGATCGAATAATTGATTTTCAAACACAACGTCTCCCATGAGACCTCCTTCAACATCAAAGGAAGTATATCACAAAAGCCCATTCAAGAAAAAGTCTGGCATTTAAAATTTAAGACATTGAAATCTTAATTATTAAAAAAGTCTCCTGCAGACTTTTTTATTTTGACAAT
>CANCFT010000060.1 GCA_947377285.1 Bacteriovoracaceae bacterium
TATTTTTATATTCATTAATAAATAATGATATTCTTTATTAATGAATATTTCTAATTATTTTAAGAACTGTTTACCTCTTGGGTTTTCGATTTTTTTATTGATCGTAGCACTCAAGGTAAACAATTCTTACCAAAAGCCTTACATCGTTATCCCTAAACAAAGCAATGCTTGGAACCTGAACGCAAAAATGCTTCAAAACTACCATCTTGGATTAAGAAGACTAGAGTCTTCATTTTTGTGGATTTCTACTATTATTGAAAGCGATATTGATCATTATAAGCAAAGAGATTTAAACTCGTGGATGTTTTTAAGATTCAATACTATTTCAATGCTAGAGCCTAAGTTTTATGAAAATTATTCATTTGGTGGGATATATCTTTCAGTAATAAAAGATGATCTCGAGGGGGCCAGTATAATTTTTAACAAAGGTTTAGAAATATACCCTAAAGATTATAAACTTTTAAAGGATGCAAGTTATCATTTTTTTTATGAAATTAGGGATTATAAGCGCTCATTTCAATTAACCCAAACCTTGAAGAAAAATTTTAATTATCAACTACCTCTTGTTGGCATGATTACCAAGCTTGAGGCAGAAAATGGAAAACTCGAGGAAGCACTTTTAACATTAACTCAATACCAAAACAATTATCCAAAAGGATCAGTCATAGGTGACAAAATTTTTAAAAATCGATATTCACTAAAAGCCGAGATTGATTTAAGTTGTTTAAATTCTAAAGTTCAAACGAATTGTTCACTTTTAGATTTAAATAATATGCCTTACATTAAATTTAACAATCTTTTTAAAGCCCAGTCTGATTGGCAACCATATAGAAGAAAGTCATTTATCAAGAAATAAAAATAGGGCCTGACGATACAGGCCCTGTGCTAATTTTAAGCTGATATTATAACAATTAGTAACCAACTATTGGGTTAGTTAAAGCCTTAAGTTCGTTAATAGACCAAGAGTCTATCAAGGCAGCTGATATGTTTCCACTTGCTCCCGCTTTAAAAGTTGTTAGTGTCGGCAATGCTGTTGCTGCTGCTACGACTATAACTGGCGCTGCCCCAGAAACAATTTTTTGAGTACCTGGAAGAACTTGCCACTGAAGTACAGTTGGAACACCTGCTGCTCCACATTTGCCTCCTCGTGTAGAAACTTGTAAATCACCAGCTACAAATGTTCCACCAAATCCAGCGACATAATATCCTGAAGCGGGAATTTCTGTTCCAAGATCTACAATACAGCTCGCATATGTATCAAAATCTGCAAGTGCTCCCACTTCGGCGGTATATATTCCAGAAAGTGCAATTTTAGCTTCAGATTGTTTTGCTTTTGCTTGGTATTTTTTAAAATTTGGAACTGCGATGGCTGATAAAATCCCGATAATCGCAACAACGACCATTAACTCAACTAGTGTGAACCCTAATGGATTCTGCAAAAACTTTTTCATAACTACCCCTTTTGAATTTTACCAAAAATTAAGATTTGGTATTTATATTTTAAGAAAAGCTCACATGTTTCTTCACATAAAGAGTGAAACTACAGGTAATCAAATTCTTATCAGTCCATTATAATTCTTTTCAAAATATTTGGTAAAAAAAAATTATTGTACGATAAGTGCCTAATTCTCTGTTTAAACTTTCAACCGGCCGACATGAACATTGGCAAATACATGGCAACTAATATGGTCGCTACGATTCCCCCAAGGACTACGATAATGATCGGCTCAATTAGCTTAGTCATTCCGGTTACCAATGAGTCTACCTCTTGTTCGAAAACTTCAGCAACTCGACTAAGCATCTGATCTATTTGACCAGTTTGCTCACCAACTCGAATCATCTGACATACTAACTCGGGAAAATATTCAATTTTACTAAGTGGTTCCGTTAATGTTTTTCCTTCCACTATTTTTTTTCTAACTTCTTTTAGGTCAGTTGCAATAACACTATTGTCGAGAGTCTCTATACAAATATCCAGGGCTTCAATTAAAGAGACTCCTGCCCCTAGCAATGTTGCTAATGTACTTGCAAATGAACTTAAATTTCCTTTAATAATTATTTTTCCAAATATTGGCATCCTCATACTGAAATTATCCCAAGAAATTTTACCAATTGGGGTTTTGATGTATGAGAGAAACATCATTAGACCGACAAAAGCTGCTGGAACCATAATGATTGAATATTTACCAAAAAACTCAGATACATTAATAACAAATTGTGTAATCCAAGGAATCTCTTGACCACTTTCTTTTAGCATTGAAGTAAATTGAGGGACAACGAACACCATCATTACCCAAATAACCAACGCACCAACACCGCATACGATACTTGGATACATCATAGCTGATTTGATTTGAGCTTTGGTTTTTTCTTGCTTGTCCATGTGTACAGCAAGCTTGTTTAAAATTTGATCAAGAATACCACCTACCTCTCCAGCTTTAACCAAATTGCAATAGAGTTTTGAAAAACCTTTTTGTGATTGAAGTGCTTCGGCTACAGTTTTCCCTTCACCTACGTCTGTAGCAATTTTTTTAATTGAAACCTTTAGTGTAATGTTTTTTTCAGAACGATGAAGAATTTCTAGAGATTGAATAATTGGAACACCGGCGCTAATCATAGTGGCAAGCTGTTTCGTAAATTGCGACAATTCTTTTTGTGCAATTGCATTTGCATAACCATTTTCAACCATCCATTGACCAAAATCAAATTCAAATATTGTTGGAGGTATGATTTTTTTAGCTCTAATATTTTGAGAACGAAGGGCCCTTCTTACTTCTTTTTCATTAGAAGCTTCAATTTGACCTATAATTTTTTTTCCGTTTGCACCAACGGCTTCATATTTATATGTACCCATTTGATCTATTTCACCTTCATTCCAAGTTGTGTTGCTAATTCTTCAGGAGCGTTAGAATAACTCATTGCGACCTCTGCACTAATGGCACCAACTTCAACAAGTTTTTTTAAACTTTGATTCATGGTAACCATTCCTGTTTTATCCTGACCAATTTGCATCTGAGAATAGACTTGATGAAGTTTATCTTCTCGAATTAAATTTCTAATCCCACTCGTTGGAACAAGAATTTCCATTGCTGCCACTCGCCCTTTTTCAAATGATTTCGCAATCAACTGTTGAGAAACTACACCTTGTAAAACAAACGAAAGGAGGGTTCGAATTTGTATCTGTTGATCAGCGTTAAAAACATTTATAATTCTGTTTATCGTTTGAACGCAAGAGTTAGTGTGGAGTGTTCCAAAAACCAAGTGCCCTGTTTCTGCTATTGTCAGTGCTGCTTCAATTGTTTCAGCATCTCGAAGCTCTCCAACGAGAACAATATCTGGATCTTGTCGAAGTAAACTTCTTAAGGCATTTGAGAAACTTAAAGAATCTGTTCCGATTTCACGTTGATTAACAAGGCATGACTTATGTGAGTGAACAAATTCGACGGGGTCTTCAAGTGTAATAATGTGTCCAGCTTCATTTTGATTAAGGTAATCTATCAAAGATGCCATTGTCGTTGATTTCCCCGAACCTGTTGGCCCAGTAACTAAAATCAATCCATTGGTTACATCACACATTTTTAATAAAACATTTGGTAAATTTAATTGTTTAAAATCAGGAATAATACTTGGAATAATTCGAAAAACTGCTGCGACTGCTCCTTTTGAATTAAAAACGTTTGCTCTGAAACGGGCAAGTCCCTTTATACCGAAAGAAAAATCGAGTTCTAGTCTTTTTTCAAACTCATTTTTTTGGTCTTCAGATAAAATCTGATAGATAATTCGTTTTGTATCATCGCCTGTAAGTGGAGGTGTTTTTACTTTTACAATTTCACCATGAACTCGAAGTCCTGGTGAAGTTCCAGAGGTAATATGCAAATCGGAAGCATTACTATCTACCATCAACTTAAAAAGTTGCTGTATTTTTAAACCTTGATTTCCAGCATTAAAGGAAGTCCCTGTACTCATCGAAGAGAAAGAGGCGGCTTCGCTTTTGGTATCTTCATTGCTCATACATGCTCCTAAATTTTATCTGATGCAGAGTTAGATACTGCCTCATCTACTGTCGTTAGTCCTTGTGCTACTTTTGTAAGAGCACACATCCTTAACGTTTTCATTCCATCTTTCATTGCTTGTTTTTTAATTTCATCAGTTGAACCATGTCGCAAAAGAATTTCTTTAATCAATGGTGACATTTCTAAAACTTCATAAATTGCTACGCGGCCTTTATATCCTGTACTGTTACATGTTGGGCATCCCTTACCTTTATAAACTACAATTTTAGCTGCGGAGGCAGGAGAAATCCCACAAGCAACTAATTGCTCTTGAGTTACATTGGTATCTAATTCTTTACAGTCTTTACATATTCTTCGGCAAAGTCTTTGGGCAACAATAACATTCACGGCAGCAGCAACCAGAAATGGCTCTATCCCCATATTAATCAATCGTGTAATCGTACTTGGAGCATCGTTTGTGTGAAGAGTAGATAAAACCATGTGACCAGTTAATGCAGCTTCAACTGCAATTTCACCTACCTCACCATCTCGAATCTCTCCAACCATAATAATATCTGGATCCTGTCTTAAAAAAGATTTAAGGGCCGCGGCGAAAGTTAATCCAATATCTTTTTTAACATTTACTTGGTTAATACCTTCTAAGTTAAATTCAACTGGGTCTTCAGCTGTTGAAATATTTGTATCTGTTTGATTGAGTTCAGCAATAGCAGAATAGAGAGTAGTCGTTTTTCCTGATCCCGTTGGACCCGTGACAAGGCACATGCCGTATGGACGATAAATCCCTTCCTTGAAAACATCTAATTGCTTTTGCTCAAAACCAAGCTTGGTCATATCTAATTGCAAGTTAGAAGAATCTAACAAACGTAAAACTATTTTTTCACCAAACAAAGTAGGAAGCGAAGAGACTCGATAGTCTATCGGCTTACCACCTATCTCTAGTTTAATACGACCATCTTGAGGCTTTCTTTTTTCAGAAATATCCATCTGGGCTAAAATTTTAACTCTAGAAATAATAGGCAGCATTAAAGCCCTTGGCGGTCTTGCAGCTTC
>CANCFT010000061.1 GCA_947377285.1 Bacteriovoracaceae bacterium
ATTAAAAAGTGACCCAGTTGATGCAAAAGTTTTTATTCGTGATTTAGGCGGTGTTCAAAATATTAAAATCGGAAACACTCCTTATGAGGGAAGTATTTTGGATTTAGCAGCTAATTATGCAAAATCAAATTTCTTCTTAATTATAATTGAAAAAGATGGATATGAAACACAGTCAATTCTCTTAAGTGATTTACTTAAAAGTGATATTGAATTAAATATCAATCTGACTCCTAAAGAAGACATTCTTCATTACAGAAAATTAGATAAAAATGTAAATGATATTATGGAAGCACAAAGACTATTGCGGGCGCAACAATTTGATGAAGCGATATCATTGCTTAAGGCTACAGAAGTTGAACAGCCAAAACTTTCGATTATTCCTGAAATTATCGGCAGTGCTTTTTACCTAAAAAAAGAACTAAGAACTTCTCTATCATATTTTGAAAAAGCTTATAGGATGAATCCTGAAAATAAAGATGCTTATACTATGAAGATGTATTTAAGGAAAGCCCTTGGGACGGTAGATGGAAAATAGAAAAAGCCTGGTTGGGGCAATTTTATTCTTATCTCTAATCTTACCTTTGCAAGTTAATGCAAAGATGGGTGAGTTTCAAGGAAATACTGTCATGCCAGTTGAATGGCAGGCCATTAAACTTCAAGAAAATATTGAAGATAAAATCAAACGTTCCTTGAATCCTCTAATCAAAGAAAATGATTATGTCATTGAAGTGAAAATTGGATTTGATCTTGATAAAGCTGAAGATCCTAGCTCAAAAAAAGTCACTAAAACAATTCAAAGAAAAAAAGTACAATTTTCAAACACTCCTTTGCCTAAAGATGGAGATGATTTTGTTGTTTTTAATAAATTAGGTCTTGAAGCTCCAGTCGTTGGAGATGAACCAGTAGAGTCTACAACATCAGAAATAGAATTAGCTCAAAAAGCTATGATAGAAATGAATGACCGATTTAATCTCTTTAATTATTTAAATACGATCGATATTAAATTAACTTTTGATAAAAGCTTACCAGAGAAAAGTAAGCTCAATATTAAAAAAATAGTAGAAGGTTTGAGTTTTAATACTAAAGATGTTCTTCCTCAAATAAATATTCAATATCTTGATCTCAAAGATCCTAAAGTAATGAATGACCAAAAAGCAGATGCTGCTGCAATGAAAGGAAAAGCTGATAACGAAAAGAATTCAACTTCTTTTGGCGAACGATTTAAAAACTTAGATATTATGCTGGGATTAATTATCTCTGCGATTATTTTTGGCTTAGTTGCTCTTTATATTGCTCATAAGGGCAGTAAAGTTGAAGAAAAGCAAGAAGCTAAAAATGAAAATGTAAATGAAGGGACTTCAGACGATTCAGTAGAAGAAGTAATTGCTGAAGAGGTTCCGCCCACAGAAGATGAAGAAATTTTACTAGAGGGAGAGGATATGATTTTAGATTTAACAAAAACTGATATGCAAACAATGCGTATTAATGAAGGTCTAGAAAGATTCCGCAAAGTGATGATTCATCATCATAGTGAGACAATTCTCTTGGTCAAAGGGTGGATTCAAGTTGGAAAGGGATTAGAAGCTCAGGCTTTGAAAGGGCTTGTTCAATTACTTGTTGATCAAGAGCTAGCTGATATATTTAAATCATTAACTATTGATGAAAGAAGTTCTTGGAAAATGTGTCTTGATGGCGAGTTAAATAAAGAAGAAATGTCTAAAGCATTTATTTATATTAGCAATAGTATTATTCAAATGATGATGGTTCCATCTTTAATAGATGATTATGAAATTTGTGACATGTTATTAATTCTTTCAGCAGATGATGCATCAAAGTTTTGTATTCAGCATCCAGAGTTAGGAGTTGTATTTACCAATGTCCTTTCTTCAAAAGTAATCAGTGAAATGTTTAAAGTTATGCCATTAGAAGTTTCTGCTGATATTATTGAAAGAAGTACATTGTTTAAAAAAGAAGAAATACTTGGCCTAATGCCATTACTAAAAGAGACTTTAATTAAAGTTAAAGATAAAAGAGAAAGACCACCATTTCTCAAACGCATTGTTGAAATTCTTCCTACGGCAAGACCTGAAATTGAGAAGAAACTTTATGGAACCCTTCTTAAACATTTACCTGTTGAAGACGTCTGTGAGTCGGCTATCAATATTTTTCCAATGGAATTAGTGAATGGATTACCAGATACAATCTATCGGGAAATAGTTGCCTTAATGTCAATCGAGCAACAAGTTTTATATTTTGTTTCAATGGGAGACAATCGATATGAACAACTTGACCGTATTGCCTCGAAAGGTTCAAAAAGTAGAGAAATGATCGAGTTTGAAGTTAACGCTACTTTGAAAAATGAAATGGCCACTCGAAGAATTATGATTGATAAAAAATCAAATATCGAGATGGAATTTTTAAAGAGTGTTAGAAATTATATTTCTACTCATCCAGGATCTCAAAAAGAAGTTTATCCTGTTATGACTAGATGGCTTGAAGAAATCAAGAGCGAGTCAGATGATCAGGTATTGCCTAGTCTTGCAGCCTAAATAATCTAGTTGATCATTTTTAGAATTAACCTAAAATCAAAGATGTAGTATAAATTCCTCAAAATTTTGGATTGGTGATTATGAATATTTGGTCAATTTTAGGGCTATTCCTTTTTTTAGGTGTCGTTTTGGCCGGAGTTGTTACAACAATTACTCCAAAAGAATATCATATGTTTGCCGATTTACCGGCGATCTTTTTAGTTGTAGGGGGAACTCTTGGAGTTGCTTCAATAACAGTTCAGCTCAATAAAGTTGGAACGCTATTCAAAGTTTTTTTTATAAGACTTATAAAAGGAAAAAGAATTGAATACAAAAATGTAATCAAAGAAGTTATGCTTTCATCTGAATCCTATAGAAGAGGCGAATCACTTCCTGAAATTATTAAAAAGGTTCATGACCATTTTTTTAAAGAATGTCTTCAATTAATTGATGACAATGTTGTCAAAGGCGAAGAACTCTTCGACCTGCTTGATGATAGAGTTAAAAATATGCACAACCATTACAGTGAAGAAGCTAATCGATTTAAAAGTTTGGCAAAATTTCCTCCAGCATTTGGCCTAATGGGAACAGTTTTAGGGATGATTGCCTTACTTTCAAATTTGGGTGGAGCTGATGCGATGAAACTCATTGGCCCTGCAATGGGGACATGTTTGGTCGCAACATTTTTAGGAATCGTCATGGCCAATGTTGTTGTTTTGCCAGTAGGTGAGTCACTTGGTGAAGCCTCAAAAGAAGTTTATTTAAAAAATAAAATTATCGTTGAGGGTGTTCGATTAATTGTAGCTAAAACTAACCCAATTATAGTTGCTGAAAAATTAAATACATTTTTACTACCTTCAGACAGAGTTAATTGGAAAGAACTTGTGAGTAATGAAGGCAAGGCATGAGCGAAGGCAGAAAACATCGCAAACATGTAGAAGAGCACCATGAAGAAGCTCACGAAGGTGAGGGGCCATGGATTGTTTCCTACGCAGATATGATGACTTTGCTTTTTTGCTTTTTTGTTATCATGACTTCTTTTGCTAGTTTTGAACCCGCCGTGGTCACACGAAAAAGTAAAGAAATAGCTGAATATGTAGCAAAGGGAAGATTTGCTGAAGAAACAACAGAGTTTCAAAATCTTGGTATTGAAATTGGCGGGCATCCAAACTTAAAAGGCTTGGCAAGGTCATCACTTAAAGATGGAACACTTGAAGTAGTTTTCTCTTCCTCTATCATGTTTAATTCAGGAAATGCTGAAATTCAAGAAGCATTCATTAAAAACATAGACATAATGGTTGGTTTAATAAAAAACAAAAATCCCAATTATCGAATCATTGTTGAAGGACATTCCGATGATTCTCCTTTATCAGCCGAACATGTCTATAGATCTAATTGGGATTTGTCAGCTTCAAGAGCAGCAAGTGTTGTTGAGCGATTTATATATTACGGATTTAAACCTATTCAATTAGTATCAGTGGGGTTTGGTGACTCTCGCCCAGTGGCACCTAATCATGATAAACATGGACAAGCGATTAAAGAAAATCAAGCACTCAATCGCCGAGTTGTCATTAAAGTCCTTCAGCCACTTAAAAGTAGTAAAATGAAAAATTTAGGAATCGAAAGTTATTTTGAAGATTCAGAAATTATAAAAAAATGATGAATAAATATGAGATTTAAATTTTTTTTATTTTTTTTAATTCTGACATTTTTTTCGCAGAAATTATATTCTCAAAATAAAAAAACTTTAACAGATGAAGAACAAGTTACTCAAGATTTTAAAGAAAGCAAATTTATTCAGATAGACTCAATCGATCTTCCACCTGAACTTAAAAAAATTGAAGATGAAATAAAGCAGAATTTAGTAGATGTTGTCATTCATTCTCGAACTCATACACCGATATTTTCTCAAAAAAGAGAAGATGGATACAATGAAAGTTATAAAAAATTTCACGGATTAAAAACAGAAATCTATCCTCTAACAGATTCACCTGATTTTTATTCTTTAAAGTTATTTTATTATAATTGGACTACTAATAAGTTCGATAAAAAATTAGTTCGGCGAATTAGCAAGTACAATGTCCTAAATGAAGTGCGCTTTGCTCTTTATGAGTTGCTTTTGGGGAAGGATTTTGTAAAAGAACACAAAGATGAAATTGAAAAGCAAAATTTTGACCGGATTCAAGACGTACGGTCTGCCGTTAGTTTACAGAGAAAAAATGACAAAAAAGAAAAACTTAAAAAAAAGAAAATAGAAGAAAAAAAAACTGAAGAAGAAGAAGAAGTAAAAAAAAAAAAGAAATTATTAAGAGAAGAGAAAGAAAAGTTAATTAAGTCTCAGCCTATAATCAATGCAGAAAATTCTAAAATTCAGGAAAATGAAAATATTCCAGAATTAAATATAAATCAAAAGGAAATAGATGAAAATAGTGATAATTTGAAATTATCTAAGAGCGA
>CANCFT010000062.1 GCA_947377285.1 Bacteriovoracaceae bacterium
AAATCCATCTTCCCTTCCGTGTGCTCATGAAAGGAATCAATTTGCTTTTTTGAATAATCTATTTCAAGTGAACTTAATAGCGACTTAAAAACCCTAGTGTCTTCAGCATAAAAATGCTCCCCTGATCTAAGTGTTTCTAGGGCCCTTAGAGTGATGTCTTTATTATTTCCAATTGGCAATGTAACTAACACTAAAGATGACAAATCAAGTCTCCTATTTTCTCTAGGCAAATTTCGCAACGAGGTGAAAAATAAGTAATGGTGCTACACTCATTTTAGCACATCTAACCTTTAAAAAGGAATGATCAAATGGCGATGAAGGCTCAAATCCGAACAGACTCTCTAGGCAATATTACAGTTCATATGAATGGAGGACTCGATTATGAAAATTCACTCCCCCTTCGTCTAGAACTTCAAGAATTAACACAAAAAAACCCGGCATCTACAATCACGATTGATATGCATTCACTCGATTTTGTCGGATCATCAGGTATTGGTATTTTTGTTGAGACATTACAATTGCTCAATAAAAATAAATCACAAATTAAACTCTCAAATGTAAAAACAGAATTTATGAAAGTTTTTAAACTTTATAACTTTGACGCTTTTAAAATGATTGAAGCTGATTTTGACAGTGATGAAACTGAAAATCTCAACCAAAAATATGGCAACAGAAAAAATACATTTCAAAATTAGAATTGATAATTAAGAAAATTTAAAGAAAATAAGGGATCCTTTTTAGGGTCCTTTTTATTTTCAAGGCCCGCTAATTTAAATTCATTAATATCTGGAGCAACTAAATTAGATTGAGGTTCTTCATAAGGACTTCGGCTATCTGGATAATAGTCTTCTCTTGGTTGATCATTAAACCCACGTTTTTTCATTTCATAACTTAAAATCACATAAGTTCCAAAAATCAATCCTCCGTAGAGTCCAAGAGATGCCCCTCTAGCAATTGCTCTTCCACTTCCGCCAAAAGCCATTGAAGCTGTTCCAAGAAGTGCTCCACCAACAATCCCATAACCTGACATGGTTCCAAGTATTTTTAATTTAGGATCCACGGCAAACGCCGAAGTTGTAAAAAGTAGTGAAAAACCAAGAATGATTGAAACTAAGAATTTATTCATATAGTAAAAGGATAATTAAGGTTCGTCTTTTTGGCAAAACTTTACTTCAAGTTTTGTCTCAATCTCTAAAACCCTACTTAAATAGTCCTGTGCTTTTAAAAGTCTGCTCCATTGACGCTTAGACGGATATTGTGTCGATTTAACTTCAATTAACGAAAGAACCCATGATTTATTTTTTTTATTTTTATAAAGCCCCGCCAAATCTACTTGCCCAGCATTGATTGATCTCAACAGTTGAGAAGATATGAGCACCGGCAAACACTTTTGATGAAATTCTCTAGAGAACACTTGCTCTAACTGCTCCCCCTTTTTCATGATATTCCTTCACTCCTGCAAATGTTTTTCGATGAATATCGGTAATTCCCAAAAGACCAATGGCCTCCAAGTGCTTAGCTGTTCCATAGCCTGCATTGCTGCTCCAAGAATAACCTGGATAAATTTCGTTATACTTCTTCATCAATTGGTCTCGGTATTCTTTGGCCACGACAGAAGCAAGGCCCACGAGTAACGATTTTGAATCCCCTTTAACAATTGGCTCTAATTGAACTCGTGGACTCAATGATTTAAATTTTTTATTGCCATCAATGAGAACCAATCCCATTTTATCCATTTCACAACTTCCGTGAACTGCCTCTTCCATCGCCTTCAAAGATGCATTTAGAATATTGATCTCATCGATTATTTTTGGTGAAATTTCTTTAATTAAAATTTTAAGTATTATATTTTTTGAATAGTGGTGAGTATAAATTTGATTAATAATCATTGGCCCATTTGAAAATGGCATTTCAGAAAGAATTGCCAGACGTTTTCCATGAGTGATTTTTTTTGAGTCGTTAATTCCTAATAATTCCCAGTTTTTTAAGATTTTTTTCAATTCTTTGTCATCATAATTTTTAAAGTGAAGACTCACACAAGCAGCAACAACAGGGCCAGCTAGTGGACCTCGTCCAACCTCGTCTGTTCCGGCCATAAAAAATTGATAATTTTCAGAATGGGCTTTTTCGCTAAAGATTGTTTTAAATGTCTTACTGAAAAATTTTAAATCAAACATTATTAATAACTTTTAGCCCTAAAACTAAAAAGCCCCTCTAATCGAGGGGCTTTTATATTAAAAAAATTAAGAATCTTTTCTATCGTAATCGATCGCGATACGAGCTGATTTACCAGATCTTTCACGAAGGTAGTAAAGTTTCGCTTTACGAGCTTTACCTTTTTGGATGATTTCTACTTTATCAACGTTTGGTGAATGGAAAGGGAAAACTCTTTCTACTCCAATACCGTTAGATACTTTTCTAACTCTAAAGTGACCATTGATGTCGCCTTTTTGTTTAAAACCGATACAAACACCTTCAAAAATTTGAATTCTTGATTTTGCACCTTCAGTGATTTTTGTGTGAACAGCAATTGTGTCCCCAGATTTAAAAGCAGGTAAACTTTTAACTTTAGGATTTAAGTGATCCTGGTTTACTACGTCGATCAAGTTCATATGAACTCCTTAATACTTTCGCTACTCCCAGAGGACCAACGTAATGTTGTTCTTAACCGAGTAGGGTTTAAAAAAATACTAGATTCCAAACATGCGTGCTAAGTAAATAGCGACTGCAGATCTGACTGACAAGTGATTATACCCATCAGTGTTTTTTGCTATTATTGGCGATAACTTAAAATCCGCTTTTTCAAGTGCTATTGGGTGAAGTCCCCAACCAGTTCCAAATAATAGAAAACAAGGCATATTGCTTCCTTCTACCTTTTTTGTCAATTGCGAAACATCACCATCAAAAGATTCAAAATTTGCTCCTGTTACGGCAATCAATGGAGCCTTACCTTCAATTCTCGTAATTTCTTTAATGGCTTCATCAATAGAACTCACGGCCCGGGCGATACTTAATGCATCTTGTCTGTCCGGGTTAAAAGCATTCGCTTTATCTTGCTCCCAATGCCCTAAGATTGAATCAACTAATTCTCTCTGGGCCTCAAATGGAGTCACAATAAAATATTTTTGAACTCCAAATGTGCGGCAACTTCTAGAAATATCGTGAATATCTAAATTCGTAACAGATGTAGTAACTAATTCACCTAATTTATTTTTAATTGGATAATGAACTAATCCTAAATAAAGTTTCATTCGTTCTCCTTTTTTAATAAAAGATCAGGCCTATGAATTTTTGTCAGCCGTAAACTTTCTTCTTTTTGATATTTTTGAATTTTTTGATGATGCCCAGAAAGTAAAATTTCAGGGACTTCAATTCCATCAAAAACCCGTGGCTTAGTATATTGGGGATGCTCTAGTAAATTAGCTTGAAATGACTCCTCTGAAATACTATCAATATTCCCCAGCACGCCATTAAAAAATCTTAAGCTAGAATCTATAATCGCCATTGTAGGGATCTCTCCCCCTGTAAGGATATAATCCCCAACGCTTATCTGCTCATCTACGTATTGTGACAAAAAGCGCTCATCAATACCTTCATATCTCCCGCAAATAAAAACCAAATCCTTTGAATCCGCACGACTAAATCTTCCAGCGAATTCTTTACAATATGAATTGTCCCAAGTTTTTCCACGTGGTCCCGGGAAAATAACATGAAGTTTCGATTTATAATCTTCTCCATATCCTCCCTCTTCCACTACGCCTTTAAGTAAGGCTTCCTTTAAGACATCGGCGCGCATAACCATGCCTGCACCTCCTCCAAATGGGGAGTCATCAACACCTTTAAAATCTTTTGGAGTATAATTTCTTAATTGCACAGTTTGTATTTGAAGATCAAGCCCTCGCTCTCCTCGAAGAGCTGCCCCGGTAATTCCAAAATTAATGAGTGGATCAAAGTAATTTGGAAATAGTGTTATTATCCAAATTTTTTTCATTCAATCATCTCAGGCATAATTATTTCAATTCTCTCGTTGGCAATATCTGCAACGGGAACAAATTGTTCTATAAAAAGAATTTCAATGATCTCACTTTCCGTTTTAATTTTTAAAACAACTTGAGCGCCATTTTCATAAAAATCCATAACTCTTCCAATTAATTTTTTGCTTTTAAAGTCGAAAACCTCAAGTCCCAATAAATCATTCAGATAATATTCATCCTCTTCTATTTCAGGAAAATTCTTTCGATCAAAATAAATATCAAAAGGAACCATCGCCTCCACGGTATTTCTATCAATTACGCCATCTAAAACCACAATAACCTTATTTCCGAAACTTATTTTTTTTATTTTAAAATCTTTTCCGTCGTGTGGAATAGAACTAGATGTAGACCTCGGTAGCAATGAAATTAAAGAACCATCGACTAAGACAGAATCCTCTGAATTATAAAGCACGAATGAGAATTCACCTTTTATTCCATGAGGAGTTGTGCAGTGACCGATATGAATATTTTCTGATTTTTTCATGTTAATTTAGAACGTCAAAAACAAAAAACCCCGAACAAGTCGGGGTTTTTTAAAATTAAGAGGGTGCATCGACCTTTTCTCACACCAAGTTTCCCTGGCACTACCTTCGGCGCTGAAGAGCTTAACTTCCGAGTTCGGGATGGGATCGGGTGTTTCCTCTT
>CANCFT010000063.1 GCA_947377285.1 Bacteriovoracaceae bacterium
GACAAGAAATTTTCAAGAAGAAGTTTGTTGTTATCAGGATTGGGGCTTGGTGGAATTTCGGCGCTTACTTTTAACCCAACAAGAGAACTATTGAAATCAGTCGTACGAAGTATAATTCAAGAAAGTAGAAGTAAATATTTATCTAATAAGCTTGAAGCTCAAGAAGCTAGAAATTTTGTACAATTTAATTTCTATGGAGCGCCATCTCGATGGGCTTTTGATAACGTCCTTAAACCATCAAAGTCAGATCCATTTCTACAGGCACCAGGTGCATATAATAAAATAAACTCTATAAATAATAAATTCCCCCATTTATCTGAAGGTTTATATTCAGATCATTATATAAAGGGATTTAATATGCCTCATTTATGGAATTATGAAGTTGCAAATTCCAGAGGTGGCAAAAGGCCCATGGCCGACCTAATGAATAATATGTTAATCATTCGCGGATGTAATCCTGCTTCTAATGCACATCCATTAAGTAATGCTCAACAAGTTAGTCCTGTACCTGGAGATTTTAGTATAACTGGGCTTGTTGCAGACAGAACAAAATGTTTTATTCCAGCAATAGGAATTGGGCAAACTCCAGCAATACGAGCTTTCAAATCACCATTAAAAACCAATGTAATAAATATTCCCTCAGATGAAGCAGATTATATAACTTATATTTTAGAATTATTTTACAAAAAAAATGGAATTTCATACCGAAATGATAGCGACTTGGATTTTGAAATAGAAAATGCACTAGGTACTTTAAAAGCATATAGTTTAACAAATCAGCCCGGTGCTGATGTTCTCTACCATGAGAGGAATCGTTCAGAGAAATTGATAAGACAAGGTGTTAAAAATTTAGATGATGCATTCGGACCATTAGTAGCAAAGTATGAGGAATTGTTTCAGCGTTCAATTAAATTATCATCTATTTCAGGAGTGAATGATTTAATAATTCCAGGAATTAATTTTCCTTGTGAAGTTGAGGGAGATGTTGATATTTTATCTGCACTTGCTTCTCATCATATGGATAATTATATTATTTGTGATCCAGATTTGAGAGATGTTTTCATTAAAATTCAAGCAGAGAATTTATCTAAGCATTTTGCTTTGGCTGAGTTTGCAATTACTGAAGGGCTAAGCAGCTCAATATTACTTTCTTCACCAATGGAAAGAGGACAAACCCTGCTAGGTCTAAAGCAGAAACTCACATATAATGTAAATCAAATTGAAAAATCATACGATCCGATTGCGAATCTAACTAACTTGAAAATTCAAAAAAATGCCCAACCAACTTCTCAGGAATTAAACTTATTACATGATTCACATGGAACAGGTTGGATGACAAATGTAATTGGGTGCAATTTATTTTATAGAGGTTTTAGTTCTTGCTTGCTTGAATTTATTGATAAATTAAAAGGAGTATCAATCGCCGGAGGAAAAACACTTTTTGATGAAACAGTTATACAATATGCAACTGAATTCGAACGAATTCCCACAAAGCTTGGATCCGGTTTTGGTCATAATGATAGAGCACATGTGACATCTTTATTCTCTGGCATAATTCAAAAGCCAACAATACTTGGAAATATCTTGGTTGGGCGAAAAGATTTAAGTAAGACACAAAAAAATTCTAATGCTTATTCAAGAGTCATTGGAACAATAGGTGATGCCGCAGTTATACCTTCATTAGAAAATAAAATTATCAATATTAATAATATATCGTCTACATTATCTGAAATGTTACGCGTTCCCAAATTAGTTCCTCGTGCTGTTTCACTCGTTGAAGTAAAAGACTCAAAGCTTAAAGTTATGATCGAAGATGCGAGGAATATTGAAGATGGCTGATAGAATTCTAAAATTTGTTATGGTTTATATTTTAATTTCAATTCTTTTTAATGTTCAAAATATTTCAGCAGAATCAAATAACCGAAGCAACTGGGTAAATAACAATGATGTTGAAATAGGTTTAAGGCTGGGAGATAGATTTTTTGTACAATCAGTTCTAGTCGAAATTTTTGGTTTGAACGCAAAAGAAATTACTTATAAATTTATAATTACTCCAGCGAGCTCTTTTGGAGGCCCTTGTGATATCTATGAACAGGTTCGTATAGGGAATAATTTCGATTCATTTGCAGATAAAGAGTCAATCTGCCCTGGTGGAAAGTTTGCAGCAACCCTACCTATGATCGGAGTGCCTAGTGCATTAAGACAGGGCTATGTTAATCAAACTTGTGAAGTTTTAACTTCTAATCAAAAAATGGTAGCCTATACTTTAAGCCGAATATTTGAAAAAAATAAAATAGAAACACCGAAAAATGTGACTTTAGTAAGAGCATTCCAATTCTTTTATCCTGAAAAAACACCATCTGGTAAAGTACTTGAAGTATTAATGGAAATAGGAATTAATCAACCTAGTGTAGAAAATCGATGGGCTAAAGTTTTATTAGCTCTATGTATAGATCCATCCTGGCAAGTAATCTAACTCAATTGACTCTAAAGGGCGAAATAAGTAAGATTATATTTCATGAATCAATTTACATTAACATATCTTATTTTTGTTATAACTATTTATCTCTTATTTGTTTTCGTCCCTTCAAAAGTAAGACCAATTCTTCTGCTAATAGCAAGTTTGGGTTATTACGTCTATATTGAGCAAAATTATTATTCAATCCTTTTAACTTTAATAGTTGGAACTTATTTTACAGGGCTAGCCATTGAATCAGGAGATAAAAGAGCAAGAAAATTATATTTACAGATTTATATAATATTAATAATTTTGATGTATTTACCCTTCAAGTATCACTCAACTCTAAATTTTTTTGCAATTCATGTTTTTAAATATAAATTAAAAAGCTACTTACTCCCTTTAGGTCTGTCATTTTTCACATTTCAATCTTTATCTTATGTTTTTGATGTCTATTATAAAAAAACATCTGCAGAGCGAAGTTTTTTGAAATGTGCTCTTTATATTTCATTTTTTCCACAGTTAATTTGTGGGCCGATTGAAAGATATCAAAAAATGGTTCCTCAAATAGAATTGAAGTATTTGCGAAATAGAAAAAATATCACGAGATTTTGCTTAATGTTATATTCGGGCTTATTTAAAAAATTTATATTAGCAGACAATATTCTTCCTTTTGCTATCGCTTATTCAAGGCCTGAAAAATTATCAGGTTCAGAATGGGTGGGGATTTCAATACTGACTCGCTACCATATATTTTTAGATTTTTCTGGATATACAGATATTGCCATAGCGCTAGGGATACTTTTTGGATATGAATTTACAAACAATTTCAATCGTCCTTTCGCAGCATCTACTATCGATGAATTCTGGAGAAGATGGCATATAACTTTATCCACATGGATTCGAGATTATATTTTCTACCCACTTGTGAGTAATGCTAAAACTTCTTTTACAATGTACATTGCACTTATTACTTCATTTGTATTTCTTGGTTTGTGGCATGGTGATAATGTCAATTTTTTAATTTATGGATTAGTTAATGGATGTGCAATTGTAGCCACTTTAATATTACGTAAGTATATAAAGAAAAATAATTCCATTTCATTTCTAAGAAAATTTGCATGGCCATTTACATTTATATTTTTTATCTCTCTACCTACAGTTTTAATGAGGTCAGAGAATTTTTCACAATCATTGCTAATTTTCAAACAAATTTTTAATTTTAAAAAAAGCTTTTGGCAGTATAGTGATATAAGTAAGTTTCTCGTTTCTCAGATTTCAATTTATGTATTCTTAATATTAATCTGTGAGTTGTTGAGTTATATTAATACTAAAAAGCCAATTGCAACTTGGCTTGAGATGAAAAGTATAAGTACAAATTTTGTTATTGGTTTTTTGTTAATTGTAGTTTTTTATTTTTTTTACACTGAGCAAATATTATCCATTCCATATATATATGAAAACTTTTAACTTTCGGTCACTTATATTAACAATCTTTGGTTTAGCATTTGTTCTTTTCCTGTTCTTTATTTCCTTTATGGTTGCGATTCTTATACGGAGCTCAATAACTAGTAACGTTGTTGTTTTACCAAATCAGGTTCAATCCATTAATCAATGGTTTGAAAAGATCGAAACAAAATCTATGTTTGAAAATTGTAGGTTAAAAAAAGCGAAGAATATTTTCTTTATAGGCCGTTCAACTTCATACTATTCATCTAACTATGACAGAAGTAATTCAACCGAAAGCAGTATGGTAGAGGTTTTGAAAAGTTTATCTAACGAAAAAAGATGTATTATTCATTTGTACCAACATGATAACTTCAATCTTGCGACAACAAAATATATTTTAAAAAAAGCAATTTCAATGGGTCTTACAGCAGACTATCTTGTGTTTGAAAATCTAACTTACTTAACAGAAACCCCTGTACTGAGCAACGCAAGACTTGCATTTGATACATACTCAAGACATTTTTTCTCAATTTCTAATTTATTATCCAAAATAGATGCTGATAAAAAATTTAT
>CANCFT010000064.1 GCA_947377285.1 Bacteriovoracaceae bacterium
GTTGATAAAATTTTCATCGCCATCCCTTCGGCTTCTGGAGATGAAGTCAAACACATCGTCCAATTTTGCAAAGAGACCAATACTGAAATAAAAATCCTTCCTAAAATGGATCAACTTCTCTCTAACCAAGTTGAAATTTCACTTCTTAGAAACTTAAAAATCGAAGACCTTTTAGGTCGCGAACAAGTTAAACTCGACACCGCTCACTTAAACGCCATGATCAACGATAAAACAATTTTAGTCACTGGCGCCGGCGGATCAATCGGTAGTGAACTGTGTTTTCAAATCGCCAAATTCCAACCGCGATTAATAGTTTTAGCCGACTACTGCGAACTCTTTATGTACGAATTAGAATTAAAATTTAAAGCGACATACCCAGACGTTGCTTACTATCCAAAAATTGTCGACGTCAGAAACGCCGGCAAAGTCGACGACCTCTTTGATTTCTACAAACCACAAATTGTCTTCCACGCCGCTGCTTACAAACATGTCCCGATGATGGAGTACAATCCCATCGAAGCGATTGAAACAAATGTCAAAGGCACAAAAATAATTGCTGAAGCCTCTCTCAGACATGGTGTTGAAAAATTTATCATGATCTCGACCGATAAAGCCGTTAACCCAACTAACGTGATGGGAGCTTCAAAACGAATTGCCGAAATGGTCGTCACTGATATTTCTAAAATTGCTCAACAAAGCAACGCTCTCACAAAATTTATCTCTGTCCGTTTCGGAAACGTTCTCGGAAGTAACGGAAGTGTTATTCCATTATTTACCAAACAAATCGAAGAACGCCGCGATGTTACCGTTACTCATCCAGACATCATCCGATATTTCATGTCGATCCCAGAAGCTTGTCAGTTAGTTCTCCAAGCAGGATCAATGGGCCAAGGCGGAGAAATTTTCGTCCTCGATATGGGAGAGCCTGTAAAAATCGTCGATCTTGCTCGCGAGATGATTCGGCTTGCGGGCCTTGTCGTCGACCGCGATATTAAAATTGTCTACTCTGGTTTACGCCCAGGTGAAAAACTTTTCGAAGAACTCTTCAGCGATAAAGAATCCTACGAACTCACTCACCACGGAAAAATCCGCCGTGCCCTTTATCGAAAACTCGAAGAAACTTTCCATGTAAATCTCAATCGCCTCTTAAGCCTCGAATCCGCAGAACCCGACACCGTCGTCTACCTCATCAAAGACCTCGTGCCCGAGTTCACTCACTTCCGCCTAAAACCCGAAGCCCACACCACTACCACAATTTCAAACTAAAAAGTCTCCAGCAGACTTCGCAATGCGAAGTCGTGCAAAAATTGCTCGTATTAATTTAAATGTAACTTCAATTTCATTCTAGATTTTCCTGTTCTCATCTTAAAAATCAATACCTTTTCTTTTACTTAAAATTTTTTAATTGAATATAGATATGCTTTTTACTAATCATTTTTGGCACTATTTAGACACTATCTAAATAGTGTGCTAGGATATTTATGGCCCAATGGGAGTTTGTGGAATGGCTATTTATTTGGCTGATAGAAACAAAAAAATTTAAATTTGATTGGGATAATGGAAACTCTCACAAAAATAAATTAAAACATAATGTATCTTTGGAAGTAGTTGAGTCTGTCTTTCACTGCAGGGAAGTTTTTCCCTTGGGAATTCAGATAAAAAATGAAAATCTCATAGTTGAAGATCGGTTTGGTATAATTGGACGAGCTCAAAATGGACAAGTATTACAAATCTCTTTTATTTTAAGAAAGGAAAAAATTCGAATTATCAGTGCAAGACCTGCCAGTAAAAAAGAGAGAAACAATTATGAAAAAGACATACGTAAAATCATTAAAAGAATATAAAAATCCAACTCGTTTGAATGTTAATAAAATAGTCGAGGCAATGAAGAGATATAAAGATTCACCCAAAAAACCTACCAGCGTGGCATTAGACGAATCGACAATTGAAGAATTAAAACAAGTTGCTGAAAAAAACGGTATTCCTTACCAAGTTTTAATCAGGGTCTTCATCCTAGAAGGCCTAGACCGACTTAAAAAAGCAGCTTAAAAAGTCTCCAGCAGACTTCGCATCTTGTTAATAGATGAATTCCCCCACTAATAATAATGATTACGAAATATTCACTTAGTTATATTTTTTAATTACTTAAAAAAATCATTCATTTTCAAACAATGCACCTTCAATTCTTTTATTCTATAAATGTATGTCATTTTATGACATAGTATCAGGAGTGCGTGGTGACGACTAAAGCTGTGCTAATTTATAAATCAAAACTGATTTTAAACTCAGGCCTTGTCGAAGAAATAATTTTTTGGAAAGTTCCCAAGAGTAAATACTATCCAGACGGAATTAAATACCGTTTGATTCTGGCAGATCCAGTTTGGAGAAAAGTGCTAGTACTTTTTTCCAATCATGCTCCTAAAAGCCATCACAGGCATGATTCAAAAGGTATTGAAAGCCATTATTATTTTATTTCGACGAAATCACTTATAGAGGATTTTTTAAAATTTAGAAAAATCGAGGAGAATCAATATGAAAATAATGAAAATTAAAATTCAGAGTCGCACGATTCACGACAAAAACTTAAAAGATATTGCACGAAAAATTGATTCAAATAAAGTCCAAAAATTAAAAATTAAAAATGGAATTTATTTCGAGTCGCTCACTGCTGTTCGAAAAATTCTCACAGACAACAGATTAAATGTCTGGCGTGCCATCAGAGATAAAAAACCCGAATCTATCACCCAACTTTCAGAAATACTTGGGAGAGGATTTAGATCCGTTTATCGAGACGTTGTCCTTCTCAAAGACTTAGGCCTCATCCGACTAACCGAAGGCCCTGGTCGCAGAGGTAATGTCCAAAAACTTGAAAGTCTTTATGATGAACTCGCACTCGCTGTTGCTTAAATAAAGTCTCCAGCAGACTTCGCATCTAATCAATTTTTAAATCATTAATTCGAATTAGACCCAACTTGGCCTTTGAAACAACCCTCCCATTGATAACAGAGCATACAGGTATATACTTCAATGGGCGAAATTTTTAGGTTTAAAAATTTAAAGTTTAAGATTTGGTCGAATGATCACGAACCCCCAAATGTTCACGTGCATGCTCCAGAAGCTCATGCAAAAGTTAATCTGGATACTTTAGAAATTATGTATTCAAAGGGGTTTTCGGAAAAAGACTTAAAAATTATCCAGCAGCAAGTGTTTATACGTCGAGTTAAGATTCAAGAAAAGTGGGAAGAAATTCATGTCAAAAATTAAATTATCTAAAAAAAATCATATTGCCCCAGATGAATTTGAAACTAAATTCTCAAAGGAGCGAATTAGTATTTGGATAGATGAAGAAGTATTAGATGAATTTAGAAAAATCGCAAAGAATAATAATAAAAAGTACCAAACTTTAATTAATGAAGTTTTAAGAAATTACGCTTTCGCTCCTAAAAATAAGAGTCTAGAAAAAATATTAGCAAAATTAGAAAGTGCCACCAAGGAATTAAGAAATCTCGAATAAAGTCTCCAGCAGACTTGCATTTCCCCCTTCACTTATCCTAAGATCTCTCCCTAGAGGTTCCAATGATAAAACTAACAATCCTAACTCTCTCTACACTTTTCACCATCTCAGCTTTCGGAATAGACTGCACGGCCTCTAACCGCTATGTAAACACCGATGGAGAACTCATACAATCAGAAATCCAACTTACAAAAACTTTTGATGCCAACAAAACTTTGCAATTTTCCGGCGAACTCAACGGACAATACTATTTTTTCACCTACGACCAGACCCAAGAAGATGGTCTCCTACAAATCGTAGATGCAAATGACAACACTAAAGGAATCGTCTCCAGATCCGCCTTCAACAAACAAGGCTTTGTGAGCCTCTCACTTGTTGACAACCAAACAGTCCACCGCCTTCAATGTAAACTCTAAAAAAGTCTCCTGGAGACTTTTTTTTG
>CANCFT010000065.1 GCA_947377285.1 Bacteriovoracaceae bacterium
CGCAATTCAAAACAAAATGGATAATGTTTAAAAGTTTCTTGATCGGCCTCTAATAAAAATTCAAGCTCTGTTGAGTCACTATTTAAACAAGTAAAAGTTTTGTCACGGGCAAATCCATGTTGAGGCATTGTGTAAGACTTATCGATTAATTTATATGTGTCATTTTGACATTTGCCAACTACTGGAAAAAGAACTGGAGCAGAGCGATTCCATATTTTTTTGGCCGCTTCATCACGAGGATACCAGAGGAGATCCCGCAGCCATGGCTTGGCAAAGATTACTTTCATCTCAGCACCAGTTGAAGTTACTTGGACAGTCATAGTTCCATTTTCAATTTGATACCAATCAGACATAGAAACCTTCTATTTTTGCTATGAGAACCTTTCATTTATTGTTACAATCTCGGCTTAATAAGTCACTTCTAAAAAAAGCAAAAACTATGAAAGTCACAGAACATTTGTCTAACGCCAAAAACCCACTTTTTAGCTATGAAATTGTCCCTCCACCGCGCGGGCGTTCAGTGCAAGAAATTATCGATATTGTTGAAGCGCTCACTCCACTTAATCCACCTTGGATTGATGTAACGGCACACGCTTCAGCTGCTTATTACCATGAACGTGAAGATGGAAGTATCGAGCGCAAAATTTATAAAAAACGCCCCGGCACTATTGGTATTTGTGGGATCATTCAAAACAGATTTAAAATCGACACTGTTGCTCATCTTTTAAGTTTAGGTTTTTCTAAAGAAGAAACTGAAGATGCTCTCTTGGAATTAAATTTTCTTGGCATCCATAATGTTTTAGCACTTAGAGGAGACGGGCCCAATTATAAAAAAGAACTTTCAAAAAGCCGCACTCAAAATAATTTTGCATCTGAGTTGGTCGAACAAGTTTACCAAATGAATCAAGGTGTGTTCTTAGAAGAAATCAGTGATGGCGCTAAATTTGATTTTTGCGTTGGTGTTGCTGGATACCCTGAAAAACATTTTGAAGCTCCCAACTTAAAACTTGATGTTCAAAACTTAAAACGAAAAATCGATGCGGGGGCTGACTATGTCGTCACACAAATGTTTTTTGATAATAAAAACTATTTTGAATTCGTTCGTCTCTGCCGAGAATCTGGAATCACCATTCCTATTATTCCTGGAATTAAAGTTTTAAAAAATGCCACTCAATTAGTTAGCATCCCAAAAAACTTTTATATCGATCTTCCCGATCAATTAGTTGAAGCCGTAACCCTTGACCCAAAAAATGTAACGGCCATTGGAAAAGAGTGGGCCAGCAATCAGGTTGAAGACCTCCTCAATAAAGGAGCTCCTTGTGTGCACTTTTATATTATGAATGACACTGGAACAATTGTAGACATTGTAAAAAAATTCCAAAAATAAAAAACTATGCTAAAAAAACACCCGACACTCACTCTACTTGAATCAACACTTAAAGAAAAAATCCTCTTTATGGATGGCGCCATGGGCACCATGATTCAAACTTATAAACTTCAAGAAAAAGATTTTCGCGAAGGATTTTTTGATCAACACTCTCAGGACTTAAAAGGCAATAACGACCTTCTGGTTTTTACAAGACCTCAGATCATTAAAGAAATTCACACTCAATACTTAGAAGCAGGTGCAGACATAATCGAAACCAATACGTTCTCCGGAACTCGCCTGGCCCAGAAAGATTATAACCTCGAGCATATTGTCTACGACCTAAACGTCAAAGCAGCTCAACTCGCAAGATCTGCTTGCGACGACTTCATGAAAAAAAATCCAACCAGAAAATGTTTTGTTGCTGGCGCCTTAGGACCAACTAACAGAACACTCTCACTTTCCCCAGATGTAAACAATCCCGCTTTCAGGGCCGTTACATTCGATGAACTCGTCGAAAATTATTATGAACAAACCAAAGCCTTAATCGAAGGTGGCGTCGATATCCTTTTACCTGAAACTGTTTTTGATACACTTAATTTAAAAGCTTGTATTTTTGCCATCGAAAAATTCCAAGCAGAAACAAACACAAAATATCCACTCATGTTATCAGTAACAATAACTGACGCATCTGGAAGAACTCTTTCCGGCCAAACAGTTGAAGCCTTCTGGAATTCTGTTAGACATGCAAAACCTTTATCAGTGGGAATCAATTGCGCACTAGGTGCTCGCGAAATGAGACCATACATAGAAGAGCTCTCACAAATCGCTAATTGTTATATTAGTTGTTACCCAAATGCCGGATTGCCTAATCCACTTTCTCCTACTGGCTATGATGAAACTCCTCTTAAAACAGCTCAGTTTGTCGGCGAATTTGCCGAAAGCGGATTCATTAATATTTTAGGTGGATGTTGTGGGACAACTCCTGCTCATATCGCGGCCATTGTTAAAAAAATACAAACAAAAACTCCAAGAATAATTCCAGAAATATCAAAAGCCACAAGACTCTCAGGATTAGAAGCTTTCAATATCCAAAACTCAGATCGAAATCCCTTTTATATGGTTGGAGAACGCACAAACGTCACAGGCTCTCCTTTATTTGCCAAACTCATTAAGGCCGGAAATTTTGATGAAGCCTTATCAGTTGCTCGTCAACAAGTAGTTAATGGCGCCAATATCATCGATATCAATTTTGATGAAGGCCTCCTTGACTCACTTGCTTGCATGACTCATTTTTTAAATTTAGTGGCCAGTGAACCAGATATTTCACGCGTGCCGATCATGATCGATTCTTCTAAATGGGAAGTCATTGAAGCTGGATTAAAATGCGTTCAAGGAAAATCCATTATCAATTCCATTTCACTTAAAGAAGGCGAAGAGGTCTTTTTAAAACATGCAAGTCTTGCTCAACAATATGGAGCGGCCGTAGTCATTATGGCATTCGACGAACAAGGCCAAGCAGCTTCAAAAGATGAAAAAGTCCGAATCTGTAAACGCGCTTATGATCTTCTCGTATCAAAACTTAATTTTGATCCCAATGATATTATTTTCGATGCTAATATTTTAACTGTGGCCACTGGTATAGAAGAACACGATTCTTACGGAGTCAATTTTATCGAAGCCGTCAAAGTTTTAAAAGTAGTATGCCCTGGTGCTTTAACTTCTGGCGGAGTTTCTAATTTATCATTTTCATTCCGTGGAAATAATATTGTCCGCGAGGCCATCCACACCGTTTTCCTCTACCATGCAATTAAAGCAGGTTTAGATATGGGAATCGTCAACGCCGGCATGTTGGGTGTTTACGATGAAATCAATCCCGAGCTTCGAGAAAAATGTGAAGCTGTTGTTTTAAATAAACACTCTAATGCCACTGAAGAATTATTAGAGTTGGCCGAAAAATTAAAAAGTACCAACGGAAAAAAAGAGGAGAAACTACAAGAGGAATGGAGAAATTTCTCACTCGAAGAACGCATCAGTCACTCTCTCGTCAAAGGCCTCGACGCTTTTGTCGACGTCGACACTGAAGAAGCCCGGATAAAATATGGCAGACCTCTCAATGTCATCGAAGGTCCTTTAATGGAAGGGATGAAAATTGTCGGTGATCTCTTCGGTCAAGGAAAAATGTTTCTCCCTCAAGTTGTTAAATCCGCCCGTGTGATGAAAAAAGCCGTCGCTTACTTAGAGCCATTCATGGAAGAAGAAAAACGTTTGAATGCGGCAGATGCTCGCGAGCAAGGTGTCTTCGTTATCGCCACTGTTAAAGGTGACGTTCACGATATTGGAAAAAATATTGTTGGTGTTGTGCTTGCTTGCAATGGCTATAAAGTGATTGACCTTGGAGTCATGACTTC
>CANCFT010000066.1 GCA_947377285.1 Bacteriovoracaceae bacterium
GATAAATTTCTGGAAAAATTATATTTATTTCTGCAACAGATTCTTCTAAATTTTTATTTTGTGCCCTTACACGAATTTTTTGGTTTTTTAAATAATTCATAAATTTCAAATTAGGAGCAGGCATTATATTTTCGTCAATTAGACTAAATTCGACTTCTGGGGTGTAAATTGGTGTGTCTATAGCTCCACTCGCAACCATTGCGCTTGCATCTAAACTCGACCAAAAAAATCTTGTTGTTTTATTTATATCTGTATCGTTTAAATCTTTAACACCTAACTTTATAAAACCACTACCATTGTAACTGGGTTTAACAACCCAATCAGAGCTTGGTGCAATTGGCGCATCAACTTCTGTTGATGTAAATTGGATTTTAGGTAAACCACAATTGCTACCGAGTGATTCTGCAACTTTTACAATATTTTTGTGAAAAATATTTGTCATAGAATCAAATGTAGAAGCATCACTAGCAACGGATCGTGCATAAACTTTTTCGCTTAGGTAAATATCATTAAAGCTATGGAATAAATTTGTTGTAAAAAATATTGAAACAGTATTTAAAAAATCACCAACCAAGAGTATTGATTTTAAAAAGCCACCTTGAGTCTTATCGGAATCATAGAAATAATTTGGTGAAATTGGATTATTATTTATTGTGAATAACGTTGATTCGTTAATAACAAGATCCGTATTTAATTTGATCGCCTCACTATTAAAATTTATTAAATCTGGAGATGGAGAAGCAACATGTAGAGCACCGAAGGTATTATCTAATATATCTAGGTCAATATCTCTTGTATTTGCAGTAAGTTCACTCTGAAGCTCCAGATATGATGTACGCAACGCTTCGTTTCCTTGTGAGTGAGCAACAAAAATAACTTTTTGATTATTAATAAAGAGTGCATCGCTAATTTTCTTTTTTACCTGAGAAACCACTTGTCTATCCGATGCAGCAATAGCTACGAGCTTGGCAATTCCATTATTAAGATTACTCAATTCATCATAAATCTGCTTACCTGTAAAATTTCCACTATTATAGGTTAGTGAATTCTTATCTCCAATATTATAAATATAATCGAATGTTTTTTTAAGTTTTTCATCTAATAAAGATTTTTCAGATATTGAAAGACTTTCCCATTTTTGCGCATACACCAAATCCATTTCAGACTTAATAAGCTCTTCGAAATGTTTTCTACGTTTTTCAACCGTAACATTGCCGTCAGCATCCAATATTAATTGTTCGCGAAGTTTGGTGATGTCATTAAACAGACCTGTGGAATAATTAAATATACCTTCTACAGCTGGTAATTTTAGACTTTTATCTATTTTGGGTATATAATTCTGAACTTCTACATCTATCAAATGAGCAGAAGCTTTATTTTCTGCTTCCGTTTTAACATTTACTCCGTTCAAATAATAAATCAAAGTTCCATTAGCAGAACAAGAAAGTTCAGCAAATGAATTTTGAATAAATAATATGGTAGCTAAAAATAGAAATACAATTGACTTATTTTTTATCATATTTATATCCTGATTTTTCTCTACGAATTCTAAGAGCATTTTCATAATTAAGCTTTGCTAGATCTAATTCTTTTACATTAAATAAACAATACTCATTTTTTTCTTTTCCACCGTTGGCTGGTCCGTAAATATGATTATACTGGTAATAAGATTTTAGAGATTCTTTTCGTAACGAGCTATTACTAAGCAATATAGTTAAAACATTTACTAAATTAATTGGTTCTTTAGAATCATAAAATGGTTCTATGAAAAAAAAATCTATACAGGCACTTGATTCCCATTCCAAACTTGTAGCCGCTTGAACTAATTTTCCAATCGATTTGTCATAGTCATTCTGTTTTGGATCAAAGACATCAATCGGTCCTTTCTTATAATTGTCATATGCCATATTTCCAGCAATCCATTCTTCCCTTAACGCTTTTGCAAGTTGCCGAAGTGCCATTCTCTCATTATATGTTTTCCCAGTTCGATTGATCCAAATATCAATATCGTCACGTATTCCATTTTTATTGGCATCTATTCCTAGTAGTGTTTTATCATTTTCTGATGGACTAGGCATTGGAGGCTCGGCTTCTCCGTCAAAAACTGGATTCGGATTTTTGTCTTCCATCTTTGCCTTTAATGCTGGACCCATTATTTTTTCGTATTCAGTGCAAGAAGAACAAAGAAATAGCAAAAATAAAATAGGTGTAACTTTAATTAAGTTCATATTAATTTCCCTGTAAGATATTAAGTCTGTCTGCTTTCAACGTAGGGCCAGCAATTAAAGTCGCACCTGCATTATTAGATTGAATTTGAAGTAAGACGTGATAACGCTCTTCTGTTCTAAAATAAAGAAATTTCATAATCTTGACCAAGTGATCTGCTCTCAAGTCATCATCCAAAACACCATATAGATAAATTCCGTATTTTTGATTTTTTTGAAATAAATCTTGTGATTTGTTAATGTCTCCTACATTCGCAATTGACTCTTGCCAATTTTTAGCGAGATTTTTTAATGCATTTTTTAAATCAACATTATCGGCTGCTTCGAAATTTATCCAACGTTGAATATCGTCACGGATGCCATCACCGTCTGAATCTATTCCCAGAACGGTATCATTATTGGCAATTCCTGGATCAAGAACTTCAGGGTCATAAACATAAATAGACTTTGAAATTGTCCCAGTATATCCAAGAATATCAATTACCGTTAAAACTACCGTAAATTGACCTGTTCCAGAATATCTATGCGTGATTATCCAATCTGAGCTAGTATCTGTGCTTCCATCACCAAAATTCCATTTGTAACTTACATTACTTCTTCCCTGAGCTAATGATTCGCTAGCATTAAATTGAACAGCGTAAGCCAGTTCGACAGAATTTGAAAAAATGGGTTTTGGATTAAGATAAACATTATTAAAACTTAAACTTTTTTCCAAAGTTGAAATGACACCATCATTTCTTGTTAATTCTAATTTTACTTTATGTTGTCCGAAATTTTTGAATTCATAAACTATAGGATTTTGAGTTTTTAAATCAGTGTCATCAAAAATAAATTTAGTTAATACAATATTATCCATATTAACTGTAGCTGATATTGAACAATTTACTTTAAGTATATCGACAATATTACATACGAAATCCGAAAAGGGTCTATTTACATGAATAGACGTGATTGAATTTGTCACTTTTCCCAAATTATCTTTTGCAGAAAATGAAATAATCTTGTCTCCCCCGTTAGTAAAATCAAATAGTGCATTTAGACCAGTAAAACTTTTTCCTTCAATCGTCCACGTGGAATCTACAATAGAGCCATCTGGATCATATGCATTACTGCTGCACTGATAAGTAAAACCTACAGTTGGTAAACAGCTAATATTCACCAATGGTGCTTGATTCTCAATCGTCGTCACATTTTGAGACACTGAACCAGTTGCTCCAATTGAATCTTTTACAGTAAGAGAGATTGAGTATATTGAAGAAGCTGCGTAAGTATAATCAATCGATGGAATCATGCTCGTGATAATATTGCCATCACCTAAATCCCATCGATACTCCGTAATCAAATCGCCTAAATCCG
>CANCFT010000067.1 GCA_947377285.1 Bacteriovoracaceae bacterium
TCCTTATTTTAGTGAAACAGTAGAGTTAGGTCGAGTTGTGACTCTAGATGCCTCTAAATCTCTTTTACAGGACAGAATTGTTACACACTATGAATGGGATTTGGGTGATGGTTCAAGCGAAATTTCAACAGACCCTAAATTGGTTCATAATTTTCAGTCCAATTCTTATTATAATATCAAATTGAAAGTTACAGATGGAGCAGGTGCGCAAGCTACATTCACCAAACAAATTTTTGTCAATGATCCACAAGTACTAGATCCAGGAGATCAGGGAAAAGTTGATTTACTGGGGATTGATTCTGATGGCGACGGAATTAGAGATGATGTTCAACGATGGATTCAATTTGAATCAAAAGATAACTTGGTTAAGAGAAAATACCTAAGATCTATAGCACTTGTATATGAAGAAAATTTTAGAAAAATATCAAGCCTTCCAACTCTGATGAGTAATTTTGCTAAGCTTAATAAGTTAGAGCAATGTTTGAAATTAGTCGAAACAGATTTAACAAAAGTAGATATTAGTAAGAGTATCTTAAAAATTGCTTATGGAAATACTGATCAAAGATTTATTGCCTTGAATACAGTTGATTCCAGCTTTGCAGGGCAGCCGACTGAAGATGAAATGGCAGACATAGCTTTAAGAAATTTCTGCTTAGGGTTTTAGTTATTAAGCCTTCAATGTAAATGTATCAAAATTTTTTTTAAGTTTTTCGTGTTAGGAAGTGAATTTAGAAGTTATAGATAATCCAGAAAAAAATACTTATCTTTGCAGACCAGGAATAGATATGAAATTTGTAAATTTTATTTTAATTTAAAAGGCTAAATAATGATGGAGATAATTGTGAAAAGTTTAAGTTTAGGATTGAGTGTAGTGTTTGTTTTAATACAAACTCAGGCTTGCTTTGGTGCCAGTGACTACTATAGAGATAGAGTAGAGCCTTTTTTAAAAGAACTAAAAGCCAATTATAAACCTCAAATAGTTGACGGCGTTTTGGAGCCAAAAGAGTTTCCAGATTTAGAAGAAGATAAAAAGTCGTTGGAGGGGATAGATTCAAACCATGATGGTGTACGGGATGATATAGAGATATTTATAAATCGAAATTTTAATACATGGGTTGAAAGAGATAATTTAAAAAATGAATTTAGAAGAGCTCCAGGTTTTTATAGCAATTACAAAAAAATGAGCATAGACGAGTTTATTAAGTATTCAAGTAATACTTCTGAAGATAATACGTGTATTTGGTCAGGTTTAAAACTCTTAGATTTGAAAGGCTCTCCCGATCTAGTTAAGTATATTTCTGGCAATGCGCTTTACAATACAGAGAGGAGAAGAGCAGCTTTTAATTATTTGTCTCAGAAATTAGGAGGGTATGCATATGGGGATGGTTTTGGAGATAAAAAAATAATGGAAAATTGTCAAAAAAAAATTACGAACATATTAGCTAAAAAAAAGGAAAAGAATAAATGAGAAACATATTTATAATATCATCATTTTTTATTTGTCTTTCTCTTAATGCTCAAAGCTTGAAGTGTTCAGCGAATGGAACTGATGTCTATTATATAAATGGTATTTTAACAAATGCAGATAAAAATTACAAAGATAAAGAATTAATTAAATCAATAATAAATTCAAGAAGCGCAACTCTTGATTCTGGAGCAAGTGTAGCTGGCCTACCTCCAGTAAAATATATCGGAATTCACAACCCTTCATTTGGTGCTATAAATGACGCCGCTGAATTATTTGCCCAAGCTTATTTCATCAAGACTGGAAAAAATGATAACGTAAAGGCAATATATAATGTAATTAAAAATCTACCTGAAGCTACTCTGCAAGATCATTTGGCATATGATCCAAGTGGTGTTTTTTTATCTATTTCAAAATTTGTAACGCCTTCTAGTGTGAATTATGGAACATTGATAAATATTGCGAAAGAAACTGATCAAGAAGCGATTAAAAGAAGTTTGGCATCAGTGGATACACTGATAAATGAAAATAATACGATCATAGATGCAGTAAGAGGATATTTTATTTTGTCTAAGAATGCTAAACGAAAAATTCTGGTCGTTGCACATTCGCAAGGTAATGCAGTTGTTAATTCTACTTTTAGAAAAATAACAGACAATGGTGATAGTGATGAAATTAATTATATCTCAAAATATTCGGGGGTTTTTCATGTAGCTTCACCTATTACTCCGTTACAGTACCCATATAAATCAAGAAATATTAGAATGAATAAAGACCTAATAATCCAAGATGCAGAGCGTTTAGGATTGCCAACTGCTGCAATTACTCATGACTTAGTTTCTCGAACTACATCTGATTTTACAGGTCACTTATTTAATGACACTTATTTATCTTCAGATGTTTACGTACGTCCTATCAAAACAAATGGGATACCTGTATCCATGAGAGAGTATTTTGTAAACACACTATCTGATTTAGCAACTGATCTAGAAGATAATTGCACAATACCTAAAATCCAATTTACATCAACAGAAGTTGATGCGCCAATTGCACCAAGTTCTGATTGGGTTGTAAAACCCAGTTACAATGGTAGTGGTTTTATAAAGTTAGGTGTTAAAGATTTAAACGATACAGATATAAATAAAACAACAAGATTTTTTTGGTCGAGTTTAGATGCAAGCGCAATGGTTGCGAGTGGAGATATAGACACACCAATTTACACACCAGAAGTCGAATTTAGTCTAAGCGACGAAAATATAATGCCTGCTCCTAATTTGAAATTTATGAATTATTTAAAAAACCAAAAAATTCGTGTAAGGGCACAAAATAAAAATTTAGAAGAATCTGTTGCAGAAATAAATTTAATTTTTCCAGAAATTTATCCTGACATAGATATCTCTTCAGCGGGACCGACAATTTTTAGGACTCTTGATGCTTTTTCTTATGATATTTATGGGACATCTTCAGTAAAAGTAACAGACAAAAAAGACAACAGTAATACATCAAGATTTTTTTTGAATTATTTAATTCAGGGAAAGGATTTTGATAATTATATAGTAGCTACTCCACTATTAGCTACACAAGTTGTTGCACTTACCTTTCCCTATTTGTATCCAAGAAATATTCTTTATGATCCTCTTCAGGATAGAACACTGCAGATTAATGCGACTAACAAGTTTGGACGAACTCAATCTAAGAGCTGGATTGTCGATGATTCACTTCATCGGCTTACTTTCGAATTTTTGTCTTCACTAACTAACCTCGGTCCAAAAATTCAATCAGAGGAGTTTAATAAATTACAGATGGTTCCAGAAT
>CANCFT010000068.1 GCA_947377285.1 Bacteriovoracaceae bacterium
ATGCGGGCCCATTTTATTACAGATGGAAATCAGAGCGAATCAATTTTACTTGATGAACTATTTGCAGAAGCCTTAACGGGAAATAGAAAAGCTAGTACCCTAATTGATAAAATAGGCACGGGTATTGGTGAAAATGCTGCCGCAAGTGACATCGCTTACGGTTTCTTCCTGTACTTTTTTATTATCCCAAGACCATGTGTATTCGCGTTTTACCTTAGCTCCGGAGACTGGTGCGGCGTTCATTAGTACTTTGCCTCGTACTTCTGAAAACATGACTTTGCCAAACATACCCATTGCATTAGCCCCTGAAGACATTAAGAAAATTAATACAAAAACTAACTGTGTTCTCCAAAGTTGTTGATCGAATTGCACCTGTGTTGCCATTTTTCCTCCCAGGATTGATCCGACAATATTCTCTATTAGAGCATTAAACTAAAAACTAATCTATCTTGATAGGGGGTAGTACCGACAGGCTATGACTCACTTGAATTGAGTTCTAAGTTTGAAATTTAAAACTTATAAAATTTAGGATTGCGTGTTTCTCCAAATAATTAATCAACCACTGACAAAATTGTGCTCACGGCTGGAACTTGTTGGCCATATTGAAACACTACTTTCAATTTGCCCTTAATTTCCTCTGGCAGTTGATAATAACTATTTAAACTAATCTGTTCGCTTGTGAACTTCTCCTCTGGTTTTAAGCTTACAAAGTCATGTAAACTCGGAGGTGGCAAACTTACCAAAGGGCCAACATATACTAGAGGCTCATCATTTAAAAAAACCTTTAGCCGAGTAAACCAAAGCCTGCTACTAACGTGAATTTCTCTCGAAGAGATATTTTTGAATTCTAATCAAACAGAAATACCTTTATTATTTTTCAGCTCTTGTTCTGGCCGAATTATTTGAGAAGGATTGGCTTTTGTTTTTGAAGAACCTACTTGTTCTTTAAAACCTTTGAATAAGTGTACTGTCACAATTAATTCATTCGAATTTATTAGACCGTATGAGGCGAATTCAAATTTCTTCTGATTCATTTCATTACCCTCTTTGGCAAATCCGGCCATGTTAAAAAATATAAGTGATAAAATAAGTAATAGGGAATAGATTTCACAGTTTTAATTCCTTGAACCTTATTTAAAAGAGAAAAAAGCGGACAGTACTATTTTTATAAATGATAACGAAGAGTGTGATGATTTACAATGGGTTCATAGACATAATTAAAAATAAAAAATACCATTTACTAATAAACTATTAGAGATACAAAGCAATGTCCAAAATTCGATTTTTTCCATTATCCCTTCTTTTTTTCACTAAAATAATTCTAGCAACAGAAATTAATATTTCATTAATTGAAGGAGTTTATAAATTTAAAGGAGGAAAACCACCAGGCAGTGAAATTGAGATAGAAAATATTCTCGAAATAATTAAGTTCGATAAAAGCTCAATTTACTTCAGGCTTCGTACCGACTCTTCAACAACTGGATGCATTTGTGCTCTTTCGGGCATTGCTTCCGAAAAAGAGAATAGCTTTAAATATCAAGAAGCTAAAAATACGGGATGCCAATTATCAATCGTTCCAAAAACCGAGAAAATAATATTAATACCTGAAAACAAGCAATGTTGTAATCACTGTTCATCACCAGTGCTTTTTGACTTTCCAGTTAAGAAAAAAAGAACAATTCGATATATCGATAAAATTAAAGCTTCATCGCAATTTGAACTTGCTGTTAAAAATTTTCAGAGTCTATAATCTATCCACTGAATATTTTAAAATTGACTTTGAATATTTAGTCAAAATACAATATTTCATAGTTGATTATAAACAGATTTATAAAGTAGAATTCAACTCAGGAATATTATCAAAAAAAAAAGATTAAAATACTTTTAATCTTTTTTTTCAGCTTTTTAGCCAAGGCTCAAGGACTAGACTTATTTTCTTCAGCGACAGAGGATTCAATCGACGGCTGGGCAATTATTCCTGAAAAGCTGGCAAAAATTTTGGTGTCCCTAGAAGACTTGGAAGATCAAGTGATAATTAAAGACACTTCTAAGAAACTCAACTTGCCTAACACTTATCGACATTTTTTTCGATACAAAAAAATTCAAATTTCTACGAATAAACAACACGCATTTTTTATAAGGCCTTCAACAAAGTATCAACTCACTCCGGTTACTGGTGCCCACACATTTCGATTCTGGGTTGTTCAAAATAAAGAGAATGTCCTTTTTTCGGCATCTGCTGACAAATTTTCAATACTAAAATCCACACATGAAGGAATGCATGATTTGCGAGTTGACCAATGTCGCGGTGGATTCTGCTTTGAAACGACTATTGTATTTACTAAAGGTAAATATCAGGACGCTTCGTGCTCTACGAGGTCAATAGATAGCAATAAAATCGTGCTAGGTTGCAAGCTTTAGTCTTTTCAAAGATGTTAAATAAAATTGCAAAGAACTATACAATCGCTCACAAACTAATGAATGCTACATACATATTACTGAATGATAGGTCATAATTTAATCTTAAAGTTTGAATCGATGACCAAAGAATAAGACAATAGAGGCTCATAAATGATCTGTACCCCTTAAATTGGCTTTTTTTATTTTCTGTGATCAAAAGTCTTAGCCTTTTAAAACAAACCCGGAAAATGATGAATTTGGCGTTCATGGAATGAAAGACACGCAATTGCCAACTCATGAGCCAAGATTTATCCATTACTTTAATTACTATTGAAAAAGTTTTCTTGTTTTGATCAAATGTTAAAATAGATTAAAAGAAGAGGTAACTTTGAGGATTTTTATTCTAAATACACTTCTAATGAGATCACTCTAGTTTTGATTGAATTGGATTTCCCTTTCAGATAATATTGATCAATCGGCTATTAAAAATATAAAAATGATTTGAGTTGAAATTCGCAAATTTTGTTAAAGCAGATCAATACTAACTAAATATAAGTCGATGGAGGACAATAAAATGAAAGCTCTAGTTCTAACAGTAATAATGTTATTTTGCACTAAACTCACATTCG